>NZ_JBXWQF010000001.1:0-413779 GCF_059612245.1 Ruegeria sp. CDSA079 | reverse complement strand
AGATCAGACATGTTCACCGCTCAGTTTTAGAACCGTGAATCATGCTGCAAAACGAAAATCAATGGGTCCTGACCCTAGATAGGGACAGCCTTTCACCGAATATACTCGAAATTTGCTGTTCATAGTTTAGGCAGTTAGCTTGAAAAATACCTATCCAACTTTCGTCATGCGGACCTAATACAGTGTGTTCAGTTGCGTCTCGAATCTTTATTAGCGCGCTTATGTTCTTTTTGACACCATCTGTGAATGGACAGTCCTTACTCTTAACAAAATCGTTTAAGGAAACAGCTTTTCCATCCCTCCTAGTTAATGGCATTCCATTTCTTTCAGAATACTCGAGCATTAAGTATGTCCAAGCAATGTTTGCTAAAACGGAAAAATTTTCTGCTCTAAATTGAAAAGATGGATTGTTAAAAACACTAACCGCAAGTTTCATCGCTTCTCTGGACTTAATAAGCCTTTCATCAACAAATGGGTTCAGCCCAGTTTTGAGATCAAAAGACCTTTTAAACCTTTGAAACTCGTCAAACCGGTCCTTTGAGCAAGGATTAATACTAGGATCATTCTTTACGTCGGAAATCCTTGCAAAGTTGATTGTCGCAGGTCGTTCAAGGTTAATGAGAGCTTGAATATCTTGATTGGTCCAGTCTTTTGAAAGTAAAAATTTTACAATCTTCTTTTCTTCTTCGTTGAGACCTCCGGTGGTTCCTTGTTGAAACATTCATTCCTCTCAATCTACTAAAATATGGAAAATATCGTTCCACCTTAGGTAGTTATCAAGCGATTTTTCTCTGACACCCTGCGACTATGTGACAGGTCAATGGCCATGAATTCAGTATGCGCCAACGAACTCTCACTCCTCAATTAACAGTTCTGTTTTAATCTCTCACTTTGAACACCCCCTTGCCTAACCCGTTGATCTCGTTCACACTTACCCTCAATCCGTCATCAAGAACGACATTTGAGGTTCCGAGCGTCCAAGACCCGATTAGACCAACAACAGATTTCGAACGGGAGGACGACATGAAAACTATTACCTTTGGGCTGGCCCTGACGCTGCTGGCCTCACAAGCCCATGCGCAGCAGATGCTCAGCACCGCATCCCCCATTCCGGACGGGGCCGAGAGCCGGTTTTGCTATTACGACGGCATGGCCTATTCCGAGGACGCCTTTGTTCTGATGGTCGGCGACAACACGGTTACCAATACGGTCAGCACGGTTCAGGAACGCCTGTTGCGTTGCCACCGCGATAACGACGGCACTCTGAAATGGAAACCGCAGAGCACATTCTCGACCAATAACTGAGCCCTGCATCCGTGATCAGACGGCCAGCCCGATCAAGGCAACACCGATGGCCATAAGTGCGGCGGCCCCCAGCCGTCGTATCCAATTGCCTTCCTTGAGGAAGATGAACCCGATCAGCGCGGCAAAGATGACCGAGGTTTCTCGCAGCGCGGAAACGGCGCCCAGCGGGGCAAAATTCTTGGCATAAAGCACCAGACCATAAGCGGTCATCGAGACCAGCCCGCCAAGAATGCCCGTCATCCAAACCTTGGCAGGTATGTACTTCAGGCTCGAGCGCTTCTTGACCCCGACAAAGCCGGCAATGAACAGGTGCAGGAAAGCGCCCCAGGCCCAATAGCTGAGTGTGTTGCCCGACAGCCGAACGCCGATCCCATCCACAACCGAGTAGATCGAAATGCAAAATCCGGTGCCTACTGCAAAGCCCAGCGCACTGCGCCCCACACCCGAGCGCAGCGCCTTCCAGCTGCTCAGCTGAATGCCAAATGCGATAAGGGCAATGCCACCCCACGCCTGCAATGGCAGCACCTCACCCACCAGAACCATCGCCCAAAGCGAAACCAGTGCTGGAACGATGCCTCGGGCGATGGGGTAAACCACACTCAGATCCCCATGCTGATAGGCTTTGCCCAGCATGAAGTAATACCCGAAATGCACAACGGTCGAGAGCAGGATGTAGATAAAGCTCTCGGCGCTGGGCAAGGGCAGGACCATCACCATAACAGTCGCTGGCAACACGTGACCAAATGCAACGAGCCCCAACATGGTCGTGCGATCCGCCGCGGTCTTGACGATGGCGTTCCAAACCGCATGAAGCAGTGCTGCAGACAGAATAATGAGGATGACGAATAGGGTCATGCCTGGTCCTTTCCCGCAGATACTATGCGCAAAAAGGGTCTGTGGCCCTATTCACTTGGCGCGATCTCGGCCAAAAATCTGATTGTTGTCAACCCGGTTTCAAATGGGCTGTGTATTCAACCAGCTTTCGATTTGCTCAGCAGGCCCCTGCCAGCCTGGCTCCATAAACAGAAAATGCGCGTGGTCCTGAACCAGCAGAAAAGTTCCGCGTTCTCCGTAACGCTCTGCCAGGGCGCGGCATGTGTCTGGATTTACCGCCCGGTCTTCTGCGCCTGAAACGACCAGAACTGGGCAGTCGACCTTGTCGAACTCAACCTTGATCGCGTGATGGTCATCGAACATCCAGAAGAACATCTCGAACATAACGCGCCCGCTTTCGGCCCCCAGTTGATCGAACACGGCGTGTTGTTGTGCCTCGTCCATTTTATTGAGCGCAAAGGGCGCCATCAGGTCGAACTCAACCCGCATGGGCTGTTTCCAAAAGGCCCCACCTTCCATCAACGCACGCGGCACAGCGCGCTCATCGTCGGTTGCGGGCAAGGTGCCCCAGGGCGCATTGGGGTTGATCAGCACAATGGCGCTGGCCAGACCTCGCGCGGCCACCTGCTGCGCAACAACACCCGCAATGGCGTGGCCAAGCAGAACCGGCTTGCTGTCCAGACCCTGCACAAACTCCGCAATGTCGTCAGTGTAATCCAGCACGCTGGTCTTAGTCAGCCCAGGGTCAGGATCGGCTTTCGGGTCATCGCCATGATGACGCAAGGCGGGGGTGTGTACAGTCCACCCCCGATCACGAAAGAAGGTCGCATAATCCTGCATACACCAGGGTCCGGCAAATGCCCCATGAATCAGAACAATGTCTTTTGTCATCGACAATCTCCCGTGGCTCTTCGGTCAGTATGAACATTCGGTAAGATGTTACAACTGCGCGTGATCCCTGTTGCAGGACGCAGGTCAGGTCCTAAGATCGGGCTCATGAGTTTTGTGACCGACAACCAACTGCCTCTGCTGATTCTGTTTTTTGTGGTGGGATGTATCGGAACGGCATTTCTGTTCCGCAAACCGGCCGGTCATCGGGCCTGGAAGCTGGCCGATCTGGTCTGGGTCGTACTGGGCGGTATCGGGGCGTTGGTCGCTGTTCTGGCGGGGCTTTACACCTCGGACAGCTCACGGCTGGATCGTCAGATCGATGTGGCTTATGCGGCCACACTGGCCTTTGATCGTGACGCCGCTCGGTTTCGCCTGCGCTTTTGTGATCCGGCCTTCGACCCGGACACGGCCGTTTTATGCGAAAAGGTCGAATTCCTCTCGGCCTCGACCGCCAGCAATTCGGAACTTCCGTTGTTCATAGCCGTCACCAATGAGGTCGCCCCGCTTCAGGGCCTGCATTTCCTGTTCGGAGGTCAAGCCAAGGATGACATGGATGAAATGCGCAGTGCTGCCGCGAAAGCTGATGCCTTCGATATCGACCAGTTTCTGGTCTTCACCTCTCTGGACGACGAAACGCAAACCGCCATCGACAACATGCGCCGGAAAGTACCTGCTATTGCAGGGGACTACCTGATCCTGGCCCAAAGCTATGATGATCTGATCGATCAGGTTGGCAAACTGAAAGACGAGTGGGAGTATTTGCAGGCCAACGCTCATATTCTGGTTCTTCAAATCGTGGCCCTGTGCCTTGTCAGTTTTGCAGCCCCGTTCCGGTTGGGAAAATCACTGGTCGAACTGCGTACGGCACTTATCGCCGATACGCCTGCGCCAGCACCTGCGGATCTGCTCCCAGAAAATAGCGCAACAGCGTCCACAGATTCCGAGTACCCCTCCGAAGCCACCCCGCCCGCTCATACCGCTCCGCGCTCGTAAAGGCTCGGATCTCAAGCAGTGTCATTCGGGGCAAGCGACGCACCAGCTCTACATCCTCCATCAAGGGTTGGTCCGGATAGCCGCCTGCGGCTTGGTAGACATCGCGCAGCACCAAAAGTCCCTGATCCCCGTAGGGCAACCCAAAAACCCTGCTGCGCAGATTGGCCCAGCCCGAGACCCATCTTGGCGCAATACCGTGCGCCCGAAATGCCAACCGGAACGCTGCAGGTGTGCCGCTGGAAAGGTGGGCGCTTACGGCCTCACTCCAGCCATGTTGCAGCACGGTGTCCGCGTGCAGGATCAGCATCCAGTCCCCACCGGCCTCTGCGCAGCCACGTCGTAACTGTCCGCCGCGCGACGGTGCACCCGCCACAACCCGGGCACCGGCCTCTTCCGCGATCTTCAGTGTTGGATCAGTAGACCCCCCATCGCTGATGATCAGCTCGCGGATCAGCCCGGTGTGCAGACCCTCCATCAACGCCTCAAGACATGCGGGCAAGGCACCAGCGGCGTTCAGGGTCGGAATCACAACAGAGATCGGGGCTGGCACGTCTGATACCCTCTGGTCTTGGCGGCGGATCTTCCTATATCACGAGGCCAAAGGAAATGACGAGGACCAAGCCATGCCCACCCGCCGCATCCTGCGCCTGACCGGCTCGGACACCGAAAGTTTTTTGCAGGACCTGATCACCAATGACATTCAGGGTTTGAATGACGGGCTGGTCTATGCCGCGCTGCTGACGCCGCAAGGCAAGTATCTGGCGGACTTTTTCCTGAAGCGTGACGGCGACGGCGTTTTGCTGGATGTGGCCGAGCACCTCGCCGATGATCTGATCAAGCGTCTGAGCATGTACAAGCTGCGTGCGGATGTGGCGATCGAAGGCGCCGATCTGCATCTGCAGCGCGGAACAGGTGCCGCGCCAGAGATCGCCTTGCCCGACCCGCGTCACCCGGACATGGGCTGGCGCATGTATTCCACAGCACCGGAAGAAGATGACGGCACCGATTGGGATGCGCTGCGCGTTCAACATTGCATTCCAGAGGCTGGAACTGAGCTGTCCCAAGACAGCTACATCCTTGAATCCGGTTTTGACATTCTGAACGGTGTGGATTTCAAAAAGGGCTGCTATGTAGGTCAGGAAGTGACCGCGCGCATGAAGCACAAGACCGAACTGCGCAAAGGTCTGCGCCGCGTCGTTGTTGACGGCACAGCCCCTGTGGGGACCGAGATCACGGCCAATGGCAAATCGATAGGCACCCTGTTCACTCAATCCGGGGGCCACGCGATTGCCTACCTGCGTTTTGACCGCGCAGATGGTGAAATGCAGGCGGGCGAGGCCACGGTGCGATTGACGGACTAAGCGCCGCTTGTTGCCTAATCAGCACGACCACATCGTCGACACATATCGCCAAGTTTGAACCTGTTCCCCAGCCCTGCCAAACTGCGGGAAACAGGACAAACTGGATACACCCATGTTTCGACTATATTCCGCGATCTGGCGCGCCAGTTCCGGACGGCAGATCGTTCTTATCGTGCTGTCCATCGCCATTGCTGCCCTGGCCGCCGTTCCCCTTGAGTTTCAGCGCGACATCGTCAACCACCTAACAACTGAAGATGTGGGCACTGAGAAGCTGATCCAGCTGGGTATCGGCATGATGGCCGTTATCCTGCTGAGCCTTGTGCTGAAATGGATCCTTGGATACCGGGCTGGCACCTTGGGTGAAGACATGATCCGGCTTATCCGGCAGCGTTTGCTGTGGCGTTCAACCGACCTGAAAGAAACCGGTGAGGACCTACGCAAAGGCACCATGACCACGGCCATTTCCGCCGAGGCCGAAGAGTTGGGGAAATTCGCAGGGGGCGCATTCTCGGATCCGGTGGTTCAGATCGGTACGTTGATCAGCGTGATCGGATATATCTCATCCACGCAACCCGGTTTGGGGCTAATCGCCTTCTCGATGATCGTGCCGCAAATCATCATCGTTTTGGTCTCGCAACGCAAAGTGAACATTTTCGTAGCAGAACGTGTCCGTATCCTGCGCAGCGCCACGGACCGGCTGACGACCGAGGACATCGAAGCCGTCGAGCGGGACATCAACACCATGTTTGACGACATCTATGTCACGCGGCGAAGGATGTTCCTGTGGAAGCTGTCGGCCAAGTTTCTGCTAAGCGTAATCAACGGCGCCGGTACCGTCGGCATTCTGATGCTGGGCGGTTATCTGGTATTGCAGGGAAAAACGGATGTGGGCACCGTGGTGGCGGCCACCAGTGGGCTCAGCCGAATTCAGGGCCCGACCGCATTTCTGATCGCATTCTATCGTCAGGTCAGCGCCAATCGCATCAAATATGAGCTGATGCTGGAACTGTTTGGCCCCGATCCGACACGCTATCGTTACCGCCCCACCGCTTAAAAAAAGACCGCGCAGCGGGCGCCTGCACGGTCTCTTGCCAATAGTTCCAAACGTCACGCGCGTTCGGAATAGTCCATCGTTTCCGTGTTTACGATAATCATTTCATCCTGACCGATGAAAGGCGGCACCATAACTTTCATGCCATTGTCCAGAATCGCAGGCTTGAACGAATTTGCCGCGGTCTGACCTTTGACAACAGGCTCGGTCTCGACAATCTTGCAGGTCACTTTCTGCGGCAGCGTCGCGTTCAGCGCCTCGCTTTCGTAGAATTCAACAACGATGGTCATGCCATCCTGCAGGAACGGACGACGTTCACCCAGCAAATCTGCCGGCAATTCAATCTGTTCGTAGGTCTCTGTATCCATGAACACCAGCATCCCGTCGGATTCGTAAAGGAATTGCTGGTCTTTCTGTTCCAGGCGGACGCGCTCAACCTTGTCCGCTGACCGGAAGCGTTCGTTCAATTTCGAGCCATTGCGCAGGTTGCGCAGTTCGACCTGGGCAAACGCACCGCCTTTGCCCGGCTTTACATGGTCTACCTTGACCGCTGCCCACAGGCCGTCGTTATGCTCAAGCACATTGCCGGGGCGAATTTCGTTCCCATTTATCTTGGGCATTACATAAATCCTTCACAAACGGTTGATGCATCAGTTGCGGCCCCTATATCTGGCGGGACCACACCTGACAAGACAACGACACCTAGTGCTGCACTTGCAGCAAGCTATGCAAGTGACGCAACGCAACTATGCATTTTATCTGTATCCGAATCGCACCTAATAGGTCATAAGGACCCTCACGCCGAAAATGCAAGAGCAAGAACAACAAGGAAGACGAGATGAGAGATTTCGTTGACGGCACTGCCTTTAACAATGAGCAAGGCAATCGTGCGCGCAAACTTTTCGCGGCCGTTGTGTTGGCTGCACTTGATGATGCCATCGCCGATGACAAGAAATACGGCAATGGCCCCGAACAAATCGCCCGCTGGGCGCGTTCGCGCGATGGGCGCGAAGTGCTGTCCTGCGCAGGTATTGACCCGAATGAACGGGTTGTCAGCGGACTGATGGAGTTCGTTGGCCGTGGCGTGCGCACCTCGGTCGCTTTGTCGCGCGAAGAAAGCGAGCGTCGTAATGCCGCTCAGCAAGCTGAAGCCGCCTGATCCCAGGCGATTTCGCACCAGAAAAAACGCGCTCTGACAGGCAGAGCGCGTTTTTCTTTGCCGTGTCATGCAATTCGCGCGCCTAGAAAAACAACAGCCACTGTCGCGCCACCCAGATTTCAGCCGCCAGCATCGAGCCAAACAGGGCCCTGCCCCAAACTGACAGGCCGCGCTGCCACAGCACAACATAGGCTGCCAAACACACTGACGCGGAAACCGGTGCCACCCACAAGGCATGATGGGCGCTGTCCCAATAGCTGACAGGGCTGTGAAACACCCAATCGCTCAGCGGCCAGAACTGGGGTCGTCCGTCCCCGGCGTGCAGCACAAAATCTGTCGCCAAATGCAACAGACCTGCCGCAGCCCCGACAGCAACAAAATGCCAACCGCGCCACACTGCCAATAACAGTGCGCTCCCCCAAAGGATAAAGGAGTTGTCGATGGCAAAGACGGTCTGCCAGGTCTGTGAATAGTAGAGTTGCCCAAAGACCACCTGTTCCGGAATGCCCAAAACAAACAGCGACACCCCCACCATGAGATACAGGGACAGATCCGGCAGTACCGCCCCCAGCAATGCCGCCAACAGGATACGCCCCTGCGGAGGCCGGGCAAAAGCAGCGGCCCCGATCAAAAGATGCGCTGGCGTGTTCATCCGGGGCTTTCCCTTTTGGTTCAAATCAGGTCATCTGCGCCCCGACATATAGGAGACAAACCATGGTTCGCGCCATCATGATTCAAGGTACCGGCAGCAACGTCGGAAAATCGGTGCTGGTGGCCGGGCTTGCGCGGGCCTTTACACGGCGGGGTATGCGGGTTGCTCCGTTCAAGCCACAGAACATGTCGAACAATGCGGCTGTCACCGAGAACGGGGGCGAGATCGGCCGTGCGCAAGCGCTTCAGGCCCGGGCGGCGCGGAGGGCGACCCATACCGACATGAACCCCATTTTGCTGAAACCTGAAACGGACACCGGCGCCCAGATCATCGTTCAGGGACAACGTGCGGGCACGATGAAGGCCGGGGATTACCGCAAGGACAAGTCCAAGCTGCTGGGGGCTGCGCTGGAAAGCTTTGACCGGCTTTGCGCGGATGCTGACCTGGTTTTGATCGAGGGCGCGGGAAGCCCAGCTGAAACCAATCTGCGCAAAGGTGATATCGCCAACATGGGCTTTGCCTGTGCAGCAGATGTTCCGGTGGTTCTTGTTGGCGACATCCATCGTGGCGGTGTGATCGCACAGATCGTCGGCACTCAGGCTGTGCTGGAAGGCGGCGATCTGGCACAGATCCGGGGCTTTGCCGTCAACAGGTTCAAGGGGGATGTGTCCTTGTTCGACGAGGGGCGCGATGACATCGCCACCCGCACAGGTTGGCCCTGTCTGGGCGTGGTTCCATGGTTTCAAGACGCGTGGAAATTGCCTGCCGAGGATATGATGGACATTCGCTCTCATACTGGTGGCGGGTGCAAGGTCGTTGTGCCTCAGCTTGAACGCATGGCCAATTTCGACGACCTCGACCCGCTATCGGCTGAGCCCGGCGTAAGTGTCGAGATCATTCCCGCAGGACGTCCCCTGCCCGGTGACGCCGATCTGGTTCTGCTGCCCGGCAGCAAATCCACCATCGCAGACCTGACATATTTCAGGGCGCAGGGGTGGGATATCGACCTCTATGGCCATGTGCGCCGGGGTGGGCATGTTCTGGGGCTGTGCGGTGGGTACCAGATGCTGGGCAAAAGCATTTCCGACCCTGATGGTGTCGACGGAAGACCGGGCAAGGTCGATGGGCTGGGTTTACTGGACGTTGACACCGTCATGGGCGGGCAAAAACACGTTATCCTGCGATCAGCCCATGCCCTGCCCGACCGGAATCCAGTCAGCGGGTACGAAATCCACATGGGTCATACCGATGGCCCTGATCGCGCCCGCGCATGGCTGGAGGTTGAAGGCAAGCCGGAAGGTGCTGCCAGCGCCAATGGACGGATCAAAGGCAGCTATCTGCACGGCATCTTTTCGTCCGACACGTTCCGGACGCACTATCTTTCAAAACTGGGCGTGACCTCGGACGTCGCTTACGAGGACGGCGTAGAACAGGCGTTGGACGATCTGGCCGACCATCTTGAGCACCACATGGATCTTGATCTGCTGCTGAGCCTTGCCCAGTCACCTCAGCGCGGCTGAGCTTTAGCCCAGCTCTTTTGCGGCCAGAGCACGTGCGATCTCGCGCCGGACCATCTTGCGCACATTCCGTGTGATCCGTTCGCCCATTGTGCCCTGCAACTCTTGCCGGACAACTTCGGCAATCAGGGCGCGCAACGCCTCTTCATCCATATCGATTGTCATTTCGTCTTCGGCAGCCTCTTCGATCACCTCGGATTCAACCCGAGGCGACCGGATAAACTCTGCCTGAACGTGTACGTCTTCGTCCTCTGCGGGCGCATCGGCTTGCTCGACTTCGACAGCGCCTAAAGAAGCGGCTGCGGCGAACTCTTCTTCTACATTCCAAGGCAAAGACTGCGACGGCGTCCCGGAATAGGCGTCTTCGCTGTCACCGTCCGGCTCCCACTGATCTTCTGTTTGCGCAATGGCCGCTTCCAGCGCTTCGATCTTCGCGCTCAAGCTGGTTGCCGCATCTGTCGATGCAGCAGAATTCGGCGCGTCTGCCTCTACCTCATCCTCAACGGCATTAGCCGGTTTGCCCGCCTCGACGATATCGCAAGCCCGCAACAACATCGGCTTGGCCGAGTCGGAACTTTTTAGGCCCGTGCCAACAAACTCGGGAGTCTCATCGACCTGAGTCGGGGTGCCGATACGCAAAGCATCCGTCAGAACCAGCCGTCCCGGCTTTCTGGATACAGGCTGTTGATCCGAGACGGATTTATCGCGGTGGTCTTCGCTTACCAGACGTTTGACCGAAGACAAAACATCTTCGATCCCTGCTTTTACGACGTTATCAGTCATTGTTCTCTACCGCTCTATCCTCGGATCGAGTGTAGCCAAACAATCCCAACCTCACAACAAATAGTATGGCCGATCAGTCGCGACGCAATGCTTTGAGGACGCGATCCAGATCTTTGCTCTGTTTGCTGACCTGTGCCGGCGCTTTTTTAACCAGGTTATAGTACAAGGTCGGATCATAGATCTGTACCGCCAACCCAAGACGTTCTGCCGTCAGCAAGCCCTGAGCCTGCAACAACTGATAAGCGGCGCGCGAGCGTTCGGTGCGCGAAGCAACTTCGGCCAGCTGCGCATCCAAAAGGTCCTGCTGAGCGTTCAATACATCCAGAGTTGTCCGGGCACCCAATGTCGCTTCTTCGCGAATGCCGTCGAAGGCGACCTGTGACGCGCGAACCCGCTCAGTCGAGGCCCGAAGGCTGGCGCTGGCCGCCAGGAACGCCGCATAACGGTCGGTAACGCCCTGCGTGATGTTTTTCTGCACATTCAACAGATTCGCACGCGATGCATCCCGTGTCGCCATTGCGCGCCGCACGTTCGCGGCTAAACGACCACCCGCATAGATGGGCTGATTGAAGTTCAGTGAGATAGTTGCATCGTTGATATAATCGTCGTTGTCATAGCTTTCGGACACGCCTGCATCCGCGTTCAGGCTGACATTTGGACCAAGATTGGCCCGCTGTTGCTGCACGATCAGGTCGAACGCGCGCACCTGATGCTGCGCAGACAGAATCGCCGGATGGTTGCGTTGCGCTAGGCCGACTGCCTCGGCCTCGGACCGTGGCAGGTTGGGCAGGCTCGGTTGGCCTGCGGTGCGCCCCGGCGCCTTACCGACAGCATTCACATATTCGGCCTGCGCGATGCTCAGTTCACCGCGCGCAACCGCGAGGTCCGCCTGCGAGCTCGCCAACTGCGCTTCGGACAAGGCGACGTCCGTGCGGGTGACTTCACCAACCTCAAAGCGGTCATTCGATGCCCTAAGTTCCTCGGCCGAAACCTCGACGTTGTTCTGACGGATTTCTACAGTCTCTTCCTGCAGTAACACGCCCAAATAGGCATTTGCCGCACGGATCAGAACTTGTTGTTCAATGTCGATCAAGGTTTGCCGGGTCGACAGTACAGTTTCCTGCGCAGATTGCTTGCCCAGAAGCGAAGCGCCACCATCATACAGAAGTTGGCCCAGCGTCAGACCCGTAAAGAACCGCGATGGTTCATTGGTCGTGACCACATTGGAGGTCCGAGAGCGGGTATAATCCTGGCTAACCTGCACCGTCCAGTTGATGATCGGCCGCAACGCCGAAAGCGCGATAGCCACATCTTCGTCCGCAGCCCGCAACAGCGCCCGGTTCTGTTCCAACAGGCCGCTTGTGTTATACGCGCCGATAAAGGCGTCTGTTATGTTATCTGCCCACGCTACACGCCCTGGCATCACGCTGATGGCAAGTCCTGCGGTCACCGCAAACGCCTTGACGATCTTACCTGTCGCCGTACCACGCATACCGAAATCCTCTCAAACGAAATTACACTGCCCTACAGGCAGTTTGCGGCCTTGTTTTCAACTAATCAAGGCGGAAGAAAAATCTATCGGCGGACTATAGCGAAAATGCACACTCGGCCGAAAAACTCTCCAGAACAGGTGCGCTGGCGTTAAACGCGTCACGCCAGCTGACCTGACCGCCGGACTTCCGACCGATCCGCACGGTGCCGAGGTTGCCGTCAACAAACAGACAGGCGATCCGGCCGTGTTCTTTAAGCTGATCAAGCAACGCTTGGGGAATTTGCTCGACGCCGCCTTGTACCATAATCGCGTCGTAGGGGCCGTGCTCAGCCACGCCCTGCTCAAGCGGGCCCACGTGGATGATTGCGTTGTCCACATCCGCCTCGGCCAGAAGGCTTTGCGCCTCAGCCGCCAGCGCCTCGTCACTTTCCACACCAACAACCAACTGCGCCATCCGGGCGGCCACCGCCGTGGAATACCCCATGGCCGGAGCGATATCGAGAACCATCTCATCATTGGATATGTTCAACGCGTCCAAGATCTTGGCCAGAGTCCGAGGCTCGATCATCGCGCGACCATTGCCCATTTCGATCAAATCGTCGACATAGGCCGCTTCGCGCTGCGCGTCCGGCACGAAGTTCTCGCGTGGGACGTGCAACATCGCGTCAATGATCGGGAACTTGGTGACATCAGAGGGTCGGACCTGTGTATCAACCATTGTGCGGCGCCGGGCTGCGAAATCTGTCATTGGATATCTCGTCTCATTCCCAAGGATGTCGGGCTTGTGCCACATCCTGATCCGTGCAGCAACGGCCCTGTTGCCGCAACCCGGTTGCGCCGCCTCAAAAAATGTTCACGGGATATCGCAAATTTCAATCTTGCCTTCAAAATTGCACGCAATCCTCTGGACGCCCCAGAGGAAAGCTGTTAAAACCCCACGCACACCACGGCAAGTATTTGATTTTACTTGAAAAGGCGAGTTGGCGGAGTGGTGACGCAGCGGATTGCAAATCCGTGTACACCGGTTCGATTCCGGTACTCGCCTCCACAACATCTTGTATATTTTGGCCGATTAGCGTCCATCAACACAAGATGTAGTCGCGTAATTTTCGTGCACAACTCGTACACAGTCCGCGTGCAGATTCGACTGCATTTTGAGACCTTTTGCCGTATACTGAGAAAAAACAGGCAACTAGGCGAAGCAGCACGCGATGAGCTACGGCGTTACTACTGTAAATGTGCACAAAAAACTGAAGCTGGATAAGCGCCAGGGCAGCGAAAATTGGTACGTGCGGCTGACTTTGGACAACGGCAAACGTGTTGTGAAAAGCACAAAGACGGACGACTTAGAGGAAGCCAAAGAGCGCGCAATTGAATTGTACCACGAGACCAAGGCGCGCATTAAAAACAACCTCCCTGCACAAACACGCAAATTCAAGCATGTTGCCTCGTATACCATCAAGCGCATGCAAGAGGCTTTGGAGAATGGGACGGGCAAACAAGCTTACAAAGACTACATCTTGTCCGTCGTCAGAGATTTTGGGACAGATGGCGCTCTGATCTAAGAGAGAGCGTGGCTCATCTGGTTGGATTGATTATGCGGCGGATTTGCGGTGAAGCAAGCGCCGGGTTTCGATGGTCTTTCGCTTGATCCTTTCTCGTTGTTTTAGAATGGTCTGTCCGCGTCCAAAGTAGACATCAGCGGGCGTGAGGTTTTGTAAGCTTTCGTGGTAACGCCGGTGATTGTAGTGATCGACGAAAGCATCGATCTGCTGCTGAAGGTCACCGGGCAGATAGTAGTTTTCCAGCAAGATGCGGTTCTTGAGAGTCTGGTGCCAGCGCTCGATCTTGCCTTGGGTTTGCGGATGGTATGGCGCGCCTCGAACATGATCCATTTTCTGATCTTCCAGCCATTCGGCAAGCTCACCAGAGATGTAGCTGGACCCGTTGTCGCTGAGCAGGCGTGGTTTGTGTAGAACCGTCACCTGATCGCAGCCCGAAGCCTGCAAAGCCAGGTCCAGCGTATCGGTGACATCACTGGCCTTCATCGTCGTGCAGAGCTTCCAGGCGATGATGTAACGGCTGTAATCATCGAGGATGGTCGACAGATAGAACCAGCCCCAGCCGATGACCTTCAGGTAAGTGAAGTCGGTCTGCCAGAGTTGGTTCGGCCGAGTGGTTTTGTCCCGGAACTCGTCGGCCGCCGATAGAACCACATAGGCCGGGCTGGTGATCAGGTCGTAAGACTTGAGGATGCGATAGACCGAAGCCTCTGACACAAAGTACTTTTCTGTGTCGGAGAAGCGAACTGCCAACTCACGCGGGGAAAGCTCACTTTCCTTCAGGGCCAGGCCTGAGTACCTTTTTTGTATATCAGTTGTTCCGCCAAATCTTGGAGCGAACACCAATGAACGTATGCGTTTTGATGATCGCTCAATTGACGTCCCAGCTGTAAATGGTTCTGTCTGGATACAAGTAGCGTTGACTGACAGGCCAAACGAAATCGTGGCGCACGCCATATTTGGCGTTGGCTTCGATTCAGTCCAATGCGATAGCGTGGACGTGCGGCATGACCACCGCCGTAGGGGCATCGCAACTATCACATACGATATAGCTGGAAAGATAGCTGGCGTCGAAGTTGAACCAAGCAGCAATCAAACCCCAGACGCAAAGCTATTCTGGAAGCATAGACACAACCAATACTAAGCGGCATTTCACGATACAGTGCTTCCATCGCAACTCCAAAAGCCGTCGAAACGGCAATCCAACGAAGCCCTAAAACAGGTCTTTAGGTGCGTTAGCGCTGCCGTGCCGCACGCTTACCTACTAAGCTTTTTTCGACTGCCAGCACGCTTCACATTAGCGAAGTACACCGTGCCTGGGCGGACGTGCTTAACCCCTGCCGTGCAGCACAAATAGACGCCTATATCAAAGTGGTTCATTTTTGCCTTTTTGTGCGGAGCATTTGGAGCAACGTTAAGAGTTGGTCCACTGTAATTCGCGACTTGCTGACCATCTATGTAGACGATGATTTGCCCGTCTGCCTTATGGGACCATTTGGCGTACACTTGAAAGTTCCGCCATTGGTTTTTGAAGTCACGCATGTTCATCAAGGGAATGCGTGCAATGTCTCTGCAGTCGTGATTTGCTGAGTCTCGCGGTGCCTGGAGACGCAAATAAATAGTGTCGCCTTGGCCCTTGCGTGTAGAGTGGTTGATTGAAGCGTGAGGACACACACCGCCCTTCCATTGAGTAAAAATGTAACTTCCCTTGGTCTGTGACCCTTGTGTAGGAAAGCTCGCTGGAACAAGCATATCCCACCCATACCAAGCCTCTGATGGTTGAGCAAAAATCCAAGTACCGTCGCTCTTTGCTTCCCTAAGCATTGAACGGACAGAACCATATGTACAGTCGCCCTTACCTGTACCATCGCCGTAGGCAGATGTTACGCAATCACCGCCATAGATCGAAAATGAATGGACACGTTTTGCTTTGATACCGTCGACTTTACGCAACCGCTTGTATGAATTTGGTAAATTGGATGCATCTTGTTCAAATCGCATGCCTCCCGCGTTTGATGAACCACTGAACGTCGCCACGGCAAGTGCCGCCACCAAAACTACTTGCAATATGAAAATTTTCACTGCCTCAATCCTCTAACTTTTTTCATTCACGCGAAGCACAAGTGGCTCACGCATCAACTATAAGTGCCAAATTGGGACTTGTTACACGCACCAGTCAAGCCCTATGTTGGAAGACATCTAACTTGCAGCTTTGAGCTTAAGCATGACAGGGATTGAAAAATTAGCACGTCTGAAGCAACTGCTACTTGGCATGGAGCGGGACTTAGGCATTGATGATTTAAGTGCCGTGCAGAGAAATATTGTGTACGCAGCAACGTTGCTGAGCGAAACTTCAAAAACGGTTGAGACGGAAGAACTGCGGCAACATGAATTGCTGAATGGTGTGTCGCGTAGCGCCTTTTTTCGAGCATTGCGAGAACTAGTAGAAGCAGGGTATTTGCAACACGCGCAGGGGCGACAACGATCTTCGTATGTCGTGTCGAAAGAGCTAGGTAGCTGAGCCGTTGAAAGCATCAAGCAACCAAAACCTGCTGACACCGTTTCTTATTATTTCGTTTGCGCACTTACTCGCATTTGGAATCTCAATTTACATTCTGCTCCCACTACAAGCCCAATACACGCCAGAGCTAGCACCCTATGCCAGTTTACTATTCCTTCCACATGGCGTCCGCATATTGTCTGCATGGATGATGGGCTGGAAAGCTATTCCTTTGTTCGCACCAACTGCCTTACTGACGCATTGGATAAACTTTGGGGCTGCGGGTTTCACAATGGCGGGGCTTGCTGGTGTTTTCTCTGGAATAGTGTGTGCCGCGGTAACTTTTTGGGCGCTAGCAAAAGTAGGCATGGACTTTCGAATAACAGCAAATCGCGCAGCAAACTGGCGAGATGTGATGGTAGCAGGTGCAATTGCCTCAGCAATCAATACCTTTGGAATGGGTTGGGCTTTTAGCCACAACACGGATACGCTGATTGGCTATTTCATTGGCGACGTAAGTGGATTGTTCGCATGTATGCTAATCCTCATGCTGGCTTTTAAAGTCATGCGCGAGACAGCTGAAAAGGCAAATAAAACCAACTAATTGCGGAAAAACTTAACGGTACACAAAACGGCACACAGCGAAAATTTTCCCGTACATAACATTGAATTTCATTGGTTATTTTTGATGTCGATCTCTTGCAAATCCGTGTACACCGGTTCGATTCCGGTACTCGCCTCCATTTTATTCTAAATCATTGACTTAGCCCAGTGGTGCTCGGGTGTGACACAAAGTGGGACACACCTACAATGATGCACTCATCCTACCTATCCCTTTCAAGACATGGTATTTATTACTTCCGTTGGCCTATCCCTACCTCTTACCAGCAAAAGCGGACATCTGTAAGAATATCGCTGCGTACTCGCTGCCCGCATAGGGCTGGTGATCTGGCGCGATTTCTTGCATCTTGCGGTCGGTTAATACCGGATCAAAAGAACGTGCCCCGACTAAGACAAGACCAAATCCGATCAATGGTGCATCGGTACTTCAAGACTTCGCTGGATAAATACCTGGAACGGCTGAACGACAAAGGCTTTCCAGATGGAGCAGTCAATGCGATGCAGTAAGAGATTGAAATCCATGAAAACGCAGCTGAGGGCGATGACCTACTGTCGGACCTATATCTCGACAGCGACGAGTTTTGCAAATTCTCTGACATAAGCACACGGGACTGGGACAAAAACGAGCCAGACCTTCGCCGGGAATGGCGAAAGGGGCGTAGAGATATGCTCAGGCGCGTTCTGGAAGCGGTAGAGCGCCTTGAACACTATTCGTATGATGGCGCCTCAATCGTGGCTGTACCGCCGCCTGAAAAGGCTCTCCCTACCTCTTCGCCACTAGGCAACGCAATTGACGACTTCATAAAGGAGCACGCGCGTCAGTGGGCTGAAAAAACAGTCGGCCAGAACCGCGCATACTTGAATATTCTGGTTGAGTACTTTGGGTCAGACAGGTTGCTGAGCACGATAACGAAGCAGGATGCGAACGAAGTCAAAAAGGTTCTGCAAGCCTTACCAACCAGTCGGAACACTAAACCCGGGCTCAAAGACATGCCTCTAACGGAAGTCATCAAGCTGCCGGGTCAGAAGACAATCGCCCCCAAAACAATCAATAGCCACATACAAATGTTCAAAGGGTTTTTCGATTGGGCTGAGCGGCACGGTTAACGCCGACCACGATCACAATAGAGATTAACGCACCGCTGCCCCTTGAGTAGTAACCCATCGTCAGTAGCCCGACGACAAAGATGCCAACCAAAAAATAGAGTACAGTGTTGTCCATGACGAAACCCGTGCCGCAATGACGTTTAGTCACAATATGATAGAGTTTCGCGTCATGTCTAACCAAGAAAAAGCCCCGCACTATGGCGGGGCGGTCACTCGTTACCCCCTCATCCCCCAAAAAACCCGCGTTGTTCGGAGGGAAACCAAGTGAACAACGCGGGCATACAGTTAGGGGTAAGTTGTGTACGGCGTTAATTGCACTTTGGATCAAAGTTCCCCGCGTCACCTTAATCTGGGATGATAGGCAACGCGGGGATTTAGTCTGACCATGGGACTGCCCAGACTAAATGGGGCATGAGTGTTACGGGTCGTTGCACTGGTTGGATCAATAGCCGGTACACCACCTCACCTCAGCGGGAGTTAACTCTCTAGACGCACCAAACATCAAAGCCAGCATCCATGACTTGGTTGATTGCCCTGGGTGTTGATGAACCACGGTACAAACCTCAATTCGGATTAAAACTTCCGAGAGCGGCTAAGTAATTGATCTGTATGTCATTAGTTTTGGCGGAAATTAAAAAACCGTTGGCCGTGAATCGAAAGCAATTTGACCCAAAAACACCCTAATCAAACAAACTACTTCATCCGCTTCATGGAAGGGTTTTGGGAACAATGGAACTAGTTGTCTTGGCCGTTGTTTTTGGCGGACTTTTAATTAAGGTCACTGGCTCAAGCCGCTCTATAGGTCGCACCATAGGCCGTGCAGTAGGTCGCTCTCGTCGGAGAAGAACCTCCCTAAAGCCGATAGTTCGACCTAACAATCGGCGATCTACTCTGAAGCCAGTTGTTCGACCCAACAATAGACGCCGCATCCACAAGCCAGCATACCCAATACCAGCAATGCCAAAGAGCATGATGCTGCAAGGGCGTGCATATGTGATAGATGGAGACACTATCAGAATAAATGGAACAAAAATTCGTTTGGCTGGAATCGATGCTCCGGAATTGGACATGCCTTATGGCCAAAAGTCCAAATGGGCGATGGTCGAAATTTGTAAGGGGCAAACCATTACCGCAAAACTTGATGGTGAAAGATCTTACGATCGACTTGTGGGAACATGCTATCTACCAGACGGTCGAGACATTGGTGCAGAGTTAATTAAACAAGGACTGGCTTTAGATTTGCCGGAGTTTTCTCGTGGTAAGTATCGCCATCTAGAGCCAGCGGGAGTGCGGCGAAGACTCGCTAACGGGCAGTTTGGGCATGCTTCTATCCGCATTCGACAGAGGACGACAATAAAGGTGAGCCGAAGCTGAGACTAGTAGCTTCAAGCACACTTCACCTTCCCGGCGGAACCGTCACGTGCAAGCTGAACGATGAACGCACCTACGACCGCTAATTGGGCGTTTGCTACGTAGATGGGGAAGACATTGACGCGGCCTCAATCTGTGCCGGACTTGCGCTGGATTGCCGCCGGTACTCAGGGGGCCGATACCGTCACTTGGAGACGCCTGAAGCAAGAGTTAGGGTTGTTCGAGCTAGGTATTATTAGTTGGCTTTGTTATGGCAGTACGGAGCCCTAAGCTGCCCTAGATCCCAATTCCGCATTTCGCACATGCAGCGGACCGCAATCCGAACAAAGCTGCCATTGTGAAAATCAGGTCGCTTCCACATCTACTAATATCCGGCTGGGTCGTTAGGGGTGTGTAGCAGTGTGCCTTCAAACGCGTCGAGATCATCAGTCATTTGCAACCAAGGCAACTTGCTTTGCTTATTGACGTGAAAAGTCGGTTTGAAATCTTCCGGGTTTTCGAGCGACGCAGCGTAGAGGTGCATACCACCTGGATAGTGATCGGCTTCAAATCCAATGGGTGACCCACACGTCCCGCAAAAGTGCCTGAAAACGCCTTTGGAACTTTCATAAGTACAGGGTTTAGCACCAGTCCACTCAAAGTTCTCTATTGGCACACCGAACCACGCAACCACCGGTGCGGCACAATTCCGACGGCAGTCATCGCAGTGGCAATAGCATGCCCATGTTTGATCACCCCGGTAGACCCAACTTGTTTTCTTACACAGACAATACCCACGCGTCGCCATTCGATTTTCCTCTAAACCTCCGAAAACATAGGACACAGGTGAGTTTTGAAATGGATGTTTCGGGACGTTTCATCAGCGGAAAACGTCGGAAATCAGAGTCGATTTGGGCTCGTAGTCGACCTTCGCTGCCTCCCGTGTAGATGACTGGAGGCAGCCCAAAGCGGACCTCCAAAACCGAGTTTGCAATGTCCGAGATGCGGACAAACCGGACTTTTGGGATTTCGCATGCTGGTGACGCAGAAAGCGTTCGCGCCCGCAGCAATGTGTTTTAGGCAATGCAGCGGACACCTATTTGCGAGCGTTTGCACGGGCATAAACCGGTAAAGTCCAAACCGCCCTTTCACTGCGGTCAGCACTGACCATCGTGGAGTGCAACGTTGCGGAAAGGATCGAGCTCAAGCCGAACCTTGATACAACATCAAGCCTGTCGATCTGTCCGAAAGTACTCACATATCAAGGCAAGAGGTACCGGAGGGCAGTATCTCAAAAAACAAGCATTTCTTAAATTGTACGTTTTTGTAGGATCGAACTATGTCCCGAGAGTTAGTGCAGAACATGATCTGGGCTTCATGTATCTATACCGGAGTCTACTTCACGGAGCAGCGCTAAACTGATACGGCCCGCAACACTTGATCACGCGTCAGGTCATCTCGTGTGCCTTTGACCATGACTTCGCCACGTCGCAACACAACAAACCTGTCGGCAAGATCATATGCGAAGTCGAAATACTGCTCGACTAAGACAATTGCCATTCCGCTCGTCTTTCTGAGGTGCCGGATCACCTCGCCAATCTGTTGGATTATGTTCGGCTGAATCCCTTCGGTTGGCTCATCTAGCAGCAGCAGGCGCGGTCTTGTGATCAGTGCACGTGCGATGGCCAACTGTTGCTGCTGCCCGCCAGAAAGGTCGCCCCCGCGCCGGTTCTGCATTTTGTTGAGGACCGGGAACATGTCAAAAATATCATCTGGGACGAAATGTTCGCTGGCAGGCAGACAGGAGAAGCCTGTTTCCAGATTTTCTCGAACTGTGAGCAATGGGAAAATCTCGCGACCTTGGGGGACATATGCCACACCATTCCAGGCCATCTGATGAGCAGGGAAAATACCCATTTGCTTTCCGTCAAGCTCCAGCTCGCCACCGGAACGGGGATGCGCCCCTGAGATTGCCTTGATCAGGCTGGTTTTTCCGACACCATTGGTCCCCATGACGCACGTTACTTCACCCTGTAAAGCTTCCATGGAAATCCCGTTGAGGATTTGCGAGTGCCCATAGTGCAAAGTCAGATCGGTCAGCTTCAACATTTTCTAGCGCCCCAGATAAACGTCGATGACGTCCTGATTTGATGTCACGTGATCAAGACTGCCCTCGGCTAACACGGATCCTTCATGCAAAACCGTGACTTTGCAGTTCAGGCGCCTGACAAATTCCATATCATGTTCAACGACCACAACCGCGCGGGTCTTTGCAGCTTGAACTAGCAAGTCTGTGGTATGTTCGCGTTCTTGCGGGGTCATGCCAGCGGCGGGTTCGTCAACCAACAGCAGACGTGGGTCCTGCGCAAGCAGCATGCCAATTTCCAACCATTGCTTTTGCCCGTGGCTCAGTTCACCTGACTTCCGGCTCAGTTCCTGATACAGCCCAATTTCGGTGGCCAGGTCTTCGACCTTCTGCAAATCACTTTTGGACGGACGGTAAAGCAGCACACCAACCCAGCCACGATTTTTCTTTAGCGCCATTAGTAGATTATCGTGAACGGACTGATCCTCAAAAACCGTAGGCTTCTGAAACTTCCGCCCGATTCCCGCCTGCGCGATTTTTGCCTCGGTCATATCCAACAAAGATACGGACTTTTCACCCCATATGACCCGCCCCTCATCTGGTCGGGTCTTGCCGGTGATGATGTCCATAAACGTAGTCTTGCCGGCACCATTCGGGCCAATCACGGAACGTAGCTCCGCGTCACCAATCTGGAAGGACAGGTTGTTGATGGCGCGGAACCCGTCGAAGGTAACCGATACGCCACTTACCTCTAACAAGGTGCTCATAAGCTAGCCTCTTTCTCACGCAAAGCGCCTTCATCGGGTCCCAGATTGGCACCATGCCGATCGGGATGACGCTGGTTGGTATACAAGTCGAACAACCCTCCGATACCTTGCGGAGCAAACAGCGTGACCAGCACAAAGGACACCCCCAGCAGCACTTGCCACCAGTCGACCCATTTGATCGTGTAAAAACCAAGCGGGATATCCGGGGCCTGCCCGCCGGTGAACCAGGTGCTCAGCAGGCTGACAAAAGCCGCGCCGATGACCGCACCATACAGGCGGCCCCGGCCGCCGATAGCGACCCAGACGGCCAGATATATTGAGGCGATGGGGGCCATCTCCTCGGGGTTGATAATGCCAGCCTGCGGATAATATAGCGCACCCGCGATTGCGGCGATGCAAGCCGTCAGGGTGAAGACAGCCAACTTGTAGGCTTCGACCGAATAGCCGAGGAACCGAACCCGCGCCTCGTTGTCTCGAATGCCACGCAGGACTGAGCCGAACTTGCCCGACACTATCCATGCCGCCAGCATGTAACCCAGTCCCAACGCCAAAGCTGAAGCCCATAGGAACCAGAGCGAAACAACGTCTTGAGAGACAGTGACACCGGGCAGGTTCTGCAAGCCGGACAAGCCATTGTTGCCGCGAAGCCCGCTGTCGTTCTGAAACAGATACAAAGCCAGAGCCAGCGTCATTGCTTGCGTCAGGATCGACAGATAGACGCCGGTCACTCGACTGCGGAAGGCCAGCCAGCCAAAGATCAGTGCCAGCAGGCCAGGCACCACAACGACCAGTATCAACTGCAGCGTCAAGCTGTGCGAAAACGCCCAGATCAGCGGGAATTCGGATGATCCGACTACGCCGAAAATCTGAGTGCCGATGGCGTCCACAACTTCGGCAGGCGTTGGCGGAATGTCGGCTTGTGATAATGACTCGACCACGATCAGCCGGGTGCGTTCGTACATCAGCCACATGCCGATCATATAGCCACCGAGCCCGAAGAAAGCGAAATGGCCTAGTGATAGAATGCCGGTGAAACCCCAAACCAGATCCATCGCGACCGCGATCAAACAAAGGCACAGGGTCTTGCCCAGCGTTTTGACGAAACTGGTTGAGATCACACCGATCCCAAACCCTTCGGACAGAACAGTTACACCCAGCGTGAACAGCGACAGGATGGCCAGAAAGACCAACACAGATGGGTTCTTAGCAACAAAACTACGTTCCATAGCTCAATCCCCCGCCGCGCGACCTTTGAGGGCAATGATGCCTCGTGGTCGGAATTGGATGAAAATGATGATGAAGATGATCATGTAGGTTTGCGCCGCGAGCGTGTTCGACGGGTTCAACCACTCGATCCCTTTCTGCAGGAATCCGATCATCCCCGCGCCTGCCAGCGCGCCCCAGATGTTGCCGACACCACCGACAACTACGGTCATGAAACTTTGCACGATGTAGTCGTTGCCCAGATCCGATGTGACTTTGGCGAACAGGCCAATGGCAACCCCGGCAATCCCGGCAATGCCAGAACCCAGACCGAATGTCAGCATATTCACCCTCCCCGGATTGATCCCCATCGATCCTGCCATGCGCGGGTTCTGCGTGACCGCACGCATTTCAAGCCCCAGCCTTGTCCGTTTCATGATATAAAGGAACAGCCCCAGAAAGATCAGCGCCAGTACGAAGATCGCAATGCGGATATAGCTGATCGAGACCACATCGTTCATCACCCAGGCACCGTCCAGCCAACCCGGAGCAGTCAGAGGGCGGGCCTGTGTGCCAAAGATGTTCTTTGCAAGTTGCTGCAAGGCAATCGAGATACCAAAGGTCGCCAGCAGTGTTTCCAACGGGCGGGCATAAAGCCAACGGATCACCAGGCGCTCCATGGCGACGCCCATGGCAAACGTGACGGCAAAGGCCATTGGGATGGCAACGATGATCGATACCGTATGGTCGGGGACGTACTGTTGTACGACATAACCGGTATAGGCGCCCATCATGATGAATTCGCCGTGGGCCATGTTGATTACACCCATCACTCCGAAAGTGATGGCCAACCCAATGGCGGCAAGGAAATAGATCGAGGCCAGAGAGGCCGCGTCCAACGTCAGGTCGAGCGTCTGGTTTAGGCCAACTTTCAGTTCGATCTTCTTTAGCGCTTTTTCGGCAGCGGCGGTTACTTCTATGGACGGCTCGGCATAAGTCTCAAAGAACACATGCGCACCCAGCGCCGTGTCGATATCAACCTCAGTTACCAACGCAGGAACAAGTCCGGCTTCGGCCAGAGTGCTGTAGGCTTGTGCGCGCGCAGTATTCTCGTTCAGTTGCGCGACCGGGATACCCCCTACGCGACCACCGTCGATGTTCGCAGCCAAAGCCAGGCGGATGTCGTCAGGCAACACAGGGGGCGCAGCCAAGTCACTCGCGACCAACAGGTGGTATGCGTCATCCCGCGACAAAGCGTCTGATCCGGGTTCCAAAATGATGGCGACGTTAACATCCGTTGGCAGGTCCGCAGCGGTCTTTCGTGAGGTAGCCACTAACGGGTTCAGCGCCGCGCGGACGTCGACACCCAGATCGTTCGACATTTCTTCAATTGCAGCCACGCGGGCCACAACGTCTTCGTCGTATCCAATAGTCAGCAGCCGTTCGAGCCGTTGCTTCTGGGCCTGCAAATCCACATCTGGCTCGTCCTCAATCGAAGCACGAAGAGGTTCGAGCAGCGCGCCCTCGGGATCACGTTGAATGGATTTTAGTGCGGCCAGGCGCTTCTTTCGGTCCGGGTCGGTCAACTGGAACTGCACCAGTGCTGTCCCGATCATAGCGCGGACACCGCTGTTGGGTTTCAATTGCTTCAGGTCGGATTTCTCAAAGGTACCGACCACTTCGCCCGTGTCGAAATCGGTCAGTTCGTACAACCGCCCTTCGGCCTTTGTTCCGGCAAAGAACAGACCGTCAGACTTGCGCATCCACATGTCTTTGGCGGCCCATGTCTCAAGCATCACCTGCGCTTGCGGCAGCCCACTGGCGGCAAGCGCATCAATCGCCGGTTTGATCGTCTTGCGCGAGCTTTTGACAATGATCTCCTGATGATCCTGCAAGATCGGCTGCAGGCCGCCCTCTTGCGCGTTGGCGTTCAGGCAGGCGAAGAGAATTGCCAGGCCCGCAAGGAATAGTCTTAACATGTGGTGAAACCCGCGTGTCTTTGGGCAAGGCGGGCGATCACACCCGCCTTGCGTACGATTTAGTAGTTCGACAAAGTCTGAACGCAGCTCTCGGTCTCGGTGTTGTACATACCGCAGCCGAGATCTTTCCAATCCGACTTCAGCACTGCCGATTCAGGCAGGAAATCGGTCCATGCATCGCCCGGCACGACGTCGGTTTCGCTGATGATGTCGAACTGGCCGTCTTCCTGAATCTCACCAATCAGAACCGGCTTAGCCAGATGGTGGTTCGGCAACATCACAGCAGTACCGCCGGTCAAGTTTGGGAATTCCTGCCCATACATCGCGGCGCGCACAGCGTCTACTTCGGTCGAGCCGGCTTCGGTCGCGGCATTCACCCACATATTGAAGCCGATGTAATGCGCCTCCATAGGATCGTTGGTCACCCGTTCGTCACCCATGGTGGCTTTCCAGGTTTCGACAAATTCGGCATTCACATCAGTATCCGCCGACTGGAAATAATTCCAAGCCGCCAAATGACCGACGAGGTTGGTGGTATCCAGACCGGACAGTTCTTCCTCACCAACCGAAAAGGCCACGACAGGAACGTCATCTGCCGAAACGCCAGCTGCGGCCAGTTCTTTATAAAAACCTATGTTGGCGTCTCCGTTGATCGTCGAGATCACGCCAACCTTTTTGCCATCTTCGCCCAGTGCAACAACGTCAGATACGATCTTGGACCAGTCAGAATGGCCAAAGGGGGTGTAGTTGACGAAGATATCCGCGTCCGCAACACCCTTTTGCTTAAGGTAGCTTTCCAAAATATTGTTGGTGGTCCTGGGATAGACATAGTCCGTGCCGAGCAGAGCGAATTTCTCGACCCCCAGTTCCTCCAGGAAATAATCGGTC
The DNA here is from genome assembly GCF_059612245.1 of Ruegeria sp. CDSA079. Lineage (NCBI taxonomy): Bacteria > Pseudomonadati > Pseudomonadota > Alphaproteobacteria > Rhodobacterales > Roseobacteraceae > Ruegeria > Ruegeria sp. CDSA079. Next base: position 387,678 of record NZ_JBXWQF010000001.1, on the reverse strand, counting down.
GCAGGGATCGCCTGCTGGTTCGGGGCCGCACCGGTGTAAAAGACATTTTTAGAGCTTTCTTCGCCCTCATACTGAACCGGATAGAACAGCAGACCGTTCAGCTCTTCGATCACTGGCAGTACTGATTTGCGGCTGACCGAAGTCCAGTTACCAAAGATCACATCCACTTCGTGGACGGTCAGCAACTCACGCGCTTTTTCCGCGAACAGCGGCCAATCCGATGCGGGATCCACAACAACGGCCTCAAGCTGCTTGCCCAAAAGACCACCTTTGGCGTTTTGCTGGTCGATCAGCATCAGCATGGTGTCTTTCAACGTCGTCTCCGAAATTGCCATCGTGCCCGACAGCGAATGCAGCACTCCAACCTTGATCGTGTCTTCGGCAGATAAGGCAGCGGTGGCTATGGCAGCAAAGACAACCGATCCGGCGAGCGTGGATTTGAGCGATTTCATGTAATCCTCCTGGCGGGGCCGGGAGAGAGGGCTTGCGCAAAGGCACACTCTTCTTCTACCTGATCCCCGCAACTGTTGTTGCGTTCCGTGTGGCGGTTGTGTTCGAGGTCCAATTCGCGCAGCCGTCACACACCCCCCGGGTCATTTCCGCGGTGGCACCCATACGGTTTCTGCATTGCAGCAAGGTTGGCAACTTACCTTTTGTCCAATTTGGGAAATCGGCGAGAAGCGCATATTTTTTCATCTAAGTCGGGCGTTGCTGTCTAAAATTTAGACACACGATGTGGAAATAAGCAGATTCCGACACTGCAGATTAGTGTTCGGACACTTCAACAGAGAAACAGGTGGCACCAAACGACGCGCTAAAGGTGCCCTATTACACAAGTTGCAGCCATATTACCCACGCACAGCGCGGTACCGCCACGTGCTGCAGGCACCGTAAGCTTAAGCACCAAGCAATTGGGCAACAGGACTGTGCTGGACAGATTTCGCCAGTCTGGGTCCTTTAAATGCCTGTTCCCCAGAACGATCACACCTGATCTTGATGCGGTTCTTCTGAACACGGCGGGCGGCGTGACCGGAGGCGATTCATTCCGGTTTTCTTGCAAGGCAGCAAAATGTACGGCGCTGACCTTGACGACACAAGCCTGCGAGCGCGCCTACAAAGCCCAGCCCAAAGAATGGGGCCAGATTACAAACCATTTGACGGTTGAGGATGGCGCCCGGCTGAACTGGCTGCCGCAGGAGACCATCCTGTACAATGGCAGCGCTTTGGACCGACGCCTTAGGATCGACTTGGCGCTCGATGCTGAAATGCTGATGGTCGAGCCGCTGGTCTTTGGGCGCGTTGCCATGGGCGAGACGCTGACGGACATTCGCTTGCGCGATCGGATCGAGATTCGGCGCGAAGAGACGCCAGTGTTTCTCGATGCGATTAGGTTCTCTGGTGATTGGCATACGCACGTATCCAAGCCGCATATTACAAATGGCGCAGGGGCGATGGCGCTAATCGTCTTAGCGTCGAGTTCTGCCGAAGGTCATCTGAAACCTGTCCGGGCAATGCTACCGGACACCGCAGGGGCAACCGTGATCCGGAAAGACCTATTGGTCATTCGCATTCTGGCCAGCAACAGCTTTGCTCTGCGCCGAACGCTGATACCAGTTCTGCGCCGACTGAACAAAGACACATTGCCCCGATGCTGGATGCTCTGACATGAACCTGACCCCTCGTGAAAAAGACAAACTGCTGGTCGCTATGGCCGCCGAGGTTGCTCGCAAACGGCTGGCCCGCGGCGTTAAGCTGAACCACCCCGAGGCTATCGCCTTGATCACCGACGCCGTGGTCGAAGGCGCGCGTGATGGCCGTTCGGTCGCCGACATGATGCAAGCCGGGGCTGAAGTGATCTCCCGGGACCAATGCATGGAAGGCGTGCCCGAGATGATCCACGAGGTGCAGGTCGAAGCCACTTTCCCGGATGGCACAAAACTTGTGACTGTCCACAACCCCATTCGCTAATTTCCAAAGGAGTCACCCATGAACCGTATGCTGTTTCCCGCTCTCATTCTGGCTGGTCCGGCCATGGCCCATTCGGATACCCAAGTTCACGCCCATGGCAATGATTACGCCGCGCTCGCAGCTGGGTTGGCTTTGATCGCGGTCATCGCCATAACCGTGATTTTGAAGCTGCCGAAATGATCCCGGGTGAGATTATTCCGGCCGAAGGCTCACTGACGCTGAACGCAGGACGCAGCAGCCGTCTTGTTATCGTCGCCAATACCGGCGACCGACCAATACAGGTCGGCAGCCACTACCATTTTTCCGAAGCAAACCCGGCTCTGAATTTGGATCGGTATGCAGCTTTGGGTATGCGGCTGGACATCCCAGCGGGCACTGCGGTGCGATTTGAGCCAGGCCAAACTCGCGAAGTTATGCTGGTGCCATTTGAGGGGCGCCGCCACATCTACGGTTTCAATATGCACATCATGGGGGCTTTGAAAGATGCCGGGCAAGATCAGCCGGAGTGACTATGCCTCCATGTTCGGCCCCACGGTCGGCGACAAAGTACGATTGGCAGATACCGATCTGATCATCGAAGTAGAAAAAGACCTGATCGTGGAGCGCGCAACGACTGCGCGTTTCACCGAGACCGGTCACCGCGAAGATGTCTATGGTGAAGAGGTTAAATTCGGTGGTGGCAAAGTCATTCGCGATGGGATGGGGCAGTCTCAGGCCACGCGTGCCGAAGGCGCCGTGGACACAGTGATCACCAATGCTCTGATCGTGGATCACTTGGGTATCTACAAGGCGGATGTCGGCCTAAAAGACGGGCGCATCGCCAAGATCGGCAAAGCCGGAAATCCGGATACGCAGCCCGGTGTAGACATCATCATCGGCCCCGGCACCGAGGCCATCGCTGGCGAGGGTCGCATCCTGACGGCTGGCGGGTTCGACAGCCATATTCACTTCATCTGCCCTCAACAGATAGAGGACGCGCTGCATTCTGGCCTGACAACCATGCTTGGTGGTGGCACCGGCCCGGCACATGGCACTTTGGCGACCACATGCACACCGGGCCCATGGCACATCGGCCGGATGTTGCAGGCGGCGGATGCTTTTCCCATGAATCTTGCTTTTGCGGGCAAAGGAAATGCTTCGCTTCCCGCGGCTCTGGAGGAACAGGTAAGAGCCGGGGCTTGTTCCCTGAAACTGCACGAGGACTGGGGCACGACTCCTGCGGCCATCGACTGCTGCCTTTCGGTCGCTGACGCGATGGACGTTCAGGTGATGATCCACACCGACACGCTCAACGAATCCGGGTTTGTTGAAAATACAGTTGCCGCGATAAAGGGCCGTACTATCCACGCCTTCCATACCGAAGGCGCGGGCGGCGGCCACGCCCCCGACATCATCAAGATTTGCGGTGAGGACCATGTTCTACCCTCCTCTACCAACCCGACGCGGCCCTTTACGGTGAACACGGTCGAGGAACATCTCGACATGCTGATGGTCTGCCATCACCTCGACAAATCCATTCCAGAGGATGTCGCCTTTGCCGAAAGCCGCATCCGGCGTGAGACCATCGCGGCTGAAGATATCCTGCACGACATGGGCGCCTTCAGCATCATCGCGTCCGACAGTCAGGCTATGGGACGCGTGGGCGAGGTGTTGATCCGTACATGGCAAACCGCTGACAAGATGAAGAAACAGCGAGGCCGCCTGCCGGAGGAAACCGGTGACAACGACAACCTGCGCGTTCGCCGTTACATCGCCAAGTACACGATTAACCCTGCCGTTGCCCATGGCCTCAGCCACGAGATTGGCAGTATCGAGGAAGGAAAACGCGCCGACCTGGTCCTATGGGACCCAGCCTTTTTTGGAGTGAAGCCTGAGATGGTTTTGCTGGGCGGCACCATCGTTTGTGCACAGATGGGTGATCCCAATGCTTCGATTCCCACCCCGCAGCCTGTTTATAGTCGGCCAATGTTCGGTGCCTATGGTCGATCCGTTGAAAACTCGGCAATCACCTTTGTGTCGCAAGCCGCGCTGGCGGACGGGATCGGTGATACACTAGGATTGGCAAAGCAGACCGTCGCTGTCCAAAACACACGAGAGATTGGCAAACAGGATCTTCTGCTCAACAACGCAACACCTCATGTCGAAGTTGATCCAGAAACCTACGAAGTCCGGGCGGATGGCGAATTGCTGACCTGCCAACCCGCCGAAGTGCTGCCAATGGCACAGCGATACTTTATGTTCTGACTAAAAATCATGCTGCATTGCACCGCGCGCAAGGCAGAAATGACCAAACACCCACTTCAATGTGAGGCCGATATGACAGATATTAATACCCAAGGGAGGACCAACGTTTACGAGGGTCCAAATGGCACACTCAGCAACACAATCTCACGCACGCTTTTCGCTGCCCGGTCTGATCGCGTCCATCGGATCGTCAATCTATTCGGCTCTGATCAGCATGGCCGAAGCTCAATCGCGCGTACGGCAAGTCGAATTCCTGCAATCGCTCAGCGACGAAGAGCTGACAAAACGCGGCCTATCACGCGAACGGATCGTGCACCGGGTGTTTGCGGATTCAATCTGGCTCTGACCGTTCCTGCTGCAGAGGGGGTGATCGCATGACCGCCCTGCTCTGTACCGCGCGCCGGTACTCGGATCACGCGCACAGTGATCCGGCAGATTGCCTGTCGCTGACTTATGACGATCGGTTTTTGCGTCGCAAGGTTCTGACCTGTGAAAGTGGCGAACAAATCCTCGTCGATCTGGCGCAAACCACCTCGTTGAACCACGGTGGCACGTTGGTTCTGGACGACGGTCGCGAAGTGGAAATACAGGCTGCGCCCGAAGCACTGCTAGAGGTTTCCGCTCCGGACCTGACACGCATCGCGTGGCATATCGGCAATCGCCACACGCCCTGCCAGATCGAAAAGGATCGTCTGCTGATCCAGGTCGATCATGTGATCCGAGATATGCTATTGAAAATCGGAGCCACAGTGCGCGAGGTGCACGAACCGTTCAACCCCGAAGGCGGAGCCTATGGCCATGGCAGGACACATGGCCACGCCCACTGACGCCGATATCCTGACGCTGACCCAGTGGTTGTCTCCAGCATACCCTGTGGGGGGCTTTGCTTATTCTCATGGGTTGGAAACTGCAATTGACGAAGGAGCGGTCGCCAGTTCCCAAGACGCCGAAGCCTGGATTTCAGATGCGCTGGAACACGGATCTGGGTGGAATGATGCTCTGCTCGTAGTGTCCGCATACAACGCGCGGGACAAAGATGAACTTGACAGCATCGATGCCAAAGCACGGGCTATCTGCGCGTCATCCGAAAGGAAAATGGAAACCGAACTGCTGGGACAGGCGTTCGGGACTGTCACAGGAGATGTCTGGGATTTAGACATCCAACAGCTTTCCTACCCAGTTTCAGTAGGCCACGCCGCGCGTCTGCAGAACCTCCCGCTACTGCTGACGACGAAGATGTATCTACAAGCATTCGCAAGCAACTTGGTCGCTTGCGCAACGCGTCTTGTGCCGCTGGGGCAAACCGACGCTCAGAAACTAATCCGTAATTTGACACCGCTATGTGCTCATATCGCCGAAAGTACGCAAGTGGCAGGCTTGGAAGAATTGAGTTCGACTGCGTTCCTAACGGACATCGCGTCGATGAGACACGAAACACAGTATTCAAGGATATTCCGAACATGAGCATTATGAACGGCCCTCTTCGTGTTGGCATCGGCGGTCCGGTTGGAGCCGGAAAGACCACTTTGACCGCTGCCTTGTCTGAAGCCCTGCGCGATGCTTGTTCAGTGGGCGTCATCACCAATGACATTTACACGCAGGAGGATGCCGAAGCGCTGGTGCGCATGCAGGTCCTTCCCCAAGATCGGATTATCGGCGTCGAAACCGGCGGTTGCCCACATACAGCAATCCGCGAGGATGCATCGATAAACCTTGCAGCTGTCGCTGAAATGCAGGAACGCCATCCCGATCTCGATATCGTTCTAATCGAAAGCGGCGGCGACAATCTGTCGGCTACTTTCAGCCCGGAACTCGCAGACCTTACAATCTATGTGATCGACGTTGCCGCTGGAGAGGAAATCCCGCGAAAAGGCGGACCGGCAATAACAAAATCCGACATCCTGGTCATAAACAAAACCGATCTGGCGCCGCATGTTGGCGCTTCACTGGAGGTAATGGAACGAGATGCAGCCAGAATGCGCAAAGGACGGCCATTTTTGTTCTCGTCCCTTCGCCACAAAAAAGGGGTCGACGCAATTGTTGACCTCTTGGTGAAGCGGGGGGGGGTAATAATTTCAGAAGTGAATTAGCTCCCATAACGGAGATGCCAAATTGTCGGCACCTAAACCCGACTGGAGAGGCCGAAGGTACAATCTTTAATTTTCACGTTTGTCTGGATGTTATGTTTTGTCTTCACTCATCGGCTGTCCGTATAGGAAGCGCACTAGCCAACCTAGACAACTATCCGTAACCATAACATTCTTCGGTGCCGATTTGTAGCGCTACGCGACTTTCGCCCTCGGATATTTCTGCGTGATGCGCGAAACTGCGACGTCCGCTTAGGGCTCGGTTCGGTTATTCGCAAAGTACTCGTGAGCGTCCGCTGTGCGGACAATGCGGCCGCTCAATGGTCACCGGCGCGACGACCGCTTTCATTCGAATGCAATTTTGGCGTTCTTTCCAACATAGATTGTCCAGACGGAGACTTTCCACAAAATTGGGCCGTGCCTCAGCGACCCGCTACAGTGGCCTGATAAGCGTCAAGCTCAGTGATCAGCTCAGTACCTGTAGGCGCGCCGTTTCTGGCGCAAAATTCAGACCACACCGCTCCGTAGGGTAGGTCCTTCAGTTCCTCTGTCACAACAAACCGGCTTGTGAAATCCAGCGCGTCCTCCGCTGCTCGCAAGCGATCCCAGGGCTTCAGAAGCGCCTGCAGAAGCGCCTTTTGCATGTTGCGCGTGCCGATCACCCAAGCGGCCGTGCGACTGATCGTGGCGTCGAAGAAATCAAGCCCGATATGGGTCTTGCCCAACAGGTCGCCGCTGACCAGTTCATGCGCCATCGCCAGGATGTCATCGTTCAGCATGATCACATGGTCGCTGTCCCAACGCATAGGGCGCGACACGTGCAGCAGAAGCTCATCCAGAGACAGGGCGACGGCGCTCAGTTTGTCGGCGATATTCTCGGTCGGGTGGAAGTGCCCCATGTCGAGACACAGCAGTGTCTTGTTGCGGATCGCATAGCCCATGTAGAACTCATGGCTGCCCACCGTGCAGGCCTCGACCCCGATGCCGAAAAGCTTGGATTCGACCGCATCCAGCATATCCGATTTCGCCTCGGCCAGCATGGTATCGAGCGAGGCCTCAAGCCGGGCCCTTGCCGCCATACGGTCGATAGGAAGGTCCTTGAACCCATCCGGAACCCAAATGTTGTTGATGCAGGGTGAACCAAGCGCAGCTCCCATCTGCGCCGCGATGTCCCGCGTGCGTTTTCCATGTTCGATCCAAAAGTCCCTGATGCCCTTGTCGGGGTGCGCCATCGTCAGGTTGTCGTCGGCCTTTTGATGGGCAAAGAAAGTCGGGTTGAAATCCAGCCCGATGCCGATGCCCTTGGCCCAGTCGACCCATGGCGCGAAATGGCGGTACTCGATCTCATCCCGGTCCGGGGTATCGTCTGTGTCCATGTACATCGCGTGCAGGTTCAACCGATGTGACCCGGGGATATTTGCATAGGCAAACTCAAGATCCGCCCGCAGTTCGTCGGGGTTGCGGGCCCGGCCCGGATGGTTTCCGGTTGCCTGAATGCCCCCGCCCGAGGTGGCGGTCTGGTTTTCGAACCCCACCACGTCATCGCCTTGCCAACAGTGAACGGAAATCGGGATGTCCTTCAGAGCCTTGATCGCAGCATCAGTGTCGACGCCCCAGTCAGCGAATTGCGCTTTGGCGCTCTCATAGCTCATGGACCGTCTCCCTATCGCGTGAAGGCATGAACGTTGCCCGCATCAACGTTCAGAATGTTACCCGTGGATTTGGCCGACGTCTCGGCGGCGAAGAAATAACAGGCCTCGGCGATATCTTCCGGCAGGACTGAGCGTTTAAGCATGGATCGGTTGCGGTACATCTCTTCCAGCCCCTCCTTATCCGTGCCGTAGGTCGAAGCCCGCTGATCCAGCCAATCGCCCTCCCAGATCTTGGAACCCCGCAACACCGCATCCGGGTTCACAACGTTGACCCTGATCCCGACCTCAGCACCTTCCAGCGCAAGGCAACGGGCCAAGTGGATTTCCGAGGCCTTCGCCGTGCAATAGGCCGAGGCATTGGGCGAGGCGGCAAGCCCGTTTTTCGAGGCCACGAAAACGATAGATCCGCCCATGTCCTGCACCCGCATGATTTTGAAAGTTTCCCGGCTGACGAGGAAATACCCCGTGGACAAGATGTCCATGTTCTTGTTCCAAAGGTCGAGGGATGTTTCCTCAACCGGGGCAGAGGATGCGATCCCGGCGTTCGAGACAAGGATGTCGATGCCGCCAAATTCGACGGATGTTTCAGCCAACGCGTGGGCCACGGCATTTTCATCCGTGACGTCCATCAGGACGGTGCACACGACGTCCTTGCCGAACTGCTGGGTCAGGACCCCTTCCGTCGCGGTGAGGCTTTCGGGATTGATGTCGGCCAGCATGACACAGGCGCCCTCGGACAGGTAACGTTCTGCCGTTGCCGACCCTATGCCACCGGCGCCGCCGGTGACCAGCGCGACGCGACCAGCCAGCGATTTTGGTTTCGGCATGCGCTGCAACTTGGCTTCTTCCAACAGCCAATATTCAATGTCAAATGCTTCCTGCTCTGGCAGGCCGCAGTATTCGCTGACGGCACTTGCCCCGCGCATAACATTGATCGCGTTGACGTAGAATTCGCCGGAAATGCGGGCCGTGCCCTTGTCCTTGGCAAAAGTGATCATGCCGACCCCGGGGATCAGGTAGACAACCGCGTTGGGGTCCCTAAGCGCAGGCGAGTTATCGTGTTTGCAACGGTTGTAGTAGGCCGTGTAGTCCTCACGATAGGCGGCGACTTGCGCGGGCAGGCCTTCAAGCACTGCGTCGATGTTGTTCTGGGCCGGGTCGAAGCCGACGACCAAAGGGCGGATCTTAGTGCGCAGGAAATGGTCGGGGCAGGACGTACCAAGGGCCGCCAGCGCCTCCATGTCCTTAGAATTCACGAACTCAAGCACCGAGTCGCTGTCGTTGAAATGCCCGACCATGTGCTGGTTGCCACTGACAAAGCCACGGATCGCGGGCATCAGCCGGGCGGCAACGGCCCGCCTACCTTCCCGGGCGAGGCTCTGGTGGACCGCTCCGCCAAAGGCCGGAACATCGGCGGTCTTTTCGGCCAACCACGTGGTCGCGACGTTGATCACGTCGATGGTGCAGTAATAGCAGTCTTTCGCCGTGTCAGCCCATGTGAACAATCCGTGACTTTCAAGGACAACGCCATCGGCATCCGGGTTTTCCAGGCAGAACTTTTCAAGCCACAGGCCCAGTTCATACCCTGGCCGTTTCCACGGCAGCCAACCGATCCGGTCACCGAAAATTTCCTGGGTCAGCTCCTTCGAATTCTTCGACGCTGCGATCGCAATAATCGCGTCGGCGTGGACGTGATCGACATGTTTGCGCGGCACATAGGCGTGCAAGGGCGTGTCAATTGAGGCCGCGCGCGGGTTCAGTTTGAAGGTGCAGAGGGGCAGATAGCCGACCATTTCATCTTCAAACTCGACCCCGCGATAAAGCCCTTTCAGCGCGTTCAGCTTGTCCATGTAAAGCGTGGAAAAGCCGTGTAGTTTCATGGACCCGATATCACCGCCGGAACCCTTGACCCAGAGCACCTCGACCTCTTTGCCGGACAGTGGGTCGGTTTCCATGACCTTCGCAGAGGTATTGCCACCGCCATAGTTTGTGACGCGCTTATCCGATCCCAGCGTGTTGGAGCGATAGAGAAGCAGATCCGATTCGGACATACCACCTGCCACAGCGTCATCCCAGCGGTTCTCAAGAAGCTGATTTTCGATGGATTTCAACGTTCTGCCCTCCTCACGATGCAGCGGTCGGTACTGCACCATCGCGTTTAGGCTTAGTAGTGTGCATCGTTATGTCAATCAAAAACAATCACAAACAGTCATTCTGCAATGCAGAATGATTGAAAGTGATCGAAAATGATTGACAGCTGCGACGAATCTGCGCAGCGTGGAGTGAATGGGAGGTGGCTTTGCACGAAAAAGAACGCCATAGGATCATCATTTCAGCGGTGCAGGATCGCCCCGTCGTGACGGTTAGTGACCTATGCACCTTGACCGGCGTGTCCGAAGCCACCATTCGACGCGACATTTCAACACTTCACATGAAACAGAAAGTACGCCGTGTCAGAGGCGGCGCTGAGGCCATAGCGCCACCGCAGTTCGCCGGGCTGGCGGGCCGTCCGTTCGTCGTCAACGAAACCATGAATATCGCAGCGAAGCAGGCGATTGCCCGCGCGGCGGTTGAGATGTGTAGCGAAGGTGACAGCATCATCATCAACGGGGGCACAACGACCTTTCAGATGGTGCATCCGCTGGCCAACCGCAGGATGCAGGTCTTTACCAATTCGTTCCCGATTGCCGAGCACCTGCTGAAGCATTCGAAGAACACGATCATGTTGTCAGGCGGCGCGATCTACCGGGAACAGAACATAATCCTTTCGCCCTTTGACAACGACGTGACTCGCAACTTCTATGCAAAGCGCATGTTCATGGGGGCGCAGGGGCTGGGCCCCATCGGCCTGATGGAGGCCGATCCGCTTCTGATCCAGGCAGAACAGAAACTGATCGGACAGGCGGATGAGCTTGTCGTTCTAGTCGACAGTTCGAAATTCGCGCAGCGCTCCAGCCTGGTGCTTTGCCAGTTGGACCGGATCACGACCGTGATCACCGACGAAGGAATTCCTGACAAGGCGGCGGCCATGCTTGAGGCTGCCGATGTGAATCTGATCGTTGCCCAGTCGGGCAGTGTTCAAGAAAACGAGGTGGACTCTTGACCGCCTCCGAAACCCGAGACCCAAACATGACTTTCTGGGAGGAACTATCATGAAGCGTCGTACTTTCACATCACTTGTCGCAGGGATGAGCCTTGCCGCCGGTATGTTTGGCACCGCGGCGATGGCGCAGGACAACATGCGCATCGCTCTGGTCGTAAAAGCGCTTGGTATCGGCTTCTTTGAAGCGGCCGCCGAAGGCGCTGAAGAGGCTGCCGGAGAGCTTGGCAATATCGAGATCATCTACACCGGCCCGACCGACACCACTGCGGAAGGTCAGATCGAGGTCATCAACTCCCTGATCGCGCAGGGTGTCGACGCCATCGCGATTTCGGCAAACGACCCCGATGCACTTGTGCCAACGCTGAAACGCGCGATGGACCGCGGGATCACCGTGATTTCCTGGGACTCGGGTGTGGCTGAAGGCGGACGCCAGATGCACCTGAACCCATCCTCGACCCCGCTGATCGGCAACACGATCATCAAGCTTGCCGCAGATCACATGCCGGATGGTGGTGAAGTTGCGATCCTGTCGGCGTCGGCCACGGCAACCAACCAGAACGCCTGGATCGAGGCCGCGAAAGAGGTTCTTCCGAACTATGACGGCGTCGATCTGGTGGCCACCGTCTATGGCGACGACCTCAGCGACAAATCCTACCGCGAAGCACAGGGCCTCATGGCGTCCTACCCTAACCTGAAGGCGATCATCGCGCCGACGACCGTTGGCATCCTGGCGTCCTGCCAGGCCGTGACCGACGCGGGCAAGATCGGTGAGATCAACGTGACCGGTTTGGGCCTCCCGTCCGAGATGGCAGGCTGTGTTGATAGCGGTGCAACCAAGAGCTTCGCGATCTGGAACCCGATTGACCTTGGCTACTCGGCCACCATGCTGGCGCATGCAATCGCCAACGGTTCTGAAACCGGTGCCGGTGCCGAAATCCCGATGGGCCGCATGGGTTCGGTGACGCTGGATGACACCGGCTCGGCAGCCATGGCTGATCCTTTCACCTACGACAGCTCGAACATCGAACAGTTCAAGTCGATCTTCTAATCTGAACGACGTGTCTGGGCGTGTGCGATGACCCGCGCCCCGACTCCCTACTCTTCCCACATCCAGAAACACCGTCCATGCAGTTGGAATTGAGACCAGACGTGTCGAACGCCGCCGCCCCTACACCGCTTCTGAGCCTGTCCGGCGTGACCAAGACATTTCCCGGCGTGCGGGCCCTTTCAGATATTTCGCTAAACCTCTACCCGGGCAAGGTCACGGCATTGGTGGGCGAAAATGGTGCTGGCAAGTCTACCGTGGTGAAGGTTCTGACGGGCATTTATCAACCCGACGAGGGTGACATCCGGATCGATGGCGAGGCTCTCAGTTTCCCGACACCGCAATCCGCCGAAACTGCTGGCGTGACCGCCATCCATCAGGAAACCGTCCTTTTCGACGAACTGACGGTGGCGGAAAACATCTTTCTCGGCCATGCGCCAAAGGGGCGATTTGGCCTGATCGACAAAACCGCCATGGCGACCCGCGCGCGAGAGATTCTGGATGGAATCGGGGCCAAGATTGATCCGGGCGCGACGCTCAAGGACCTTGGAACCGCGAACAAGCACCTGGTTGCCATTTCCCGGGCGCTGTCCATCGACGCGCGCGTTGTGATCATGGACGAACCGACCGCAGCCCTCAGCCAGAAGGAAATCGAAGAGCTTTACGAACTCGTCGAAAGCCTGAAGGCGCAAGGCAAGGCGATCCTCTTCATTAGCCACAAGTTTGACGAGATCTTCCGCATCGCCGATTTCTACACCGTCTATCGCGACGGCCAGATGGTCGGCGAAGGGGCGATAATAGATGTTAGCGAGTCGGAACTGGTCAAGCTTATGGTGGGCCGCGACGTCAGCCAGATTTTCCCCGAACGCGACCACAACGTTGGCCACGATATCCTCGAAGTCGCGGGGTACGACCACCCGACCGAATTCGCGGACATCGGTTTCACGCTCAGGCGCGGCGAAATCCTCGGGTTCTACGGGCTGGTCGGCGCAGGTCGGTCCGAATTCATGCAGGCCCTTTTCGGGATCACCCGCCTCTCGGGCGGAACCGTGAGGATCGACGGGGCACCGGTTTCGATTGCATCGCCCGCCGACGCGGTCGCAAGTGGCATCGTCTATGTCCCGGAGGACCGGGGCAAACAAGGCACAATCAGCGCGCTGCCGATTTTTCAGAACGTGACGCTGCCGTCACTCGCTCGCACCTCGCGCAAGGGGTTCATCAGGCTGGCCGAGGAATTCAAGCTGGCGCGGGAGTATACCGAACGTCTCGACCTGCGCGCCGCTTCGCTAGACACCGATGTCGGCAACCTGTCGGGCGGCAACCAGCAGAAGGTCGTGATCGCCAAATGGCTTGCCACCCAGCCCAAGGTCATCATCCTGGACGAACCCACCAAGGGCATCGACATCGGATCCAAGGCCGCCGTGCATGAATTCATGGCGGAGCTTGCCGCGCAAGGGCTCGCCGTCATCATGGTCAGTTCCGAAATCCCCGAGATCGTGGGCATGTCGGATCGTGTGATCGTCATGCGCGAGGGGCGCATAGTGGCGGAACTGGCCCGCGACCAGATCACGCCCGAAACGCTTGTCAGCCACGCCGCAGGGATCAGGGAAGCCGCGCAATGAAACGTATCCTCGCCTCCCGCGAACTTTTGCTGCTGGTCGCCATCGCATTGGTGCTTGGCATCATCTCAAGCCGCTTCCCGGCGTTCATCACGCTGTCGAATCTGGCTGCCGTCTTCAACGACACCTCGCCGCTGATCCTGCTGGCTATCGGCCAGATGATCGTGATCTTGACGAAGTGCATCGACCTCTCGGTCGCCGCCAACCTCGCGCTGACCGGCATGGTCGTGTCCCTGATCAATATCTCGGCACCAGGTCTGCCGATTATCGTAACGCTGGCCGTGGCCACCGGGTTCGGGGCGTGCCTTGGAATGTTCAACGGTATCCTTGTGTGGAAACTGGACATCCCGCCTATCGTGGTGACGCTTGGCACCATGACCATCTTCCGGGGAACCATCTTCCTTCTGACAGAGGGAAAATGGGTTAACAGCCACGAGATGAGCGACACTTTCAAGGCATTCCCGCGCACCAAGCTTCTTGGCCTTCCGGTGCTAAGCTGGTTTGCCATCGCGGCGGTGATCCTTTTCACCATCGTCATGAGCCGCACCACCCTGGGCCGCGCCTTCTACGCTGCCGGGGGCAACCCCCATGCGGCGACCTATGCCGGGATCAACGTGGGCCGGACCCAGTTCTGGGCCTTCACGATCTCTGGCGCGCTGGCCGGTCTGACCGGCTACCTCTGGGTCTCTCGCTTCGCGGTTGCTTATGTCGATGTTGCTGGGGGATTTGAATTGACCGTCGTGGCCGCCTGCGTCATTGGCGGCGTGTCGATTATGGGTGGCATCGGTTCGGTCCCCGGCGCGCTGCTGGGCGCGCTGTTCCTCGGCATCATTGCCAATGCCCTGCCGGTCGTGAACATCTCTCCCTTTTGGCAGCTGGCCATCTCGGGCGGTGCGATCATCATCGCGGTTGTTCTAAACGCCCAGGCCAACCGGACGAAGGGCCGCGTCATCCTAAAACGCGCGGAGCACGCGACATGACCACGACGACACGCTCGACCCCCGATCGCCTGCGCTCGCCGCTGGAGCGGAACTTAAAAAGCTGGGAAAGCCTGCTGATGCTGGTCGCAATCGGCATCTTCATCGCCAACAGTTTGGCCTCACCCTATTTCCTGAATGCCTGGAATCTCTCCGACGCGACCTTCAACTTCACCGAAAAGGCGATGATCGCCTTTGCCATGGCCCTGCTTATCATCTCTGGCGAAATCGACCTCAGCGTCGCCGCGATCATCGCACTGGCCTCGACCGCCATGGGCGCCGCCGTGCAGGCGGGTGTCGGGACAGAGGGGCTAGTCCTTATCGGTCTGGCCGTCGGTCTGGCCTGTGGGGCGGTAAACGGTTTCCTCGTCACCGGCCTTGGCCTGCCATCCATCGTCGTCACCATCGGCACGATGAGCCTTTTCCGCGGGGTCAGTTTCATCGTGTTGGGCGATCAGGTCTACAAGGGCTATCCAGCCGATTTCGCCTTCTTCGGGCAGGGCTATGTCTGGTGGGTGATTTCCTTCGAATTCGTCCTTTTCGCCATCATTGCGGTGATCTACGCGGTCATCCTGCACATGACCAATTTCGGCCGCGCGGTCTATGCCATCGGAAACAATGCCACCGGGGCGCTGTTTTCGGGCATTCGGGTGGGCCGGGTGAAGTTCACCCTGTTCCTGCTGACGGGCCTGATGTCCGGGGTCGCCGCCGTCTGCCTAACATCCCGCCTCGGCTCGACCCGACCCTCCATCGCCTTCGGGTGGGAACTTGAGATCGTGACCATGGTCGTCCTTGGCGGGGTCAACATCCTCGGCGGCTCCGGCTCCATCCCCGGCGTAGTGATCGCTGCCTTTGTCATGGGGCTTGTGACTTTCGGACTTGGCTTGCTGAACGTGCCCGGTATCGTGATGTCGATTGTTATCGGGGCGTTGCTGATCACGGTCATCGCGCTGCCCCGGCTCTGGTCGATGTGGAGGGGCTGACATGGAAAAATACGCCTTCAAGATGAAGCTCACCCCGGGCTGCAGGGATGAATACAAAAAGCGCCACGATGAGATTTGGCCAGAGCTTGCCACGCTGCTGAAAGACGCGGGCGTGTCTGACTATTCGATCCATCTGGACGAAGAAACGAACATTCTTTTTGGCGTCCTTTGGCGCACCGACGACCACAAAATGGATGCCTTGCCCCGCAACGAGATCATGCAGCGATGGTGGGCGCATATGGCGGACATCATGGAAACCAAGCCCGACAACGAACCCGTGGCGGTGCCGCTGACGCCCGTCTTCCACATGCCATGACCCCCCGGCACGTCGCCGTCATCGACATCGGCAAGACCAACTCCAAGCTTGCGCTGGTCGATGCGACTGACATGTCCGAAGTGGAGGTGCTGACCCGGCCTAACATCGTTCTCGCCGCTCCACCCTATCCGCACTTCGATGTTGAGGCGATCTGGCACTTCCTTCTGGACGGGTTGGAGCAGTTTCAGAAGGCGCACGGCGTAGATGCCATTTCCATCACGACCCACGGGGCGTCTTGTGCCCTGATCGCGCCAGACGGCGCGCTTGCTGCCCCGATCCTCGACTATGAACACACAGGCCCTGATGATCTGGCCGCGGCGTACGACGCCATCCGCCCGGCCTTTGAGGAAACCGGATCGCCAAGGTTGCCGATGGGTCTGAATCTGGGTGCGCAGTTGCATTGGCAATTTGAGCAGGACCCCGCGCTTCGCGAACGCACCGCCGCCATTGTTACCTATCCGCAGTACTGGGGACATCGCCTGACAGGAGTGCCGGCCAGCGACGTGTCGTCCCTTGGTTGTCACACGGATCTGTGGAAACCGTCCAAGGCGCACTATTCTTCGTTGGTCGAACGGTTGGGCATATCTGAAAAAATGGCGCCCGCACGCAAATCTGCGGAGGTTCTCGGACCCGTGTTGCCGCAGGTCGCATCGCAAACCGGCCTGCGCTTTGACACGCTGGTGCACTGCGGCATCCACGATTCAAACGCATCGCTTTTGCCTCATGTACTGACCCGAACCGGGCCGTTTTCCGTCGTTTCGACCGGGACATGGGTCATTGCCATGACCATCGGCGGCGAAGAAGTAACTCTGGAACCTTCGCGCGACACGCTTCTTAACGTCAACGCACTGGGTGCCCCGGTACCCTCCGCCCGTTTCATGGGGGGACGCGAGTTCGAGTTAGCGATGAACGGTCAAACCACTCAATGTGCAGAGCAATTCCTTGACCTGGTCGCGAAAGACGGCCCCATGCTCTTGCCCGCAATGGTCCCGGACAGCGGACCGTTTCAGGGGCAAAAACACAGCTGGATGGGGTCAGAGCCTTTGCCCGGAACCCAGGAACGCGCGGCGGCGGTGAGTTTTTACCTCGGATTGATGACCGCGGAATGCCTGTCGCTGACCGGACACAAGGGCCCTATTATCGTCGAAGGTCCATTTGCCAGGAACAAAGGCTTCGCCAGTATGCTCGCCGCGGCGACAAACTGCAGGGTCGACGCGACCGTCACCGCAACAGGAACGAGCCAGGGAGCCGCCCTCTTGGCAACAGGCGCACTCCCCGAGCGCGCGGCCTTCGACGTCGAAACCTATTTTCACAAGACCGACGTGAGCTACCAACGTTACGCGAACAGTTGGCACAGAGCCGCAAAAGCAGGCCTGGAACCACGCCCATAGGATACCCTAAAAACCTGCACGGAACTCCGATAGCAGACATTGGGGACCAGCGTGAAACTGAACGGAATGGGCTCGATGCCGCTGTTCTCTGCGGTGCGCCCTGACTGGCTGAAAGAGCACTAACCGGTCATTGCGATGTGAACTGGCTACTGCGGTTGCATTCGGCAGCGACAAGCCCCAATCCCGACATTCACAAGCCAGTTTGCAGTTTCCGATTTGCGCTGCAGAGATACCTCTGAGGGGGCCATGGCTGGATGCGGATTTGCATTATCTTGAGGGCAACGTAGCCCTCTCCAAGAAAAACCTGAGTGAGAGTCAAACGGACAAAAACCGCCAGTATCGTGGGGCACGCACAGGTCAATGTCGCTCTGGGGATGGCAAAGGATACTCGGTCTTGAACAATCGCAAGACCGGGCGGCCCTTTGCCACCAATAACAACCGGCGTTCAGTGCCCGATCCGGTTTTGCGGGACGACCTCATACCCAGGTTCTTCAGGCTCATCATCCAGCATTTCGGGTGGAAATCCCGGCGCGCGGATGTCCAGGCCGGTGGCCTCTTCCAATCGTTTGATGATGTTTGGCGACAACTCGCGTTCGCCATACCTTGCGATGGCGTCCTCGAAGATCTTGATCATGACCGGGTTCATCTCAAGCGGCACACCGGCGCGGTCCGCGACCTCCTGAAACAGACCTATATCCTTTTTCACCAAATCCATTGTGAACGAAATATCGCGGGATCCATTCAGGATGACCTGGCTTTCGGTTTCATGCACAAAGGACGTGCCGGAAGAGATTTTGATGGCCTCGTAGGTCGTGCCCAGATCCATACCTGCTGCCTTGGCAGTCACCAGTGCTTCGGCACAGGTGATCAGATTGGCTGTGGCCAGATAGTTGGTCAGCACCTTCAGAACCGAGGCAGAGCCCAGTTCACCGGTATGCAAAACACGCCGCCCCATGGTGGTCAGAAACGGTAGAATCCGTTCGAATGTTTCGCGGTCACATCCCGCGAAGATCGAGATATTGCCAGTGGCTGCCCGATGACATCCGCCTGAAACCGGGCAATCCACCGCCGCGCCACCGCGTTCGATTACCTCAGCGCCAAGACGCTTGACCTCGGCTTCGTCGGTGGTCGACATCTCCATCCAGATCTTGCCGGGGCCAACCTCGGGCAGCATCTCCTGCATCACGGCGTCCGAGGCTGCAGGCGACGGCAGGCAGGTGATGACCGCATCACAGTCCCGCATCAACTGAGCCGGACCCTCTGCTGCCTTTGCGCCTTGGGCGACAAACTCGGTCACCAGATCCGCGTTCAGATCATGCACCGTCAGATCAATACCATTTCGCAGCAAGGATCCTGACAGCTTGCCGCCGACATTTCCCAACCCGATAAATCCAACTTTCATATGTCGCCTCTCCCTGTTGGCATGTGCCCGTCATGCGATCACGGATTTATGCGACCATTCATGCCGCCCAACGACAACCGCAGGTCGCTTTTCGCACCCTTCCCCAGATGTTACGCGTAACGCGCTTGACAAGCGGGTCAGCGGTGCCGCATGTCCCTTTCGTTGGTGTCTGCAACAGCAGATGAAAAGGGAATGCGTCAACGGGTTGTCCGCCAAACGCAGCCGCCCCCGCGACCGTGACCGGAGAGGGTGCCCAATGCCACTGGCCAAGGCCGGGAAGGCGGGACATCCGACAGAGGACCCTGACGAACCGGGCCTCTGACATCCGCAAGCCGGGAGACCTGCCAGCACCCGAAGTTGAAACCGGGCGGGGTGTTCCGGTGTCGGGTCCATGTTGCAACACGTGGCCCGCTTGAAACCCCGTCCCCCGCGAAGAGGATTTGGGGGGATGAGAGATACGACTGAGACCGCACCGGTCGAGCTGCTGGTCTGTACGACCTGCCGCCGCGGTCAGGCTGTTGAGGATGATGCGCAGCGCCCCGGCACATTGCTGCACCAGGCCTTGGAACAGGCCGAATTGCCCGACGGCATTACCCTGAAACCTGTCGAGTGCCTTTCGAATTGTGATCAGGGCTGTTCCATAGTGCTGCGCGGTGGCCCGGATCGCTGGACCTTTGTTTATGAGAACCTGAATGAGGTTGATCATGTCGATGTCATCATCGACGGCGTCACAAAGTATCTGGCCACCCAAGACGGCTTGGTCAAATGGCGCGAGCGCCCCGAACATTTCCGCAAAAACTGCGCCTCGCGCATTCCCCCGATTGGAGCCTGACATGTCGAACCTTGAAAAACTGCCCGTCACCGTGATCACCGGATTTCTGGGCTCGGGCAAGACGACGCTGGTCAAACACCTGATGCAGAACCCACAGGGCAAGCGTCTGGCCGTGGTCGTCAACGAGTTCGGCGATGTGGGTGTCGATGGCGACATCCTGAAATCCTGTGCCATCCCGGACTGTCCGGCGGAAAACATCATGGAACTGGCAAACGGCTGCATCTGCTGCACCGTGGCCGACGATTTCATCCCAACCATCGAAGCTCTGATGGCGCTGGAGCCGCGCCCTGAGCATATCCTGATCGAAACCTCGGGCCTCGCTCTGCCCAAACCGTTGCTCAAAGCCTTCGACTGGCCCGATATTCGCTCGAAAATCACCGTGGATGGCGTGATCGCTCTGGCCGATGCCGAAGCCGTCGCCGCCGGTCGGTTTGCGCCGAATGTCGAAGCCGTGGATGCTCAGCGCATGGCCGACGACTCGATCGACCACGAAACGCCACTGTCCGAAGTGTTCGAGGATCAGATTTCCTGCGCCGACATCATCCTGCTGACGAAACCCGATCTGGCGGGCCCCGAGGGCGTGGCCAAGGCCAAAGAAGTCATCGCCGCCGAAGCGCCGCGCCCCCTGCCCGTGGTTGAGGTTGCCGAAGGCGTTGTGGATGTCCGCGTCGTGCTGGGTCTGGAATCCGCTGCCGAGGATGACATGGATGCCCGCCCGTCGCATCACGACGGTCACCATGATCACGAACACGACGATTTTGAAAGCATCATCGTCGAACTGCCAGAACAGACCGACCCGGCCGCGCTGGTCACCAATATCGAACGCTTGGCGACCGAGTTGAACATCTTGCGCGTCAAGGGTTACGCTGCCGTCCAAGGCAAACCCATGCGCCTTCTCGTTCAAGCCGTCGGTGCGCGCGTTCGTCACCAGTATGACCGTCCGTGGGAACCGGGTGAAGAGCGCCGCTCGCGTCTGGTGGTCATTGCCGAGCATGACGACATCAAAGAGGCTGAAATCCGCGAGATCCTCGCGGGCGTCACCGAGGCCGCCGAGTAACCCATGCACGTCGTCTTCCGCGAAAGCCATGGGCTCGAGGAAACCGAGACCCCAACCGATCTGGGCCAAAGCCCGGCGGATCTGGTTGTCTTGTCCTTCTCGGACAGTGACCTCGGCGCTTTCGCGGCGGGATGGCATCGCGGTGGCGGGTCCGAGGGGCGGATGCCGACGCTTCGACTGGCCAACCTGACGGCGCTCAAGCACCCACTGTCCGTCGACACCTATGTCGAGCAGACGCTGGACTGCGCCAAGGGTATTCTGATCCGCTTGATTGGCGGCGTGCCTTACTGGTCGTACGGCTTGCAGCAGGTTCTGGCACTGGCGCAGGCCAAAGGCATCGCGCTAGCCGTGCTGCCAGCGGATGGGCGCGAGGATACGCGGCTGGATGACTATTCCACCCTGCCCGTTTCAACCCTGCGCCGTCTGGCCCATCTGTGCGACACTGGTGGTGAGGTCGCGGCGCAAGCCGCATTGGCACAGATGGCCTTGGCAGCCGGGCTTTATGCCGGGCCGGTGATGGGCGCGAAGACCCTGCCCGAATGCGGGGCATGGTGCCCGGATCGCGGCGTGATTCCAGCGGACACTGCGTTCGAAGGGGACGCGAAACGTATCGTCGTCACGTTTTATCGCGCCTATCTGACGTCGGCCGACACCGCCCCTGTCGCAGCTCTGATCCGCAGCTTGCGCGCGCGCGGGTTCGCGGCAGTGGGCCTGTACGCGCCGTCCCTCAAGGCACCTGCAGCAGCCGATTGGTTGCGCGAGACTCTTGGGACGTTGACCCCCGCTGCGATCATCAACGCCACGTCTTTTTCCGGCAAAGGTGCGTCGGGCACTTCCCCGCTGGACGCCGCCAACGTGCCGGTATTTCAGATCGCTCTGGCCACCTCGCGCCGCAAAGCCTGGGCTGAGGCGGAACGAGGCCTCTCGCCCGCTGACCTGGCAATGCATGTTGTATTGCCCGAGGTAGACGGACGAATTTCGGCGGGCATCGCCTCGTTCAAGGAACCAGGCAAACGCGACCCACATCTGGAATATTCCCGCTTCGCCCACCGGGCCGAGGCGGAACGGATCGAAGCCATCATCGACCGGGTGTCAGGCTGGCTGAGTCTGAGCGACAAACCGAAGGCGGATCAGATCCCTGCGCTGGTGCTGTCGACCTATCCCGGCAAAGACTGGCAGATGGCCCATGCCGTGGGCCTGGACGCACTGGCCTCTGCCGAGGCAATGCTGTTCGATCTTCAGAGCGAAGGCTATGAAACCGCACCAGCGGAACCAATTTCCGAGACGTTGCCAGACGCCCGGATTTCCTGGCCGCTGGAAGGGTATTTGGACGCTTTGGCCAAACTGCCGGAACAATTGCAAACCGACCTTCAAACGGTTTGGGGCAATTGCGAAGACGATCCCGCCTTCGATGATGGCGCGTTTCACTTCACAGCCCTGCGCCGGGGCAAAGCTCTGGTCGCGCTGCAACCAGAACGCGGAACGCCCGAACTCCGCGATGACGACTACCACGACCTGTCACGCACGCCGCGCCACAGCTATGTCGCGTTTTACTTGTGGCTGCGCAAAGGTCTGGGCGCAGATGCGCTGATCCATATCGGTGCCCACGGAACGCTGGAATGGTTGCCCGGAAAATCGGTTGCCTTATCCGCCGACTGCTGGCCCGAGGCGCTGATCCGCGACCTGCCGGTAATCTACCCCTTCATCGTAAATGACCCCGGCGAAGCTGCGCAGGCCAAGCGCCGAATTGGGGCCGTCACGCTGGGCCATATCCCGCCGCCGATGAAGGAAAGCGGTACACCGGACCGGATGGTGCGGCTGGAATCGCTGCTGGATGAATTCTCGAATGCAGACGGGCTTGACCCCAAACGCCGGGACCGTTTGCAAGAAGATATCCGGGACGAAGCGCAAGCCATCGGGCTGGAAAGCGATCTTGGCCTTGATCAGGCCACCTGCACCGCCGAGGCGATCACCCGGATCGACCGTTTTGTCTGTGACATCAAGGAAAGTCAGTTCGGAGACGGGTTGCATATCTTTGGCAGGGTGCCCGAGGTGACGGGCAATTTCGACACGGCAGCATCTGCTCAAGCCGAACGTGGCGCTTTGATCGACGCGCTTGCGGGCAAGCGGATCGAAGCTGGCCCATCTGGTTCCCCCTATCGCGGGCGGTCGGATGTGCTGCCTACCGGACGGAACCTTTATACAACCGATCCACGCTCGGTTCCGACCCGCGCGGCCTATGCGCAGGGCGTCAAACTGGCTGAGGAGTTGGTACGCCGCCATCTGCAAGAAGAAGGCGATTACCCCAAAGGGCTGATCGTCGACCTGTGGGGCTCAGCCACTATGCGCACTGCGGGCGAAGAGTTCGCGATGGCGCTGCATCTGCTGGGTGTCAAGCCGGTCTGGGACAAAGGGTCCGAGCGGGTTTCAGGCATCGAAGTCCTGCCGATCACCGATCTCAGCCGCCCACGTCTGGACGTTACATTGCGCGTTTCGGGCCTGTTCCGAGACGTGTTCCCAACCCTTTCAGCGCTTTTTGGTCAAGCCGTCCGTGCGCTGTCTGCGCGCGACGAAGCACCCGACTGGAACCCTTATGCAGGTCAGGACCCCTCGGCCCGCGTCTATGGCCCGGCACCTGGCAGTTATGGCGTCAACATGACCCAATTGTCCGAGGTCTATACCGAAGAAGCGCGCGCGCAGGCGGGCGAGGCATGGCTAGAGGCCAGTTCCTTCGCGCTGGAAGGCGAGCACATTGAGCAAGACAAGGACGGCATCACCCAGCGCGTTACAAATGCCGACAGCTTTGTTCACCTGCAGGATCTGACTGAGACCGACCTGCTGCTGGCCAATGACTATGCCACACATGAGGCCGGTTTTGCCGCAGCCAAAAAGATCACGGGCGGCAGCGTGCAGCTTTACCATCTGGACAACACCAACCCTGAAAACCCCCGCGCCCGAACCCTGCCGGAAGAGATCAGCCGAGTCGTCCATGCCCGCGCCGCCAATCCCGTCTGGATCGCCGGGATGCAGCGGCATGGTTTCCGGGGCGCGGCTGAAATCGCCGCAACGCTGGATCACATGGCCTCGTTCGCGCATCTGTCCGGGACGGTCGCGCCGCACCTGTTCGACCTGTACCATGATGCTACATTGGGCAACGAAGAGGTGGACGCTTTCCTGCAAGAGGCCAATCCCAAAGCCCATCAAGCAATGCAGGACCGGTTCCGTGCGTTGCTTGAGGCCGGACTTTGGAACACCCGCCGTAACTCGATCCGGGCGGATCTGGAGGGTCTGACATGAGCGCGCCCGTTGTTCAGGGATGGTGCCCCGGTGCCCACCGCCCGATGATGTCCGGCGACGGGCTGGTCGTGCGGGTAAGGCCCCGGTTGGCACGGCTGGAGGCCGACCAAGCGCTGGGACTGTGCGACCTTGCCGATCGGTTTGGAAACGGGTCGATCGATTTGACCAATCGGGCCAATCTGCAACTGCGAGGCGTGGAGGACTATGACCATCAGCCGCTGCTCAAGGAGCTTGCGGCGCTGAACCTGCTGGATGCGGAGCCCGGCATTGAGGTGCGACGCAATATTCTGGTCACTCCGCTGTATCAGGCGGGCGATTTGACCGCGCGCCTGACGCAGGACCTGATCGACCAATTGGCAGAGCTGCCCGCCCTGCCCGCCAAGTTCGGCTTTGCCATCGACACCGGCCCCGCGCGGCTTTTGAGCGCGGACTCAGCGGATATTCGTCTGGAAACCGATGCTGACGGCCTGATCCTGCGTGCAGACGGCTGCGAAACTGGGCGCCGTGTGACCGAGAGTGACGCGATTGACCACGTCATCGCTTTGGCACGGTGGTTTGCCAAGACCTACACGCCCGAGGCTCGCCGCATGGCGCGGGTCGTCGACGCGCTGCCGCAGGAATGGCAAGGAAACCCGCCCGGCCCTGTCGGCGCAAAATTGCAACCCGGCCCGTGCGAACTCGGCGCTCTGTACGGCGCGGCTTTTGGGTCGCTGCCGGCGCGCAAGCTTTATGATCTGATTGACGATAGCGGCGCGACTGCCCTGCGTGTCACCCCGTGGCGGCTGATCCTGCTGGAAGGCGGCGCGGCGATACCTGCCCCGGAGTTTGTCTCGGATGGCACCGACCCGCTGATGACCACCGACGCCTGCCCCGGTGCCCCGTTCTGCCCGCAGGCTCAGGTGGAAACCCGCGACATCGCCCGCGCCTTGGCTTCGCACGTGCCCGGGCGCCTGCATGTGTCGGGCTGCGCCAAGGGATGTGCCCGGATGGGGGCCGCCGACATTACATTGGTGGGCGCAAACGGACGATTTGATCTTGTAAAACAGGGCCGCGCAGGGGATGAGCCCTGCCAGCGCGGGCTCGACCCCGAAACACTTATGACCATGGACTTCACCTGATGCCCTATGAATATGAAACCGATGGCGCGGCGATCTACAAGGAAAGCTTTGCCACCATCCGGTCCGAGGCTGATCTGGCCCGTTTTGAAGCTGATGAAGAGCAGGTCGCCGTTCGAATGATCCATGCCGCCGGGATGGTTGGGCTGGAAGAGTTCGTGCATTTCTCACCCGGCTTTGTGTCGGCTGCCCGCACGGCATTGGAAAACGGCGCGCCAATCCTGTGCGACGCGCGCATGGTCAGCGAAGGCGTCACCCGCTTCCGCCTGCCCGCCGATAACGAAGTGATCTGCACATTGCATGACGACCGCGTGCGCCCTTTGGCCGCCGAGATGAGCAACACACGTTCCGCCGCTGCGCTGGAACTGTGGCGTCCGCATCTGGAAGGCGCTCTGGTCGCCATTGGCAACGCGCCAACAGCCCTTTTCCATCTGCTAAACATGCTGGAAGACCCAAATTGCCCGCGCCCTGCAGCAATCATTGGCTGCCCGGTCGGCTTTGTTGGCGCCGTCGAATCCAAGGATGCGCTGTGGGAGGCCCAACCGGTGCCGTCCTGCATTGTCAAAGGTCGACTGGGTGGCAGTGCCATCACAGTGGCGGCCGTTAACGCCATCGCAAGCCGGGCAGAATGAGCATGGGTACCATATACGGTGTGGGCCTTGGCCCCGGCGATCCGGACCTGATGAGCGTTCGGGCGGATCGCCTGTTGCGCAACGCCAAGCATGTGGCCTTCTTCCGAAAACCGGGCCGCAGCGGTCAGGCGCGTAAGATCGTAAACGGTATGATTCCTGAAGGCGCGGTTGAGTTTCCGATGGAATACCCGGTAACCACCGAGATTCCGGTCACTGATCCGCGCTACAACGAACTTTTGGCTGCGTTCTATGAAGATTGTACCGCCCATCTGAAAGCGCTGTCCGAGCAGGGCGAGGATGTTGTGGTTCTGTGCGAGGGCGATCCGTTCTTTTATGGTTCATTCATGCATCTTTACAGCCGGTTGCGCGAACAGACCCCGGTCGAGGTTGTGCCCGCCATCACCGGCATGTCCGGTGCCTGGACCGCGACTGGTGATCCTATCACCTGGGGTGATGATGTACTGACCGTGCTGGTTGGCACTTTGCCCGAAGACACTCTGGCAGAACGTATGGCGCAAACCGACGCGCTGGTCGTAATGAAGATCGGGCGCAACATCGACAAGGTGAAACGTGCTTTGAAGACCTCAGGTCTTTTTGACAGGGCGTGGATCGTCGAATTTGCGCAGATGCCCAACCAGACAGTGACCAAACTGTCAGAGGCCTGCGAAAAGATCACCCCGTACTTTTCGATCATCGTGGTGCATGGTCAGGGACGGCGTCCATGAGCGGTTGGGTCAAGATTGCAGGGCTGGGACCGGGTGATGAGGCACTGGTGACGCCCGAAGTCACGTCGGCGCTGACCGAAGCCACCGACGTGGTGGGTTATATTCCTTATGTGGCGCGTGTGGCCGAACGCCCCGGCCTGACCTTGCACGCAAGTGACAACCGGGTCGAAATCGACCGCTCGCAACACGCATTGCAAATGGCAGCCGACGGCAGGAAAGTTGTCGTGGTGTCTTCGGGGGACCCCGGTGTATTTGCCATGGCCGCAGCCGTTTTCGAGGCGATAGAGAGCGGTCCTGAGGAGTGGCGCAATCTTCAGATTGATGTGCTGCCGGGGATCACTGCGATGCTGGCCGCGTCTGCCCGTGCGGGCGCTCCGATGGGGCATGATTTCTGCGCCATCAACCTCAGCGACAACCTCAAACCATGGGCTTTGATCGAAAAACGTCTGCGTCTGGCAGCGCAGGCCGATTTCTCGATGGCCTTTTACAATCCACGCTCGAAGTCTCGCCCCGAAGGGTTTGTAAAAACACTGGAAATCCTGCGCGAAGAATGTGAACCAGAGCGCCTGATTTTGTTCGCTCGCGCGGTGTCGCGGGCAGATGAAGCAATCCGGATTTCGACACTTGCCGAAGCCACGCCTGAGATGGCCGATATGCAGACGGTGGTTATTGTGGGGTCATCCCGCACCCGTGTAATCGAACGCAACGGCGCACCAATCGTCTACACCCCACGCTTTACCCCTGATAAGGATCAGGGATGAGACAGCCAGTCCAGAACCTGCGCGACACTCGAAAGCTCGGTCCGCTGCGGCAAAACCGGGCGGTCGATCATCAGCACGGGCAGGCCCAAGGCACGCGCCACGTCCAGCTTGGCCCGCGCGCCCGAGCCGCCTGCGTTTTTGGACACAACCAGCTGCGTGCCGTGGCGCAGCATCAGCGTGCGGTCCTCAGCTTCGGTAAATGGCCCACGGGCAACGACAACTTCGGCATTCGGCAGGGGCAGGCTTTCGGGGTCGTCTACAAGGCGCAGCAGGTAATGGTGCTGGGGCTGGGCGGCAAAGTCTTCAAGATGCATACGGCCAACGGCGAGGAACACGCGCTGGGCGTCGCCGGACAACGCGTCGACGGCCGCTGCAATGTCCGGGACGTGATGCCAGGTGTCGCCGGGCTGCGGCGTCCACGCCGCGCGGGTCAGAGCGGCCAGAGGCGTCTGCGTTGTCCGACACGCCTCAATCGCGTTCCGGCTCATCTGGGCCGCAAACGAGTGGGTCGCATCCACAACATGGGTAACGGCGTTTTTGCGGATGTACTCGGCCAAACCTTCCGAACCGCCGAAGCCGCCAACGCGCACTGGCAAAGGCTGTGGGCGTGGGCTTTCCACACGTCCGGCGTAGGAATACACAGCCGCAACCCCTTGTTCGGCAACGGCTTTGGCCAAAGCGTTGGCCTCGGTCGTACCGCCAAGGATCAGCACATTGGGGATCAGGAGTTTGGACATGTCTGATGCTCCGTGGCTGACAGTTCTGGGACTGGGCGAAGATGGGCTTGATGGCCTGTCACCTGCAAGCCGTCAAGTGCTGGACCGGGCCGAAGTGATCATGGGGCCGTCGCGCCACCTATCGCTGCTGCCCGAAACCGGAGCAGATCGTATCGAATGGCCGGTGCCGTTTTCAGATGGCTTGCCGATCCTGCAAGGTTTGCGCGGAAAACAGACCGTTGTTCTGGCCTCGGGCGATCCGTTCTGGTTTGGCGCAGGTTCAGTCGTTGCACGCAATTTCGACGCCGGAGAATGGACCGCCCTGCCCGGCCAATCCACTTTTTCGCTTGCCGCTGCCCGTCTGGGCTGGCCTTTGGAAAGTACGCTGACCTTCGGCCTGCACGCTGCCCCCCTGACCCGACTGCGGCCGCATCTGGCCCCGGGTCTGCGGGCGATTCTGTTGCTGCGCGACGGAAAGGCCGTGGCGGAACTGGCAACATACCTGACTGAAACCGGCTTTGCCGACTCGTCCCTTCATGTGATGCAGGCGCTCGGCGGTCCGCGCGAAAGCTCTCAGACCGTCACTCTGACCGAAGCCCTTCTGGGCACGTTCGACCATCCCGTCTGCGTTGGACTGGACGTTACCGGTGCAGGTCCCGCGCTGTCCAAAGCGTCTGGCAAACCGGACGACATTTTTGAAACCGACGGGCAGATCACCAAACGGCCCATCCGCGCGTTGACCCTTTCAACGCTTGCTCCTCAAAGGGGTGAGCATCTGTGGGATATCGGCGGCGGCACAGGTTCGATCAGCATCGAATGGCTGATGTGTGATCCGACCCTGTCAGCGACATGTTTCGAACCCCGCGCTGACCGGGCAGAGCGCATCCGCCGCAATGCCGATGCATTGGGGCAGGATCGTCTGAACGTCGTGCACGGAACCGCGCCAGAAGCGCTGTTCAACGAGGAGCTGCCGGATGTCGTTTTCATCGGTGGAGGGTTGAGTGCCAACCTGCTGGCCTGGCTGCGCGATGCGCTTCCCAAAGGCACGCGCCTTGTCGCCAATGCCGTCACATTGGAAAGCGAGGCCCTGCTAGCACGATGGCACGAAGATTTGGGCGGTGACCTTTTGCGAATCGAGCTTGCGCAATCTGCCCCTCTGGGACCAAGGCGTGGCTGGAAATCCGCCTACCCGGTTGTGCAGTGGAGCGTGACGTTATGATCGTCGCTGGCCTTGGATTCTCTTCTGCTGCAACAGCCGACAGCTTGCGTAAAGCATTTGAAGTGGCAACTGCGAACCATGATGTCACAGCCTTGGCAACCGTTGCCGACAAGGAAGGCCATTCTGCGCTGACATTCTTTGCAGAAGAGGTATCTCTGCCCTTGCATTTCGTTGCCGCAGCCGACCTGGCGGATCAACGCACCCTCACCTGCTCGACCCGCAGCCGTGCCACCTATGGCACCGGAAGTGTGGCCGAAGCATCCGCATTGGCTGCCGCCGGAGAGCTTTTTGGCTTGGGCGCGCGGCTGCTCTCACCCAGACAAATTTCAGACGACCGGCTGGCGACTTGCGCCATAGCCATCGGAGGACAAACATGACCGTTCATTTTATCGGTGCCGGACCGGGCGCCGCCGACCTGTTGACGTTGCGCGGGCGCGATATCATCGCATCCTGCCCTGTCTGCCTCTATGCAGGTTCGCTGGTCCCGGAAGAGATCCTGGGCCATTGCCCCGAGGACGCAAAGATCGTGAACACCGCGCCCATGGACCTGGATCAGATCATGGCCGAGATCGACGCTGCGCACAAAGCGGGTCAGGATGTGGCGCGCCTGCATTCCGGCGACTTGTCGGTCTGGTCGGCGATGGGTGAACAGATCCGCCGCCTCAAACAGATGGGCATCCCTGTCAGCGTGACCCCCGGCGTGCCGTCCTTTGCCGCGGCCGCTGCGGCCTTGGGTACTGAACTGACCCTGCCCGGGATCGCACAATCCGTCGTTCTGACCCGGACACCGGGGCGCGCATCGACGATGCCCGAAGGCGAGACGCTGGAGAACTTCGCCCGTACTGGAGCGACTCTCGCCATCCACCTGTCGATCGGCAATCTGGACAAGGTCATCGCCGATCTTACCCCGGCCTATGGTGCAGATTGTCCGGTGGCCGTGGTCTACCGCGCCAGCTGGCCGGATGAACGGATCATCCGCGCGACGCTGGCAACGCTGAAGGACTCGCTGGACGAAAGCATCGCGCGCACCGCGTTGATCATGGTGGGTCCGGCCTTGGCAG
Source organism: Ruegeria sp. CDSA079 (assembly GCF_059612245.1). Lineage (NCBI taxonomy): Bacteria > Pseudomonadati > Pseudomonadota > Alphaproteobacteria > Rhodobacterales > Roseobacteraceae > Ruegeria > Ruegeria sp. CDSA079. The sequence continues at coordinate 357,476 of NZ_JBXWQF010000001.1, read as the reverse complement.
GTGAGGGCTTCGATGAAAGCTGCCTGTATTCCAAGGATTATGATCGCCGCTATCGCCCGCAAAGCACCGACAGCCCGTGGTCCAGCTGGAGTCACGGTGATGACTAACCCCCCAGGCATTCTGATTTCGGCCCCATCGTCAGGCACCGGCAAAACAACGGTCATGCTGGGCCTTTTGCGCGCGTTGGCCGAAGACGGCTTGACCGTGCAGCCATTCAAGAGCGGCCCGGACTACATCGACCCGGCGTTCCATCGAGCGGCGGCAGGGCGAGCCTCGTTCAATCTCGACAGCTGGGCGATGGGCGATCCGCTGTTAAACGCGATCTCTGCTCAGGCCGAAGGTGCAGATATCGTTGTGGCCGAAGGCTCGATGGGTCTGTTCGACGGTGTCGCCAAACCCGGAGAGCTGGGCCATGGGTCGAGCGCCGAGACTGCTGCACGGATGGGGTGGCCTGTGGTGCTGGTTCTGGATGTGGGCGGTCAGGCTCAATCCGCAGCGGCCACGGCATTGGGGTTCAAGATGTACAACCCCGATCTGCCCTTTGCCGGAGTAATCCTGAACCGCTGCGCAAGCCCCCGGCACGAGCGTTTGACCCGGCTAGGGATGGAACGCGCGGGACTGCCGGTGCTGGGCGTGCTGCCCCGTCGTGGTGATCTGACCCTGCCCGAGCGGCATTTGGGATTGATCCAAGCTGTCGAACACCCTGATCTGGAAAGCGCTATTGTGGGTTATGCCGCGTTTCTGCGCGAACATGTGGATCTGGATGCGATCAAACAGGCGGCTTCCTCGGGCCCTGTTGGGCCGTCGTCAACCGCGCTGCCGCCGCCCCCTGCTCAACGGGTAGCACTGGCTCGGGACGCAGCGTTTTCGTTCACCTATCCGCATTTGCTGGAAGGCTGGCGCTCGGCCGGGGCCGAGATCATGCCCTTCTCGCCACTGGCCGATGAAGCCCCTGCGGCAAATGCCGATCTGGTCTGGCTTCCAGGTGGTTATCCCGAACTGCACGCCGGCACATTGGCCGCTGCGAACACGTTCCTCACGGGTCTGCGCAAACATGCAGAGACAAAGCCGGTGCACGGAGAATGCGGTGGGTATATGACGCTCGGGACAGCGCTGATCGACAAGGATGGCGTGCAGCATGAAATGGCGGGTTTGCTGGGACTGGTGACGTCTTATCAAAAACGCAAGTTCAACCTGGGCTATCGCAAAGCCGAGCTTCTTGCCCCTATGCCCGGATTTGCCGAAGGCGCTGCGCTGCGCGGGCATGAGTTCCACTATTCTTCAATCGTGGGCCAACCTGATGCACCGCTTGCGCGTGTGTTTGATGCAGAAGGCGCAGAAGGCCCGCAGACCGGCTCGGTGCGCGGCAATGTCACCGGCACATTCTTTCACCTGATCGCTGAGGCCTCGGCATGAGCGGCTTTGTTTCTTTCATCGGCTCGGGCCCCGGCGATCCGGACCTGCTGACGCTGAAGGCCGTAGACCGATTGCAAAAAGCCGACGCCGTTCTTTTCGACGACCTGAGCAGCGGGCCAATCCTGAGCCACGCGCGCGAGGACACGGATCTTGTGGGCGTGGGGAAACGGGCCGGTCGCCCCTCGCCCAAGCAGGACCATATCAGCCGGTTGCTGGTGGACTATGCACAGACTGGCCAACATGTGGTACGGCTGAAATCTGGCGATGGCGGCATGTTCGGGCGTTTGGAAGAAGAACTTGTGGCCCTTCGCGAAGCTGGAATTGAATATGAAATCATTCCGGGCATCCCATCTGCCATTGCGGCGGCAGCGGCGGCAGGTATTCCGCTTACCCGTCGTCTGACCGCGCGACGGGTGCAATTTGTCACCGGTCATGACGTCAGTGGTGAACTGCCTGACGATCTGAACCTGGCTGCTTTGGCCGACTCTCAAGCGACCACTGTGGTGTTCATGGGCAAGCGCACTTTCCCGCTGCTGGTCGATGCGCTGAACGCCCATGGCCTGCCGCTGGACACTCCGGCTTTGATGGCAGAATCCGTTTCGACCCCGAATCAAAAGCTGCATCGCGCCACCATCGGCGCTTTGGCGGAGCAGTTGAAATCTGAGATCGGCAAAGCCCCGGCCTTGATCCTTTATGGCCCGCTGGCGGAGTTCGAAGATGATTGATCTGAGCCTGATCGGCATCGGTACCGGTAACCCGGAGCATGTGACCTTTCAGGGTGCGCAGGCCATCCGGGCGGCGGATCTGATCCTGATCCCGCGCAAGGGCGAAAACAAGGCTGATCTGGCCGGTCTGCGCGAAGAGATCATTGCGCAGGTGGCAAACACCCCGCCGCAGATCGCTTATTTCGACATCCCTACGCGACGAGCGGATGACGGCTATCTTCGCGGTGTTGACGACTGGCACGACGCCATTGCCCTGCGCTGGCAGGAGGTGATGAACGCCCACCCGGAGGCACGGACCGTAGCGCTGCTGATCTGGGGGGATCCGTCGCTTTATGACAGTTCGCTGCGCATCGCGGCACGGCTGGACCCCAAGCCCAACACAAAAGTGATCCCCGGTATTACTGCCCTGCAGGCTTTGACAGCTGCCCACGCGATCCCGATCAATGATCTGGGTGCGCCCTACGTTGTAACAACCGGGCGTCGTATCCGGGATGAAGGATGGCCTGAAACCGCCTCGAAAGTCGCCGTAATGCTGGATGGAGAATGCTCATTCCAATCCCTTGAAATGGCGGATTTTGACATCTGGTGGGGGGCCTATGTGGGTATGAAGGAAGAACTGCTGATCAGCGGCCCTCTAGATCAGGTCGCCCAGCAAATCCTGGACACCCGCGCCAAAGCCCGAGCGGATCATGGCTGGATCATGGATATTTATCTATTGAAAAAGCGCGCCGCGTAATTGCGCCCAGCACACGGGTTTGTGACTGCGCGATACGTTCAGGTCTGGCACACTCTCAGCTAGGAATCGGAGATGCGTTGATGAAAACTTTCATCCCTCTGCTCGCCCTGATCGCTTTGCCTGTCTGGGCGCAAGACGCCCTTGAAGGCTGGGCGGTGCATCCGACAGACAAACCTTATGCCGAACTGGTCGACGCCACCAAGGCCGCGATCAAGGAAAACGGGTTGATCGTCGTGACACAGGCAGGTCCCACCAAGGCTGCTGCCGCGCGCGGGATCACCATACCGGGCAACCGGGTGATTGGGGCCTTCAACAATGATTACGCGGTGCGGGTCCTTGCGACATCGACCAATGCGATGATCGAAGCGCCGATCCGCTTTTATGTCACCGAAAATGAGGACGGAACCGCCACCCTGTCCTACAAAACTCCCAGCTTTGTTTTTGCCCCATATGCATCGGAAGGTGGGCAAGCCTTGCTGAATATCGCCACAGAACTTGACACAAAGTTTCAATCTGTCGCCGAAGACGCAGTCAAATAGTCACACTGGCGTGAACCGCCTTGCGTCCAGGGGCGTCCTCCGCAATCTGCTTCGAAACGGTTATTTCGGAGCATGACTGATGCAGGACCCCTCGCCCCGCGCCGCGGATCTTCTGGCCCAACGCCTGTATGAAGCGGGGTGCCGCCACGCTTTCGGAATGCCCGGGGGTGAGGTTCTGACGTTGGTGGATGCGCTGGAAAAGGCGGGGATTACCTTTCATCTGACCAAGCATGAGAACTCTGCCGGGTTCATGGCCGAGGCAGTGCATCACCGCGATGGGGCACCAGCGATTTTGGTGGCCACGCTAGGCCCGGGCGCAATGAATGGAATCAATGTGGTGGCGAACGCGTTGCAGGACCGGGTGCCGATGATCGTTCTGACCGGATGTGTCGACGCGGACGAGGCGCTGACCTATACGCATCAGGTAATGGACCACAGCCGGGTCTATCGCTCGATCACCAAAGGGACCTTCACGTTGACCGCCAAGGGCGCGGATGTTGTCGCCGACAAGGCGGTGTCTCTGGCCATGCAGCCACGCCCCGGCCCAGTTCATGTCGATGTACCAATCTCGGTTGCAGATACGCCTGTGACCGGCGTGAAACACCGCCGCCTTGCAAAGGTCGCACCTGTAAGCCCTGGGGGTGAGTGTCTGGAGAAAGCCCGCCGGTGGGTGGCCGAGGCCAAGCGCCCCGTCGCCATAATCGGGTTGGATGTCCTCTATGACGACTCGCGCAGCGTGGTGCAGGCGTTCGTGGAGCATTTTGGCATTCCGTTTGTGACCACTTACAAAGCCAAAGGCGTGGTGCCTGAAGATCATCCCCTGTGTCTGGGCGCGGCCGGTCTGTCGCCGCTGGCCGACAAACATCTGATTCCTTTGATCGAACAGGCCGACCTGGTGTTGTGCCTGGGCTATGATCCTATCGAAATGCGCCCCGGCTGGCGCGAGATCTGGGATCCCGAGGATAAGCGCGTCATCGATATCTCTGCCGTCGTCAATGATCACTATATGCATCAGGCGGGTTTGAACCTTGTTGCCGATACGGGCGAAACGCTGGAAGCCATCGCAAAGGGCAACCCTGCCCATACGACTTGGCCAAGTGGCGAACCCTCGCATGTCAAAGCTGCTCTGGCAGAGGCTTTTCCCAGTGATGAAGACTGGGGACCTGCGGCTGTCATCGCCGAAACCCGGGCGGTTCTGCCGCCTGAAACGCTGGCAACAGCTGACAGCGGCGCGCATCGTATCCTGTTGAGCCAGATGTGGGAGTGCAGCGAAGAACGCGGGCTGATCCAGTCTTCGGCGCTGTGTACAATGGGCTGCGCGGTTCCGATGGCCATTGGTCTGAAACTGGCCGAACCCCAGCGCCCGGCCATCAGCTTCTCAGGCGATGCCGGGTTTCTGATGGTGGCCGGGGAATTGTCGACTGCAGCCGAAATGGGCGGCAACCCGATTTTTCTGGTCTTCGTGGACGCAAGCCTTGCCTTGATCGAGCTGAAACAACGCCAGCGACAGATGAGCAACAAGGGCGTGGACTTTGGCCATCATGATTTCGCGGCCATGGGCCGGGCCTTTGGCGGAAACGGCCACACAGTCCGCAACCGGGCCGAGTTGCGCGCAGCGCTGGAAGCTGCTGTAAAAGCCGAGACATTTACCGTCATTGCTGCTGAAATTGAGCGTGGAGGCTATGATGGCCGCATCTGAAGGCCCCCTGAAGGGCGTCAAGGTTCTGGATCTTAGCCGCATTTTGGCAGGACCCACCTGCACGCAGTTGCTGGGAGATCTGGGCGCAAGCGTCATCAAGATCGAAAATCCCGCTACCGGCGGCGACGACACTCGGCAATGGGGCCCACCCTATGTGACGGATGCCGAGGGCAACCGCTCGGACCTGAGTGCCTATTTCATGTCGGCCAACCGCAACAAGAAATCCGTCACGCTGGATATCGCCACGGCTGAAGGTCAGGCTGAGATTCGGCGACTGGCGTCACACGCGGATATCCTGATCGAGAACTTCAAACCCGGTGGGCTTGCGAAGTTCGGGCTTGATTATGCCACCCTGTCGCAAGAGTTTCCCAGTTTGGTCTACTGCTCGATCTCGGGCTATGGCCAGACCGGGCCCAATTCCAGCAAGCCCGGCTATGACCTGATGGCGCAGGGCTATGGCGGGATCATGTCTTTGACCGGCGATCCCGAGGGCGCGCCGATGAAAGTGGGTGTTGGCATCGCAGATGTGATGTGCGGGATGTACGCGAGCGTCGGTATTCTTGCCGCACTTCGCCACCGTGACCTGACCGGTGAGGGCCAGCAAATCGATCTGGCGCTGGTGGATGCCCAGATTGCCTGGCTGATCAATGAAGGCGTGAACTATCTGACCTCGGGCAGTGTCCCGCAGCGACGCGGCAACGGGCACCCGAATATCGTACCTTATGATGTGTATGAAACCGCCGACGGGCACGTGATTCTCGCGGTCGGAAATGACAGTCAGTTCAGAAAGCTTTGCAGTTTCATCAATAATCCCGAGCTGGCCGACGACCCCAGATTTGCGACCAATCCAGCCCGACTGGAGCATCGGGACGCGCTGAACGCCACTTTGCGACCTGCAGTGCAAGCATTGGACACGCAGACCGTTATTTCTGGTCTCGAGGCAGTCAAAGTGCCCGTTGGCCCGGTTCAGACGCTGGATCAGGTGTTTGACACCGAACAGGTAGCCGCACGACAGATGCAGATCTCAATGCAGGCCCAGCCGGGTCAGGTCAACCTGATCGGGAATCCCCTGAACCTGTCGAGGACGCCTGTAACATATCGCAGCGCCCCTCCGGTCTGCGGGGCGGATACCGAGGCCGTTCTGAGCGCTGAAAACCCGTTCGAGGATTGAAATACTTGCACATTTAGGCGGCAAGTTGCTGAAACATGCCCTTGAATCGGCGGTTTTTTTCGTCTTTTACACACACGTCATTTCACCAATTCGAGAGCAGGGTCGATACTGTTACGTCCCTCTCGCACACTCTGTTACATCGAACAGTGTCAAATATCGCAATCAGATTGGACCCAAGTATGAAACAAGATGTTTTTGGACAGATGAACACCCTGACCCAGCCGGCTGCTGTCGATGCCTGGAATGGTGTTCTGCTTGGTTTCATGGCCCATGCCGCCGTTACCCCCCAACATCTGGGCAAAGTGCTGGAGCTTGAGCCCGACTTCGCACTGGGCCATGCGATCAAGGGTCTGTTCATGGCTCTGCTTGGGCGACGCGAGATGATGGCGGTTGCCGTCGACGCGCTGGCTGCTGCCAACGCAGCGATGGAACGTCAGCCCATCACAGCGCGCGAGCGTCTCTATGTGGATTCGCTGGCCCTGTATTTGGCGGGCCAACAGGCTCGGGCCGCACAGAAATTCGAGGCGATTCTGCGTGATCATCCGCAGGACACGCTGGCGATGAAACTCAGCCACGCAACCCGCTTTGTTCTGGGTGATGCTGACGGGATGCGTCGCTCGATCGAACGCGTGATGCCTGCCTATGAACCTGACCACCCGGGCCGGGGCTATCTGCTGGGCTGCCACTCCTTTGCGCTGGAAGAAACCGGCGCTTATGAAAAAGCTGAGATCGCAGGTCGTCAGGCGCTGTGGATGGTATCTGACGATGCTTGGGGTCTGCACGCGGTGGCCCACGTTCATGAGATGACCGGCAACGCGCAGCTGGGCCTTGACTGGCTGGCCGGACGAGAAGACGCGTGGGCGCATTGCAACAACTTCCGCTATCACGTCTGGTGGCATAAGGCGCTTATGCATCTGGATCTGGGTCAGGTCGATCAGGTGATGGATTTGTATGACAATCATGTCCGCAAGGACAAAACGGACGATTACCGCGACATCTCGAACGGCACTTCGCTGTTGATGCGGCTTGAGCTTGAGGGCGTAAATGTCGGAAATCGCTGGGAAGAGCTGGCTGACCTGAGCGCCGCACGCACCGAAGATGGCTGCCTCATCTTCGCCGATCTGCATTACCTTCTGGCGCTGACCGGTGACAATCGCACCGATGCCACTACCAAGATGCTGAGCCGCATGAACACGGATGCGGCGCGCGCCAATGACGATACGACCCGCCGCATGGCCGATCCCGGAGTTGCAGCCGCCATGGGCCTTGAAGCCTTTGGTGACGGCCATTATGGCACGGCGTTTGATCATCTGCTGGCAGCGCGCGGTTCAATGCAACTGGCCGGTGGCAGCCATGCGCAACGTGATGTATTTGAACGCATTACCATCGATTCCGGCCTGCGCGCCGGGCGACTTGATGCGGTTGAACGTATTCTGGACGACCGCCGCGCCAAACGTGCCGGAGGCGAAGACAATTATGCCATCGCGCGCCGCGCCCTGATCGACGCGGCCCGTGACAGCGGCGACGTTCAAAGCGTCCCCGCCGAATAACAAGAAGACCAAGAAGGACAGAGAACGTATGGCGACCATATCGCCCGCTTCTGATTTTGTAAGCGCTGCGGCCCCTGCCGCAGCCCCTGCCCGCACGCGTGACCCACGGCTGGATTTTTATCGCGGTATCGCGATGTTCATCATTCTGATCGCCCATATCCCCAATGATCCCTGGGCCAAGTGGATACCTGCGCGGTTCGGCTATTCCGACGCGACCGAGATCTTTGTGTTCTGTTCGGGCATGGCCTCGGCCATTGCCTTTGGCGGTGCGTTTCTACGCAAGGGATGGTGGATGGGGACAGCACGTGTCGCCTTCCGTATCTGGCAGGTCTACTGGGCGCATATCTGCCTGTTTTTCTTTGTGGCCATGACCATGGCCGCGCTGGATCAGACCGGTGCGTTCGAGAAAACCTATGTCTCATCCCTGAATCTGCAGCACTTCTTCAACGATCCTGCGTCGCAGATGGTTGGGATTTTTACGCTGACCTATGTGCCTAACTACTTTGACATCCTGCCGATGTATCTGGTGGTCCTGGCGCTGATGCCGCTTTATATGGCGCTCTACCGCGTCAGCTTTTGGCTTATGGCGGCGGTTTGCGTGGCGATCTGGCTAGTCGCTCAGACCGGCGCACTGGCATTGCCGGCCGAGCCATGGTCAAACCGTCAGTGGTTCTTCAATCCGTTTGGCTGGCAACTGCTGTTCTTCACGGGGTTCGCGTTCATGCGCGGTTGGATTCCCGCCCCACCCGTTTCTAAAACCCTGACCTGGGTTGCAATTGCCTTTGTCGTCCTGTCGGCTCCGTTTGGGTCGTGGAAGGTCTTTACCTGGATCAACACCGCCGCGCCCGATCTTGGCGCAACGATCCTTCCGGGCTGGCCCTTGACTGAGGATCTGCGTGGCAAAACGGAATTCGGCCTTCTACGCTATGTCCACTTCCTGTCACTGGCCTATCTGGGTTGGGTCGCAGCGGGTGAGCATGGTCACCGCCTGATCGCAACAGGTCACAGTATGGGCGCACGCATCTGGCAAACACTGCTGGCGGTTATCACCAAGGTCGGCCAGCAATCCCTTGCGGTTTTTGTGTTTTCCATGGCCGCAGCCCGGTTGATCGGTGTCGCGCTTGACCAATCTGGGCGGGATGTTGCCAGTGTCTTTATCGCCAACATGATTGGCTTTGCGATGATCATCGGCGTGGCTTATCTGGCCGCGTGGTTCAAGTCACAACCCTGGAAATCGAAGAAATGAACTTTACCCGTCGCGCATTCCTCATCTCGACGACCGCCTTGGCCCTTGCCCCGTCTGCCTATGCAACGGGTGGTGAGGTGCCATTTGACCGCGACTATGTGATCGAGATGGCGCGCGATCTGGCCAGCCGTCCCTATGCAGAACGCGAGATGGTGCCGCAGGAATGGCAGGACCTGACGTATCAGCAGTATCGCTCGATCCGGTTCCGGCTGGACCGGGCGCTGTGGTACGAAACCGAGACGCCGTTCAACGTCGATTTCTTCACACCGGGTTTGTATTTCCCGCGCACCGTGAAAGTTGAAACGGTTGAGAATGGCATGGCTACGCCGGTCGCCTTCGATCTGGACATGTTCGACAAGTCCGAAGATGTGCCGCAACTGCCTATCGATGACACGCTGGGCTTTTCGGGCCTGCGCCTTCGGACCGAGATGCACCGCCCCGGCAAGACAGATGAATTCTGCGTCTGGCAAGGGGCCAGCTATTTCCGCGCCATAGGCTTGCACGAGGTTTATGGCCTGTCCGCGCGTGGTCTGGCCCTGAAAACCGGCGATCCGGATGGCGAGGAATTCCCGGAGTTCATCCGCTTCTGGCTGGAACGCCCCGCACCCGGTCAGCGCAATATGGTTGTGCATGCCCTGATGGACAGCCCCAGCGTGACCGGAGCCTATCGGTTCAACGTCACGGCGGGTGCAGATTGCATCATGGATGTCGAGGCAACCTTGTTCCCGCGCGAAGAGCTGCCCCATGTGGGCATTGCGCCGGGAACGTCAATGTTCCTATACGACCAGACCAATCACAGCCGGTTCGACGATTTCCGCCCTGCTGTTCACGACAGCGATGGGCTGCTGATCCGCAACGGCGCGGGCGAGGTTCTGTGGCGTCCGTTGGCCAACCCGACCCGGCTGCAAATTTCGTCCTTTGTTGACACGAATCCGCGCGGTTTTGGCCTGATGCAGCGCAAGCGCAAGTTTTCGGATTACGCAGATCTTGAGGCCAATTATCACAAACGTCCGGGCCTTTGGGTCGAGCCCAAGGAAGATTGGGGCAAAGGCACCGTGACGCTGGTTGAAATTCCGGCAGATCAGGAAATCTATGACAACATCGTCGCCTATTGGCGCCCGGCTGAGCCCTATGCCGCTGGCAGTCAGGTCGACCTGTCCTATCGCCTGATCTGGGGGGAAGAACCCCAGCGTACGCCGATGCCGCGGGTAATCAACACCGCGATGGGCGAAAACACCTTTGGTGAGGGTCGTCTGGCCGTTATCGACTTTGAACACAGCGAGCTGTTCGAGGACATCGATGCGATCTCGATCTTTGTTGACTCGCCTCATGCCGAAACCTCGGACGGGGTTCTGCAACGCAATCCTGATACCGGTGGATTGCGACTGGCTTTCTCGTTCGAACCGGGCGAGCGAAATCATGTTGAGCTGCGTGCGCAATTGCTGAAAGACAAACAGCCTGCCTCTGAGGTCTGGCTATATCGTTGGACCACATGAGCCGCGATCTGCATATCATGCCGCCCGAGGCCCCTCTGGCGATGCCTGCGCAGAACTTTGGCGCGCGGTTCCGGGATGCGGATGCACCGTCGGGCAGCCGCGCGTCGTCTGCCGGGTTTTGGCGTGCGTTGGCGTTTTCCCCCGCGATGGCGGCAACATTGGGTCTGCTCTGGGTGATGAGCGATTGGTTCAGCGCCGAAGGGATTAACCTGGTCGAAGCGATCCTGTTGGCGTTGATCTCGTTCAACTTCTTCTGGATCTCTTTCACGGTCTGCACGGTGCTTTTGGGTATGGTGTCCCTGTCCAAGCAGGATCGCCCCCAAAAAAGTCACCGCGCGCAGCCGCTGCGCGTGGCCCTGTTGACCCCGGTCTATAACGAGGTTCCGTGGAACGTGCTGGGCAACGCCCGTACCATGCTTGAAGATTTGCAGACGCGCAGTGGTCAGCACCACTATGCCATGTTCATTTTGTCGGACACTCGCGATCCCGAGATTGCGGCACAGGAACAAGCCAGCGTCGAGGCGTTGCGCACCACGTTAGCCCCGGGGCTGGAGCTCTACTATCGCCGCCGCGAACAGAATACTGACCGTAAAGTGGGCAATATCGCCGACTGGGTCAGCCGTTGGGGTGCAGACTGGGATGCCATGCTGGTACTGGATGCCGACAGCCTGATGACCGGTCGCGCGATCTATCGCCTGACCGATGCGCTGGCGCGTGATCCGGGTGCGGGTCTGATCCAAAGCTATCCGCAACTCATTGGCGCGCAATCGGTCTTTGCCAGGATGCAGCAATTTGCCAATGGCGTCTACGGCATCGCCTTTGCCGAAGGCCTGGCGCGTTGGTGCGGGCAAGAGGGCAACTATTGGGGCCATAACGCGATCATCCGCACCAAGGCTTTTGCCACCAGCGCCGGTCTGCCCAAGCTGCGCTCAATCAGCGGTCAGGACAAGCTGATCATGAGCCACGATTTTGTCGAGGCCGGATTGTTGCGCCGCGCCGGTTGGGCCGTGCGCTTCCTGCCGCGCATTCGTGGGTCATACGAAGAAACCCCACCCACCCTCATTGATCACGCCATGCGGGATCGCCGCTGGTGTCAGGGCAACCTGCAACACCTGAAGCTGCTGGGCTCGACCGGGTTCCGCGCCGTGTCGCGCTTTCACATGTTTCATGGCGCGGTCGGATACCTGATGTCCCCCCTGTGGTTCGCGCTGTTGCTGATGTGGGCCTTGATCGGTCAGGGTCAGGACGCATCTGTCCTGCACTACTTCAGCCCTGACAACCCTCTGTTCCCGCAATGGCCAGAGATGTCGGAAACCCGGCATGTGCTGATCATTCTGGTCATGTACGCCATGCTTCTGGCCCCCAAGGTGCTGGGTGTTTTGGCTTTACCACTGAGCGGTGTGCACTTTTCGGACTTCGGCGGCGGGCGCAAATTCCTGACCTCGTTTCTGGCTGAGGTGCTGTTGTCGATCCTGTATGCACCGATCCTGATGGTCCAGCAGATGATCGCCGTCTTCCGTACGGCCTTTGGCATCCAGCGTGGCTGGTCGCCTCAGGCCCGCGACGGCGGCACGTATGGTCTGCACACGCTGATCCTGTGCCATGCCCTTGAAACCGTCAGCGGTGTCGCGCTGAGCGTTGGTATCCTGTCCGGTCTGGTGTCGATCTGGCTGGCTCCGATTGCCATCAGCCTCGCACTGGCGATCCCGCTATCTGCGCTCAGCGGCGTCTCGGCAGGCGCTGCACGCAAGATGGTCGGAATGCGGGAAGACTTCAGCGAGCCTGCTATCACCCGTTCGGCTCGCGTGTACAGGGATGAGCTTAAGCGGCTGGTCGAAGGCAAAGGCAACATGACCCCAGCAGAATAATCAGCTGCCGGCAAGCCCTTCATACCAATCGACGATCATGTCTGCCCAACCGGCAGGCACAGTATGACCGCCGGGGAACAGCGCGAACTCCAACGCGCTGCCTTCGGTACATCCGGTCCAGCGGCGGCGCATGAAATCATCCGTGGTGCTGAAGCCGCTGGGCTTGTGATCGACACAGCCATTGGCTTGGCGCCAAATTTCAAGCCCAGCATAGATATCACCCTGCTGGAAACGCCCGCCGCCCAGCAAGCGACCTTCCAAAGGCACGACATTGTCTGTCCAGCCATGGGTGTGGAACATGCGGATCGGACCTTCGCAAACCTCGGGGTGCGGACGCCAGAAACCTCCGGACACCGGCACATACGCGGAAAACGTGTCAGGAGCCTCACAGGCCAGATAGTTGACCATGAATCCCCCTGCCGAAAATCCGCCCAGCAGGACGCGGTCGGGATCGACGCCAAACCGGTCTGCGGCATCTTGCACGACCTCGGTCAGAAAGGCGGTTTCGTCCCGTTCGCCAAAGCCGGGATAGAAGTTCCAGCTTTTGGTGCCGCCCCGATCCGGTCGCTCCAGACCTTCAGGCGCCATGACCGCATAACCACGTTCCAACAGCGGCTCGACCATCGCGCGATTGCGCATCGTCCCCGATCCGCTGCCGCCATAACCGTGCAGGAACAGGACCATAGGTGTATTGCCCTCATCGGGCAGTTCGATGTGATACGCGCCCATCGGCGTTTCACAAACTGTCTCCTGACCAGCACAACCCGCCCATGCGGCCTGTCCGGTTGCAGCAACAAGTGCGGCCAGACTGAGTGTTCGGATCATCCTGCATCCTCATTAAATTTGCGAACCGGCAGTCCGGCCCTGACCCAACCTGGGCCAGCGGCTGAACCCAGCATACCCTCGGGCACGTCAATGATTTGAGTAAAACCGGCCGCTATGAGTTGGTTGCTCAAACGCGCTGAGCGCACCCCACGCGCACAGATTAACGCCACTGGCGCATCCAGTTGACCACCGGTCATCTGCTGCAATGCCTCAACGAAGTCTTCGCGCCGCATATCCAGAGGCGCCGCACCTTCGCCAATGCCCGAGGCGCGCCATTCACGCGGCGTTCGTATGTCGACCAACAGGATGCGTCCTTTGCGGGCTTGTTCATGCGCCGTTTCAACGCTGATCCGCTCACCACCGTGATCTTCAGGGATCAACCGAATTTCCCGGATCGCAAACCCCGCAGCGAGCGCAACACCACCGCCAATCAACACCCATCTTCGGGTTCGGTTCATTTGCTCGGTCACCGGTTGCCTCCTGTTCGACGCCCCTTGATCTAGCACATGTGGCCGGAAACGAATGCCTTTAAACCTTTGATCAGGATCAAGATCGCGTCATTTTTTCGCAGGTCCACTGAATAGCTGACTGTTTCAGTAGAACTTTGTGAACAAGTTACAATATCTGGACAGTCAAGAAAATATCCTTACAAAATTGACTTCACCCTGACCGCTCAGACCGGAGTATCGCATTTGTCTCTATTCCTTATCGCGGCCCTTCCTTTCCTTGGTGCTGTATTCCCTGCTCTGCTGATCCGTGCGGGCAGAAACGCGGCTGCATCTGCTGCAGCGTTGACCACGTTTCTGGCCCTTATGGGTTTGCTGATCCACATCCCATCGATCATGCGCGGAGACGTAGTGACCGCTCGGTTCGACTGGATCCCGGGGCTTGGCCTGAACGCGAACTTCATGTTGGACGGGTTGGGCTTTCTGTTCGCCCTGCTGATTTTGGGCATCGGTCTGCTGATCATCCTTTATGCACGGTTCTACCTGTCGCGCGAAGATCCGATGGGGCAGTTCTATACCTATCTGCTTTTGTTTCAGGGCGCGATGGTCGGGATTGTCCTGTCTGACAACATCCTGCTATTGATTATTTTCTGGGAACTTACCTCGCTCAGCTCATTCCTGCTGATCGGCTACTGGAAGCACCTGCCCGAAGGCCGTCAAGGTGCGCGGATGGCGCTAGCCGTCACTGGCGGCGGCGGATTGGCAATGATCGCCGGGATGCTGATCCTGGGAAATATCGTGGGCTCGTATGATCTGAGTGTCATTTTACAAAGCAAAGAACTGATCCAAGCCTCGCCCTACTACCTGCCCGCGCTGATCCTAATCCTGCTGGGCGCTTTCACCAAATCGGCGCAGTTCCCTTTTCATTTCTGGCTACCTCACGCCATGGCCGCGCCGACGCCTGTGTCTGCTTATCTGCACTCGGCCACCATGGTGAAGGCTGGTCTGTTCCTGATGGCGCGGATGTGGCCGGTTTTGGCCGGGACAGATGCGTGGTTCTATATTGTTGCCACCACCGGTCTGGTGACGATGCTGTTGGGTGCGGTGATTGCGCTGTTCAAGGATGACCTGAAGGCCCTGCTGGCGTTTTCGACCGTTTCTCATCTGGGCCTGATCACCATGCTGTTGGGTTTCGGCACGAAATTCGCAGCCGTTGCTGCGGTGTTCCACATCATCAATCACGCGACCTTCAAAGCCGCGCTGTTTATGATAGCCGGGATCGTCGATCATGAGACCGGAACACGAGACGTCAAGCGGTTGGGCGGTTTGCGCCATTTGATGCCGATCACCTTCACGATCGGCACCATCGCCGCGCTGTCGATGGCCGGTTTGCCACCCCTGAACGGCTTTCTGTCAAAAGAGATGATGCTGGAAGAGACCGTGCACACCACATGGTTGAATTCGCCCTATCTGGTGCCGGGGCTGGCCTTGCTCGCATCTCTGTTTTCCGCAGCCTATTCCTTCCGTTTCGTGAGCCACGTGTTCCTTGGCCAACAGCGCGACGATTACCCTGCCCATCCGCATGACCCACCCGTTGGTCTGTGGATTGCGCCAGCTTTCCTGGTGGTGCTGGTCATTTTGATCGGCCTTTATTCGGCGGCTATTGTCGGTCCGTTGGTCGCGGTGGTCTCCAGCGCCGTGATCGGCGGCGAAAAGCTGCCCTACTACTCGCTGAAACTGTGGCATGGTTTTGTGCCCGCACTTTACATGTCGATTGTGGCAACGCTGGGCGGTCTGTTCCTGCTGTCGATGCACAAACGCGGTGAGCAGCTTTGGAACGCCCTGCCCCGACCCGAAGCCAAGGTGATATTCGAGGCCATCATCAACGCCTTCACCCGTCTCAGCCAGTGGGTCACGGATGAGCTGCACAATGGTGTCCTCAGCCGATATGCGATCATATTCGTCGCCTTCACCGTTGGGCTTGGCTACTATGCCTACACAACCGGCACGATTGGTGTTGAAACCCGCGTTCCGCTGCCTGCACAGATTATCCCGATCATCGGCTGGATCTGTCTGGTGGGTGCGACGCTGGGTATCATGTGGTTCCACCGCAATCGCCTGCTCTCACTGGTGCTGATTGGCGTTGTCGGTCTGATTGTTTCGGTTGCCTTCAACTATCTGTCCGCGCCGGACCTGGCACTGACACAGATCTCGGTTGAAGTTGTCACCATGATCCTGCTGTTGCTGTCGCTGAACTTCCTGCCCACGGAAACCCCGTGGGACAGTTCAGCCGCGCGGCGCTGGCGCGATGCTGCGATCTCGGTTGTTGCGGGTATCGGGACAGGCGCGTTGATCTACGCCATCATGCTGCGTGACTTTGCCTTCCCAACGATCTCGGACTTCCATCTGGCCAATTCGTACAAAGGCGGTGGCGGCACCAATGTGGTGAACGTCATTCTGGTCGATTTCCGGGGCTTTGATACCTTTGGTGAGATCATCGTTCTGGGCATCGCGGCACTGATCATCTTTGCCCTGACCGAGGCGGTTCTGAGCACAAATGTGCGCGGCTATCTGCTGAACCGTAAACCGCATTGGCCGCAATCGGGGGATTCGCATCCGCTGATGATGGTGGTTGCAACCCGTGTGATGATGCCGATTGCCCTGATGGTGGGGGCCTACATCTTCTTCCGGGGCCACAACCAGCCGGGTGGCGGCTTTATCGCCGGTCTGGTCGTCGCGATCGCCTATCTGATGCAATACATGGCCAGCGGCTACACTTGGGCGATTGAACGGCAGAGGTTCTACTACCACGGCACGATCGGCTGGGGCGTTCTGATTGCCGCTGCGACCGGACTGGGCGCATGGTTTAACGAGCGTCCCTTCCTGACCAGCGATTTCGGCTACATCAACTGGCCCCCGCTGGAGGAGTTCGAATGGGCCACTGCCATGCTGTTTGACACGGGCGTGTTCCTTGCAGTTCTGGGCGCTGTAATGCTGGCGCTGGACAGCCTGTCGCGCTTTGCTTGGCAACCGGGTATGGCGCAGGAATTCCCGATGGATATCAACCCGCTGCGGAATGACCTCAAAGACGAAGACAAAGAGAAGGAGCAGGCCTGATGGAAGCGCTCGTAGCCTCTGCCGTAGGCATTATGACCGCCGCCGGGATCTTCCTGATCCTGCGTCGCCGGACCTTCCCGGTCATTCTTGGCCTGTCACTGATCACCTATGCGGTGAACGTGTTCCTGTTCGCGACGGGACGGTTGGCGCTGAATGCACCTGCCGTTCTGAACAAATATGAAGAGGTCCCCTATACCGACCCGCTGCCACAGGCGCTGGTGCTGACGGCTATTGTGATCTCGTTTGGGATGACCGCCGTGATCGTGATGATCGCGCTTTCGGCCTATTTGTCCTCGAAAGATGACCATATCGACATGAGCCCGCAGGATTGTGTGGACGCGCCGGGAGAAGACGCATGAACCACTGGATCGTTGCGCCGATTGTTCTTCCCGCGATCCTGGCCCCGTTCATCATCATGGTCCTGCGATATCATCTGGACCTGCAGCGTATCTTCTCGGTCGCGGGCGTTGTCGCGCTGCTCGGCATTGCCCTGACCATCACTGCGCAAGCATCGGGTGGAGAGATTCAAGTTTATGAGCTTGGCAACTGGCCTGCGCCCTTCGGAATTGTCATGGTGCTGGACCGGCTGTCGGCCATGATGGTGCTGCTCACGGCGCTGCTTGCCCTGCCCATTGTGCTTTACGCCATCGCCTCTGGCTGGGATGATCGAGGCAAGCATTTCCACGCATTGTTCCATTTTCAGCTTATGGGCGTCTGCGGAGCCTTCCTGACAGGCGACGCATTCAACCTGTTCGTCTTCTTCGAGGTTCTGCTGATCGCTTCTTACGGTCTGATGACCCACGGCGGGGGCTCGGTTCGGTTGAAAGCAGGCGTGCAATACGTGGCCTATAATCTGTTGGGCTCGACCCTGTTTCTGTTTGCCTTGGGGACGATCTATGGCGTCACCGGCACGCTGAACATGGCGGACATCGCATTGCGCGTTGCCGAAATTCCAGCCGAGGACACCGCTCTTCTGAGGGTTGGTGCAGTGCTTTTGCTGCTGGTCTTCTGCATCAAGGCCGCCGTATTGCCGCTGCATTTCTGGCTTCCCGCCAGCTATGCCAACGCCCCGCTTCCTGTAGCTGCCCTGTTTGCCATCATGACCAAGGTCGGCGCCTATTCGATCATGCGAATGTACACGCTGGCCTTCGGACCCGAGGTCGAAGCGACCCAAGGGTTGGTTGGCGATTGGCTGCAACCCGCCGCGCTTGTAACCCTGGCCGTTGGGGCCATCGGTATTTTGGGATCGCAGCACATAGCGCGCATGGTGGCATTCTGCGCTATCGCCTCGATGGGTACCCTGCTGATCGCAATCTCGCAATTCACACCGGATGCGATGGCCGCTGCGCTCTATTATGTGTTCCACTCGACGCTGGCGACTGCGCTGCTGTTCCTGGTGGCTGATCTGGTGATGGAGCGGCGCGGTGGTGCCATAACGCCAACCACACCCATGCCGCAAAACGGGCTGATCTCGGCGCTGTTCTTTATCGGAGCCATCGCGATGGCAGGAATGCCGCCGCTGTCAGGTTTCATCGGCAAGCTGCTGGTTCTGGACGCGTCCCGCGATGCATCAGATGCCACTGCGGTCTGGGCCGTGATCCTGATCGGATCTTTCGTAACCATTGTTGGTCTCGCCCGCGCGGGTACGCTGATCTTCTGGAAAAGTCACGACACTCAGGCTGTTACCGTCGAAGACCCAATCGAAGGAGAAGAAGCGCCTGCCCCCCTCGCCCCGGAACCACAACCCGGCCTTGCTGTCACAGCCGTGTTCGGGATGGTGGCGGGTCTGATCCTGCTGACCCTGTTTGCGGGCCCAGCGCTGGAGTACACAAGCAAAACCGCGGAACAGTTGTTTGCGCCTGAAAACTACATCTCTGCCGTATTGGGAAGGGAAGAGTGATGAAACTGCTACACCGGATTTTTCCGCACCCTCATCTGACCTTTCTGCTGACATTCGTCTGGGTGTTGCTGGCCAATAACGGGTCGTTGAACTCGTTGGTGTTTGGCCTGATCCTGGGGATCATCATCCCCTTCATCACGCAACCCTATTGGCCGGATCGCCCCAAGCTGCGTAATTGGCCGATGGTGGTAGAATATATGCTGGTCGTGCTTTGGGACATTGTGGTTGCAAACGTCACTGTTGCCCGAATCATCCTGTTCAAGCGAAATGCCGACCGCCAACCCAACTGGATCTGTGTCCCACTGGAACTGCGCACGCCTGAGGCGATCACCGTTCTTGCTGGCACCATCACCATGACCCCGGGCACCGTCAGTTGCGATCTGTCGGCACAAGGGCATAACCTTCTGGTTCATTGTCTTGATGCGCCCAACCCCGAAGAGGTGCGCGATCAGATCAAGCAGCGCTATGAGCGCAGGCTAAAGGAGATTTTCGAATGATTTTGGAATATGCTATCTGGTTCGCCTTTGCCTGTTTCGGAGCAGCTATCATGATGTGTCTCTGGCGGATCATCACCGCTGACGGCGTCGGCACCCGCGTTCTGGCGCTGGACACGATGGTGATCAACACCATCGCCCTGATGATCCTTTATGGTCTGGATCAAGGTACCGAGATTTTTTTCGAGGCCGCCATGATCATCGCCATGCTCGGCTTTGTCTCAACCGTGGCTTATGCGCGCTTCATGCTGCGCGGAAACATTATCGAGTGAGGGGCCAGCATGACGTTTATCATTGAGCTTCTGATCGCCTTTTTCTTGATCATGTCGGGGATCTTCGGTTTTGTCGGATCCTTTGGCATGATTAAATTGAAAGACCCAATGTCCCGCCTGCACGCGCCTACCAAAGCAACGACACTGGGCGTGGGCGGTGTGCTTCTGGCCTCGATCACGCATTCTGTCCTGCTGGAAGGCAAACTGTCATTGCACGAGCTGCTGATCACACTGTTTTTGTTCCTGACTGCACCGATCACGGCCCTGTTCATTGCAAAATGGCACATTCATCGTCATGAAAAGCCTCAGGATCTGCCGGATGCGGGTGAGGATGAGCTTTGGGCCACCCACGCGGTCGAGCAGGTCGAAAACGTCCCAGACCATAGCGCGAATTAAATCCAATGCATTCACCTCCGCTGCCCTTAACCCGCGATCTGGTTCTTGTTGGCGGCGGTCACACCCACGCGTTGCTGCTGCGGAAATGGGGTATGAATCCCCTTCCCGGCGCCCGGGTAACCGTGATCAACCCCGGCCCCACCGCCCCATATTCCGGGATGCTACCGGGATATGTCGCCGGACATTACGATCGGTGGGAATTGGACATCGATCTGGTCAAACTCGCACGCTTTGCAGGCGCACGTGTCATTCTGGGCGCGGTTGAGAGGATCGATACCGACACACATCAGGTGCATGTTCCCGGGCACCCGCCGGTCGGGTTCGATGTGGCCTCGGTCAATGTTGGCATCACGTCGGATATGCCCGCATTGCCGGGCTTTGCCGAACATGCCATTCCTGCCAAACCTTTGGGCCGATTTGCCGCGCGTTGGGCTGACTACTTGAACCATAATGGCCCTGCGGCAGTGGCGGTGATCGGCGGAGGCGTCGCCGGGGCCGAATTGGTCATGGCTATGGCACATGCTCTCAAGGCCAAGGGGCGAGCAGCGCAGATCACACTCATCGACAATGCGTCGATCCTGACGGCCACCAAACCCAAGGCGGCGGCCACGATCCGACGGGCCATGCAGGATCTGGGTGTGGAGGTCATCGAAAACGCTGTGATCACCCGGATCGCCGCTGATCACGTCGAGTTGCAGGACGGCCGCGCAATCCCCGCCTATTTCGTGACCGGAGCCGCCGGCGCGCGCCCTTATGATTGGGTCGCAAAATCTGGGCTGGACCTGCAGGGCGGGTACATCCGGGTGAACGGCTATCTTCAATCCAGCGACCCCGCTGTGTTTGCGGCCGGAGATTGCGCCCATTTGTCGGACAACCCGCGGCCCAAGGCAGGCGTTTACGCGGTTCGCGAAGCACCCGTTCTTTTCGACAATCTGCGTGCCGCGCTGGGGACGGGACGGATGCGCAAATATGTTCCGCAGAAGGATTACCTCAAACTGATTTCTCTGGGCGGCAAATCCGCGCTGGGTGAGCGTTTGGGTACATCGTTCAGCGGCCCGATGATGTGGAAATGGAAGAACCACATCGACCAAACCTTCATGAACAGGTTCCGCGACCTGCCACAAATGAAGCTTCCTGAATTACCGCACGACCGGGCCTTTGGGTTGGATGATGCGCTTGGGGAAAAGCCAATGTGCGGCGGATGCGGGGCCAAGGTCGGACGCGATGCGTTACAGGCCGCACTGAAATCGCAACCGGCCTCGACCCGCGAAGATATCACCCCCCTGCCCGGCGATGACGCAGCGTTGTTACAGACGGGTGGCGTTCAGCAGGTCATGACTTCGGATCACCTGCGGGCTTTCACCAATGATCCCGCCTTTATGGCGCGCATCGCTGCTGTTCACGCTTTGGGGGATATCTGGGCCATGGGTGCCACGCCTCAGGCCGCCACGGCGACGATCATCCTGCCCCGTATGTCTGCCACTCTTCAGACCCGCACCATGTCGGAAATCATGGCAAGTGCTGGCGACGTCATGAGAGAGGCCGGGGCCGAGATTGTGGGCGGGCACAGTTCCATGGGCGACGAGATGACCATTGGGTTTACGATAACCGGCCTGTGTGAAACCCCACCGATTACGCTGGCGGGCGGGCGGCCGGGTGATCGGTTGATCCTGACCAAGCCCTTGGGCAGCGGCGTTCTGATGGCTGCGGAAATGGCCGGTTTGGCAGACGGAACCTGGGTCGCAGCCGCTTTTCAGTGCATGACCCAGCCGCAAGGAAAAGCGGCCCGTATACTGGCCAAAGCCCACGCGATGACCGACGTGACCGGGTTTGGTTTGGCCGGGCACCTGCAAGGTATCTGCGACGCCTCCAACTGTGGTGCCGTTCTTAATCTGGACGCGGTTGAGGTCATGGACGGTGCAATGGAGCTGTCAGAACAGGGCGTGCGGTCAACGATCTTTGCCGACAACCGGGCGATTGCCCTGGATCTGCCCGCTGAAGGCAAAGCCGCTTTGTTGTTTGATCCGCAAACGGCCGGTGGTTTGCTGGCGGCTGTCGATGCCACAGCGGCCGATGCCTTGATCGAGGACTTGAAGGCCGCAGGATACCCCGCGGTAATCATTGGCGAATTGACAGATACACCCGGCCTGCGGCTTCAAAGCTGATCCAGCAGGCTTTCGATTTGGGCCGCAGCCGTTGCAAGGCCGTCGTCGTCCAAGGACGCAATATTGAGGTTGGCCAGCACCTCTAATGACCGCGACCGTCGTGATTTGGTGTAGGCCGGGTCGTAATGCTGTTCCATCAACGCTTGTGTCAGCGCTTGTTTTTGTCCCGTATCGATCAGGTGCATCCACCCTTCAACAACCTCGTGTCCGCGATGAAAACGCAGTGGGGAAAGCCGATCCCGCAAACGGTCGCTATCGGACAATATGTCGTCATATGCCCGAACCAGATAGGCGGCGCGTGCTTCAATCGGCGCCGCGACGTGGATTCGAGGCGCAGCGCATAACGTAGTCCAAAGGCTGGGCGGCAAGATCAGACTGCCGATTTTCGAAGACTCCGCTTCGACCACGACCGGGCGCGCTGGATCCATCGCGCAAAGCGCGGCGGACAACGCCGATTCGAACGCCTTTTGGCTTGGCTGCCCGCCTGGGCGTTCCCCCAGCAATGACCCCCGGTGATTGGCCAAAGCCTCGAGGTCCAGAACCTGAACGCCGCGCCTTTGCAGCAGAGCCAGCAGATCGGTCTTGGCCGTTCCGGTATAGCCATCCAATGCGATCAATCGATGCGTTAGAGAATCATCATACAAATACGCACTTACCAAGCGGCGGTACGTGCGATAGCCACCGTCAATCACATCCGCCCGCCAACCGATTTGCTGCAACATCCAGGTGAACGAACCCGAACGCTGCCCGCCCCGCCAGCAATAGACCAAAGGCTTCCAGCTACCTTCGTGATGGCTGAGGTGTTGTTCGATGTGATTGGCCGCATTACGGAACACAAGCGCCGCCCCCAGTTTGCGCGCCAGAAACGGGCTTTCCTGCACATAGATGGTCCCGACGCGAGCACGTTCCTCGTCGCTCAGAACCGGCAGATTTATCGCGCCGGGCAGATGATCCTCTGCATACTCCGCAGGGCTACGCACGTCGATGACCGTGTCATAGCCATGTGTATAAAGCTGCGTCAGATCGGGGAAATTCAAAGCCATGCCAAAGGTCTAGCTTGCCGTCTTTCGAATGGAAAGACCACGCGCCCTCATCCGTCGAAAGGTTCGATCAGATCGGACCCGCTGGCACGGTTTGAGTTCACTGCCGGATCAACACGATGGAAGGCCAGTACATCATTCGCACCCGGCTGCATCAGACGCGCAGCCCCCTTTCCCGCTTCCCCCAGCCACAATGGCCAGTCTTCGGGTTCCAAAATCAAAGGCATCCGGTGATGGATAGAGCTGAGATTTTCGTTGGCTGCCGTCGTGACAATTGCGCTGGTGCCCTGACGGTTTTCATCCGACCCCCAATCCTGCCAGACCCCAGCAAATGCAATCGGTTCCTGATCCTTACGATGAATATACCATGGCAAGCGCGTTCCCTGTTCCGACTTGGTCCATTCATAAAACCCTGTCGCGACAATCAGACAGCGGCGCGCCCGGCAGGCGTCACGAAAAGCTGGTTTTTCCGCCAAAGTCTCGGACCGCGCGTTGATCAACAACGGCCCAGCCGTTTCAGATTTGTACCAATGCGGCAGAAATCCCCAACGCAGCGCGTCCAGATGACGACCTGTCTCGCTGCTGCGCACCACATGTATCTGATTTGTCGGACAAACATTGAAGTTTGGAACGGCCGGTAGCGCATTTGCAGGCCGTGCAGAAAACAGCTGCGCCATGGCGTCATTGGGAAGAGTTATTGCAAACCGTCCGCACATGGGTAATGAACCATCGATATATTCTTGATACAGGCGCAGGATCACACGGGTCACATGAAAAACCAAACGACTCAATCCCTCAAGAGCAAAGCAATTTCCCTTCTGGAAGCAGACAAGCTGCCGCAGGCTTTGAAAAAGGCGCAGCTGGGTGTCAAGAAATTCCCCAAGGACACGGACTTCCACGCCATCGCCGGTTTTGTTCTGACCGAGATGAAGCAATACAAGAAATCCATTCCGCATTTTGTTGAAGCCTCGCGGATGAAGCCGGATGATCCGCAGTTTGTGGAAAACCTCGCCAACGCCCTGATGCAGACCGGCCAGTTTCCCAAAGCGCTGGAATATACCGAACACAAGTTGGAACAGTTCCCCAACAACAAGGAACTGAACCGCGTTCTGGATGAGATACACCTCAAAGGTACGTCCTGGCGTTCGATCATCGAGCACGCGACCAACAAGCTGGCGACTGACCCCGACAATGCCGATTTGTTGACTAAGCGGGCCCGGGCCTATTCCAAGATTGGGTTTGACGAGGAAAACTCCCGCGATATTGCGCGTGCTTATGAGCTTGACCCGGATGACATTAAGATCGCCTTCCAGAAATCGGTGAGTCTGCACCAGAACGGCGACAAGAAGGGATCAACCGAAATTCTACGCCGTATCCTTGAGGAAGATCCTGAACACGCCCCGACACTGCTGCAATTGTCGACAATGGTCGGCAAAGAGGATGCGGCGAACCTGATGGGCGCTGTTGAGATCGCTATCGCCAATAACGAGAACGAGCTGGTGGAGCTTGAGTTCGCCAAAGCGCATTTGATGTCCCAAACCGACGGTCTGGACACGGCGCTGCCGCAATTTGCATACGCCAATGCGATTCAGCACGACAGCAATCCGTATAACTTTGCGGCAGAAGAGAAAAAACTGCGCAGTATCAAAAGCCTGTTCCCGATCGGCGCAGACATTCCAACCTCTGACAGCACAGATTCACCGATGCCGATCTTTGTAATTGGGCAGCCGCGGTCTGGTACAACGCTGATGGAAATGATGCTCAGTTCTGCGCCAAATATTGCCGGGTGCGGAGAGTTAATGCTAGGCGCGGACCTATCCCAAGACTTCGAGAACGGGAAAACCGCATTCACCGCCGCGAAGGCAGCCGAATATGCGCAGGAATTCCGTAAGCTGATGCCGCCGATCCCTGAAGACTCGGTCGCCTTTGTCGACAAGATGCCCCACAATTTCCAGCGTGTAGGGTTCTTGTTGGCCGCATTCCCGAATGCCAAGGTGATAAACTTGCTTCGGGATCCCCGTGATGTCGGCTTGTCCAAGTGGATTCGCCGCTTTCCTGCAGGTGGGATGCGCTATGCATCAAATCTTCAGTCGATTGCTCATTCGGCGAACATGTACCGCCAGTACATGGCGCATTGGCAGTCCGTATTTGGCGACAAGATCCTGACCGTTCCCTATGAAAAGCTGGTGGCCGACCCAGAGACCTACAGCAAACAGGTCTCCGCGTTCTGTGGTATTGAATGGAACGAGACCATGATGCGACCCGAGGAAAACACCAAACTGGTCAGAACTGCTAGTATCGATCAGGTTCGCAACAAAATCTCAACCAAATCCATCGGCGGTTGGCACGAGGTGGCAGATCATATCAAACCGATGCTGGACGGGTTCGACCCATCACTTTGGCCGGAATACGATTTCAGCTGACCGGCAGAAAAACAGAAAAAGCCGCATCACTTGGATGCGGCTTTCTTGTTTCAAATGGCAGAATTACTTCTGCTTGATACGACCATCCAGATAGGGCTGATACGGTGCGTTTTCCGCCAGATACTCGGCTGTGACATCGGCCAGATCCGGGCCGAAATCATAAGCGTTCTTGTCATCGCCTTCGAACATCTTGTACCCGTCACCACCATTGCGCACGTAGTTGTTGGTCACAACGAGGTAGGTCTTGTTCGGGTCAATCGGAACAAACCCGTCACCTTCAGCCACCATCACTTCGCTGATGCGGCCTTCGTTCGGGGCCACGCTTGGATCCCAGGTAAAGCTCAGGCCTGCGACTTGCGGAAAACGACCTTTCACTTCTTCGACCTGACTGACGCCATTCTCAAGCGCGTCAATCACGGTTTGTCCGGTGATCTCAAAAGTGGACAGCGTGTTCTGGAACGGCAGTACAGTCAGAACTTCGCCCATGGTCACCTCTCCGGGATCGATAGACGCCCGCAAACCGCCCGAGTTGGCGATGGCAATCTGAACGCCCTGTTCCGCGACCCGCGCCAGCATTGCATCAGCAACCAAATTGCCCATCTGGCATTCCTGCACACGACACACAGCGCGATCGCCCTCGATGGCGTCAGCCGCGTTTGCGACAACCTTGTTTCGGATTTCATCCAGAGGCACCGCCAATTCCGCGATCCGGTCCAGTGCGGCCTGATCCTCGGTCACGGTGTTGTCCATGATCAGAGGTTCACCAACGGCTTCCAACACTTTGCCGTCGTCATCAAATGTGACGTTTAATTCACCCAAAAACTTGCCATAGGCATAAGCCTGAACGATCTGCACACCGTTGACCACCGTAGGATAGGGACCTGCGGCCTTCTCCGACTCATTCGAAAGATACGTGTTAGAATGCCCGCCAACGATCACATCGACCCCACTTGTCTCCTGAGCGACACGCTGGTCGACACCATAACCTGAATGGCTCAGCACGACGATCTTGTTGACGCCTTCACCTGTCAGCCTGTCGACTTCGGCCTGTACCGCCGGCACCGGGTCTGAAAAGGTAACGTTGGGGCCGGGCGACGCAAGCTCATGTGTATCGATTGGTGTCAGCCCAATCAGGCCGATCTTTTCGCCGCCCACCTCGATCACGGTAGATTTCTTGATATGATCAGTCAGAAGTTCTTCGTCGCGGATATCGGCATTGGACATCAAAACCGGAAAATCGACCGTGTCAATAAAGCCGCGCAACACTTCTGGGCCATCGTCGAACTCGTGATTACCGACGGTCATGGCGTCATAGCCAAGCTTGTTCATAAACTCGGCAGCAACTTTGCCCTTGTAGTAAGTGTAGAAAAGAGACCCCTGAAACTGATCCCCGCCGTCCACCAGAATCGAATTCTCGGCACGTTCCCGTGCTTCGTTGACGGCAGTGACAAGGCGCGCCGATCCTCCAAAGCACTTTCCTTCCGCATTGTCTTCTGCACCGCATCCACTGTCGTATTTGTTGATCGGTTCGAACCGCGAATGAAAATCGTTGGTGTGCAAAATCGTCAACTTGTAGTCGGCTGCTGCAACACCAGCGGTCAGGCCCAGAACCGCAACTGAAGTCAAAAATCGGGTCTGCATCTTGGAACTCCCAGTTATTGTTTAAGGGGATCGTGCGCCCATCACGACGGAGAGTCAAAGAGGAAATCCAGCTTGATTCCAAGCGCTGCGCGGGGCATCAGATCGGTATGCTGATTTTTAAGATTTTCCGGGCCGAGGAATGGGCCGCCTTGCAGGACAAGGGCGCGACAGAAGGCGCACCGATCGATGTGACCGACGGATTTGTCCATTTTTCAACCGCTGAGCAAGCTGCAGAAACGGCGGCCAAACACTTTGCAGGTGTAGATGGTCTGACATTGCTGGCCTGCGATGCTGACGCAATGGGCGACGATCTGAAATGGGAAGTGTCGCGGGGCGGTGCCCTGTTCCCACATCTCTATCGCCAGATCCAGCTCAGCGACGTTGTCTGGTCGCGCCCTCTGCCATTTGACGGCGCTGTGCATCAGTTCCCCGAGGACATGGAATGACATCCTTTGTTGACCCGGATCGGGATCAGTTCGAGGCATTCAAAGCTCTGGACCGGGACCAGCCGATTGAAATGCTCAATCTGGTGAAGTTCCGGGCCGTAGCGCAGTATCCTGCTGCGCATGAATTGGCAGGCGCGGGGCTGACCGGAGCGGAAGCCTATCAGAAATACGGGGCTGAAACCGCACCGATTGTTGCGCGTATCGGGGCGAGCATTTTGTGGCGTGGGGTGTTTGAAACAACGTTGATCGGCCCGTCCGATGAGGTCTGGGATGCCGTCTTTATCGTACGCTATCCAACCGCGCACGCGTTTCTTCAAATGGTAACCAACCCCGTATACCGGGCAGCGGTGATCCATCGTCAGGCTGCGGTCGAAACCTCGCGCCTGATCCGGTGCGGATCAGGTGAAAGCGGAAAGGCCTTCGGATGAAACTGATTGAAAAACTGGGGCTGAGCGCCCTGCACCGTATGGACCCCGAAGCTGCCCACGGCATGTCGATCAAGGCGCTGAAGTCCGGGCTGGCACCCGCGCCGGGGCCGGTGACGACATCACGGCTCAGGACCAACGTGGCGGGGTTGGAGCTGCCCAATCCGGTCGGTCTGGCCGCTGGCTTCGATAAGAATGGTGAGGTTCTCACACCTCTGTCGCGCGCCGGATTCGGCTTTATCGAAGTGGGCGCTGTCACACCCCGCCCGCAACCGGGAAACCCCAAACCGCGCCTGTTTCGCCTGACCGAGGACAAGGCAGCCATCAACCGCTTTGGTTTCAACAACGAAGGCATGGAGGTGATGGCCAAACGGCTGGCCGAGCGCCCCAAGGACGCGGTGATCGGCCTGAACCTAGGGGCCAACAAAGACAGCAAAAACCGCGCTGGTGATTTTGCGAAAGTTCTGGCGCATTGCGCTGCGCATCTGGATTTCGCTACCGTAAATGTATCCTCGCCGAACACGGAAAAACTGCGCGATTTGCAAGGCAAGGCCGCGCTGACCGCGCTGTTGAACGGTGTGATAGAGACACGGGACGCGCTGCCACGCCCTCTGCCCATCTTTCTGAAAATTGCACCAGATCTGACCGATTCCGAGTTGCAGGACATTGCCGAGGTTGCGCACGAAACCCGTGTGGATGCGGTGATCGCCACCAACACCACACTGTCGCGCGACGGGTTGCGCAGTGCGCATAAAGGTGAGGCCGGAGGCTTGTCTGGCGCGCCGTTGTTCGAAAAATCCACCCGCATTCTGGCAAAGCTGAGTCAGATGACCGGTGGTGACATTCCGCTGATCGGCGTGGGCGGCATCAGCAACGCCGAGCAAGCTTATGCCAAGATCTGCGCCGGGGCGTCAGCCGTGCAGTTCTATACCGCGATGGTGTATGGCGGGATTTCCTTGGCGGCTGACATAGCGCATGGACTAGATCAATTGCTGGCCCGTGATGGCTTTGACACAGTTGCCCAGGCCGTTGGCAGCAAACGTGAGGATTGGCTGTGATCGAGTATTGGCACAACCCCCGCTGTTCCAAATCCCGCGCCGGGCTGGCGCTGTTGGAAGAAAATGGCTCACAGATCACAGTGCGAAAATATCTTGAAGATGCGCCCTCGGCCGATGAATTGCGGGCCGCTCACGCTGCGCTGGGACTGCCTGTGATTGACATGGTCCGCAGCGGCGAAAAAAGGTTCAAGGAATTGGGACTGACCAAAACCGCTTCGGATGACGAACTGATCCGCGCTATGGCAGCGAACCCCATTCTGATCGAACGCCCCCTTGCCATTGCCAGGGACAAAGCCGCAATCGGGCGTCCGCCGGAAAACCTGCTGATCTTGCTTTAGGCCACTTGCGCTTCAAGCTTGGGATAGCGCCAGCCCATCGTCGCGCCACGCGCGATGTTCAGAACCATCAGCGCGGCCCAAAGGCCGTGATTGCCAAAGCTCGGCACCAGAATGAACAAGGCGACCACGTAGATTGCAACGGATTGAATCATCGCGTTGCGCATAGCCCGGGTCCAGGTCGCACCGATATAGATGCCATCAAACATCCAACTCGCCACGCCGATTACCGGAGCCAAGGCCGCCCAGAACAGGTAGTCACGGCTAGCCAGACGCACCTCGGGCGAGGTCGACATCAGGTCAATCAGGGCCGGTCCTGCCAGGAAGAACACAGCCCCCAGAAAAACGGCCCCACCAATCCCCCATTGCGACGCCATGATACTGGCGCGCCGCAGTTGATATCGATCCCGCGCTCCAACTGCACCGCCGACCAACGCCTCGGCCGAAAAGGCAAAGCCGTCCAGAGCAAAGGCGGTGATCTCCAGGAATTGCAGCAGAACCTGATTAGCAGCCAAGGTTACGTCGCCCAGATCCGCGCCCACAAACAGGAAGGTCGTAAATGAGCCTGTCAAAAGGACCGATCGGATCATGATGTCCCCGTTGACCTGCATCATTCGGCGCAGACGCTCGGCATCGAAAATCCGGGCCCAGTCACGCCAGATTTTGCCTTCGAAACCTTCCCGGCACAGCCACAGGCCCAGCGCCAAACCGGTCCACTCCGCGATCAGAGTGGCAATCGCGACCCCTTCCACGCCCCACCCCAGTCCGAGAACGAACCACAGATCCAGAACAATATTCAGCCCGTTCATCCAGATCTGCAGAATGAATACACCACGTGTGCGTTCAACCGCGATCAACCATCCGGTCACGGCAAAAAGCGCAATGGTGGCCGGGGCCCCCCAGATGCGAATCTCAAGATAGGCGCGGGTCAGCGCCTCAACCTCGGGGCTGGCAGGTGACAGGGCAAATGCCCCGGCAAACACCGCAGCTTGTGCAATGACAAAGAACAGCCCGGCCGCCACACCCAGCAGCAATCCCCGGATCAGCAAAGCGCGGGTTTCGACCACATCTCCGGCACCGCGCGCCTGCGCGGCCAGACCGGTTGTGCCCATACGCAGAAACCCGAATATCCAATAGATCGAGGCCAGAATGACCGCGCCCACACCGACAGCACCAATCGGTGCGGCCTGCCCCATTTGACCCACAACGCCCGTATCCACCGCGCCAAGAATGGGCACGGTTGCGTTCGACAACACAATCGGGGCTGCGATCTTCAGCACCCGTCTATGCGTGATAGGCGCCGATGCGTCCTGCATGGTCAGTTCTTGTCCATAGGGGGTTGAGGCATCAGGAAATGCCCCGTTGCCTGCGCAAACAGTTTTGCGTGATTGTCCTGCCAGGCTTCGACCCGGACCGAAGCATAGCGCCGTCCAGACCGGCTGATAAAGGCCCGTGCATAAGCATCCCGCGGCAGACCCGAACGCAGATAATCTACGGTAAAGTCAATTGTCTTGGGGAACCGAATGCTCTTGTCCGTCACGATGGCCTCGGCGTCTATCTCTCCACTTTCTATGCTGGCGAACATGTGTTCCCAGCTTAGTGTGATGACGGCTGTCACTTCGAGAAATGCAGCTGTCACGCCGCCATGAATCGCAGGTAGAAACGGATTGCCAATCAGTTTGTCATCAAAGTGCAGAACACCGGTCAATTCATCCCCGCGTCGGTCGAAGCTGATGTTGAGAAACCGGATGTAAGGGACACCATCAACCAGCGCACGCAATGCCGCATCACGCCTTTGCTTGACCACCTGCACCGGTTCGGGACGAGGTCTTGCCATATTAATTCCCCTCAACCGTAAAAGATCCCGCAGCTGTGGCCACAGGCAAGTCCTTGTCATTATCCACAGCAGTGGCCCGCACAAAGGCCACGTTCCGCGTGATGTGATAGCAGGTCGCGCGCGCCGTTATCGTTTGTCCTGGCGTTGCCGCCCGCATGTAATCAATCCGCAGGTCGATGGTTGCAGTCCCTCCGGGCGCGGAGGGGTGGCTCATCACCGCAGCACCGCAGCACGTATCCAAGATGGTCGAAATTGCTCCGCCATGGATCACACCGGTGCGCGGATCTCCGATCAAACCCTCGTTGTATGGCAGCGTGATCTCTGCCTCACCCTCGCCGATATGGGTCAGCGTCAGGTTCAGAGCCCGCGCATGAGGTATCGCCTCGATAAACTGGCGAGCTAAAACTATCTTATCGACCATAGGTATGTGTCCTGTTCTCTGCGCCTCCTTTATGAGCCGCTGTTTCAGCAAAGGGCAAGCCCACCTGTTGCGCTTGAGATCGGGACCGCCTAGGTTGCTGGCGAGGAGACCAGGAATGTCCAACAACCGTTTGTCATTCAAAGAAATGTGCACCGAGTTCGATGTAACACCGCGCACCCTGCGCTATTACGAATATATCGAGCTTCTGCAACCGGACCGCGAAGGTCGGTCCCGGTTTTATGGCGCAAGGGAATGCGCGCGGATGAAGCTGATCATGCGTGGCCGCAAGTTCGGATTCCCTCTGGAAGAGATTCGCCAATGGCTGTTGATCTATGAAGATCAGGGCAACGAGGCGCAAATGGCCACATTTTTAGACATGGCGGATCGCCAGATGAGTGAGCTTGAACAGCAGCGCCAGCAACTGGACGAAGCCATGGACGAGCTAAAGCGCCTACGTGACCAGACGGCAAAGTCTCTGGAATAAACCTGCCGTTTCCTTACATCCGCTTCGACAAATAATCGCGGCTTGGCGCACCACATGCGTGTGTGGGCAGCTTTTACACACGTAAAAGACGCGGGTTTTGCCTGACCTAAGGGAAAGAAAATTTCACCAAACGGTGTTTACGCGTTTGGATGTTACGTCAACTTTAAAGTGACGCAGCGTCTGAATTACGTAAACGTCACTCACGTGTTGTAAAGCTCAAAGCAACTGCGCAACTCATGTCTCATGACGCCAGCGACGAGAGTATGACGAATGACCGAAGATGTGATGACAATCCGCGAGATGTGCGAGACCTATGATGTCACACCACGCACATTGCGGTTCTACGAGGCCAAGGAACTTCTGTTCCCGATCCGCGAAGGCCAAAAACGTCTGTTCACCAAGCGTGACCGGGCGCGGCTGAAACTGATCCTGCGCGGCAAACGCTTTGGCTTCAGCCTGGAGGAAATCCGCCAGCTTCTGGATCTGTATCATGTGGGCGACCAACAGGTCACTCAGATGACCCGCACTTATGAAATCGCGTTGGAACGTCTGGCCGACATGGAATCGCGCCGCGAAGAACTGACGCAAGCCATCGACGACCTGAAAGAGCAGTTGCGCTGGGGCGAAAAGGTGATCGCCTCGATGAAACAGGAAAAGAAGGCGGCCGAATAACCTCGCCCCGCCATCCGGACATATGAATTAAGGGAGCTTCACATGCCCGTTTACAACGCGCCAACAAAAGACACGCAGTTCATCCTGCATGACGTTCTGAAAATCTCGCAGTCGGATATTCCCGGCTATAACGAACTGGAGGCCGAGTTTACCGGTGCCATTCTGGAAGAGGCGGGCAAGGTTGCAACCAATGTCCTGCACCCACTGAATGTTGTGGGCGACACCGAAGGGTGCCGGTTGGAAAACGGCATTGTGTACACCCCTACCGGGTTCAAAGGCGCCTTCGAGCAGATGAAAGAAGGTGGCTGGACTGGCCTCGACATGCCGGAAGAGTATGGCGGCCAGAATATGCCATATGTCATTGGTACTGCCGTTGGCGAGATGTTCTCAGGCTCCAACCAGGCCTTCACCATGTATCAGGGCCTGACCCATGGCGCGGCCTCGGCCATTCTGGCGCACGGAACCGACGAACAGAAGAACAAATACCTGCCCAACATGGTCAGCTGTGAATGGACCGGCACCATGAACCTGACCGAACCGCATTGCGGTACCGATCTGGGCCTGATGCGCACCAAGGCGGAACCGCAGGGCGACGGCAGCTACAAGATTTCGGGCCAGAAGATCTTTATCTCGTCCGGCGACCACGACATGGCCGACAACATCATCCATCTGGTACTAGCCAAAATCCCCGGTGGCCCTGACGGCATCAAGGGCGTGTCGTTGTTCATCGTCCCTAAGTTCATCGTCAACGAAGACGGCACCCTGGGTGAGCGTAACGGTGTCTCGGTCGGCAAGATCGAAGAGAAAATGGGCATCCACGGCAACTCGACCTGCGTCATGAACTATGACGAGGCCACCGGCTGGCTGCTGGGCGAAGAGCACAAAGGCATGCGCGCCATGTTCACCATGATGAACGAAGCGCGCCTTGGCGTGGGGATGCAGGGTCTGGCACAGGCAGAGGCCGCGTTCCAGAATGCTCTGGAATATGCCAAGGACCGCCTGCAGGGGCGCGACGTAACGGGTGTAAAGAACCCGGACGGTCCTGCCGATCCGT
Source organism: Ruegeria sp. CDSA079 (assembly GCF_059612245.1). Taxonomy (NCBI): domain Bacteria; kingdom Pseudomonadati; phylum Pseudomonadota; class Alphaproteobacteria; order Rhodobacterales; family Roseobacteraceae; genus Ruegeria; species Ruegeria sp. CDSA079. The sequence goes on along the minus strand of NZ_JBXWQF010000001.1, from coordinate 323,579 downwards.
TGATCGTACACCCTGACATCCGCCGCAACCTGATGGACCAGAAAAGCTTTACCGAAGGCGCACGCGCGTTCATCCTGTGGGGTGCGACGATGCTCGACAAAGCGCACCGGTCCGATGACAAAGACGCCGATGGTCTGATCTCGCTGCTGACCCCGGTCATCAAAGGTTTCCTGACCGATCAGGGCTATGACATGACCGTTCAGGCACAACAGGTCTACGGCGGCCATGGCTACATCGAAGAATGGGGCATGTCTCAATACACCCGCGACGCCCGTATCGCGATGATCTACGAGGGCGCGAACGGCGTACAGGCGCTTGACCTTGTGGGCCGCAAACTGGCGCAGGATGGCGGCAAACACGTCATGGCGTTCTTTGAGATGGTCAAAACCTTCTGCAAGGAAAACGGTGGCAAGGACGAAGCGTTTGACAAGGCGTTCATCGAGCCGCTGAAAGCCGCATCCAAGGATCTGCAAGCCGCTGGCATGTACTTCATGCAAGAGGGAATGAAGAACCCGAACAACGCTCTGTCCGGGTCTTACGACTTCATGCACATGTTCGGTCATGTCTGCCTGGGACTGATGTGGGCGCAAATGGCCAATGCTGCACAGGATGCTCTGGACGGTGGCGCATCGGATAAAGAGTTCTACGAGACCAAGATCAACACCGGTCGGTTCTACATGGCGCGTCGTCTGCCCGCGACTGGGATGCACCTGGCGCGCATTCAGACTGGCGCGGACACGGTAATGGCACTGGACGCAGCGAACTTCTGATCTCAGTGTGGGTTCGGGCCCCCTGCCCGGACCCATCTTACCGGAGGACACACATGCCAAAGCGTTTTCGCCTGACCCGCCGCTTTCCTGTCGCCATGACCGAAGACGGATATCGCAAACTCAGGGCCTTCGCGCGTGAAGCAGGTCTGGACGAAGGCGAAGCACTGTCTTTTTTGTTCGAGAACTTCAACAGCGTGATTGATGAGGAGAACCTGACCCACCGCTTGCGCATCTTCAATTCCGAGCTTGAGGCGCGGAAACGTTAACCACACCAGCCACCTGTTTTCGGGTCGGCGTGTTTTCAGAAAGATGAACCCCGAAGGCACTCTGCCTTTTGGTTGGTCTTTCTCGAAATACGCAAATGTCGACTTCGCGCTTATGCCTTGGGAGGGGCGATCACATGTCCATCAAACTTCATTGCTTCGGAGAAAGCGGAAACAGCTACAAGGCTGCGTTGGCACTGGAAATGTCCGGTTTGGAATGGGAACCGGTCTTCGTCGATTTCTTCAAAGGTGTTACCCGCACGCCCGAGTATCGCGCCGAAGTGAATGAAATGGGCGAAGCGCCAGTCCTGATCGACGGTGATTTCCGTACCAGCCAATCCGGTGCCATTCAGGCTTATGTGACTGAAAAATCTGGCAAGTTCGGCGGCGAGGACCGGGAAGAGAACTACGACATTCTGCGCTGGGTCCTGTGGGACAATCACAAGCTCAGCTCGATGGCCGGTTTGACCCGCTTTCTGATCAATTTCCTCCCGGAACAACATCGTAATCCCGATGTAATCGCTTTCAACCAGGGGCGACTGAAGGCAGCCTACCAAGTTCTGAACGCTCACTTGGATGGCCGCGACTGGATCGTTGGCGACGGCGTGACCAATGCTGACCTCAGCTGCTGTGGCTACCTTTATTATCCCGAACCATTCGGCTTTGACCGCGCCGACTGGCCCCATATCGACGCCTGGCTGACTCGCCTGTCCGAGCAGCCCGGCTGGAAACACCCCTATGACCTGATGCCCGGCAACCCGTCGGATCGAGCTTAAGGAGAAGACCCATGACCGAAGCTTATATCTATGACGCCCTGCGCACCCCGCGCGGCAAGGGCCGCAAGGATGGCAGTCTGCACGAGGTAACCTCGGTGCGCCTGTCCGCCCTGACCCTGAACGCAATGAAAGAGCGTAACAACCTTGAAGGCCACGCCGTCGAAGACGTGATCTGGGGCAACGTCACGCAAGTGATGGAGCAAGGCGGCTGCTTGGCTCGTTCTGCCGTTCTGGCCTCGGATCTGGACCAATCGATCCCCGGTCTGGCGATCAACCGTTTCTGCGCGAGCGGAATGGAAGCCGTGAACCTTGCCGCAAACCAGGTCAAAGGCGGCGCGGGCGAAGCCTACATCGCAGGCGGTGTTGAGATGATGGGCCGTGTGGCCATGGGGAGCGACGGCGCGGCGATCGCTGTTGACCCTTCGCTGGCGATGGACACCTATTTCGTGCCGCAGGGTATCTCGGCGGACATTATCGCGACGGAATATGGCTTTAGCCGCGATGACGCGGACGCGCTGGCTGTTGAATCTCAGAAACGCGCAGCAGCGGCCTGGGAAGACAATCGGTTTGAGAAATCTGTCATCAAGGTGACTGACCAGAACGGCCTGACCATTCTGGACCGCGACGAATACATGCGCCCCGGCACTGACATGCAGAGCCTCGGCGCGCTGAACCCGTCTTTCCAGATGATGGGTGAGCAGATGCCCGGGTTCGACAAGGTGGCGATGATCAAATACCCACATCTGGAACGGATCAACCACATCCACCACGCGGGCAACAGCTCGGGCATCGTGGACGGTGCAGCTGCTGTCCTGATCGGCAACAAGGAATTTGGCGAGAAGTATGGCCTGAAGCCGCGCGCGCGCATCAAGGCAACCGCCAAGATCGGTACCGACCCGACCATCATGCTGACCGGTCCGGTTCCTGTGACCGAGAAGATCCTGGCCGACAACGGCATGAAGATCAGCGATCTGGACCTGTTCGAAGTGAACGAAGCCTTTGCCTCGGTCGTGCTGCGTTTTCAGCAGGCGTTCGACGTCGATCCTGCGCTGGTGAACGTCAATGGCGGCTCGATCGCGATGGGCCATCCGCTGGGTGCAACCGGTGCAATGATCATCGGCACGCTGCTGGATGAGCTTGAGCGTCAGGACAAGGAAACCGGTCTGGCCACGCTCTGCATTGCGTCCGGCATGGGTGCAGCAACTATTATCGAGCGGGTCTGATGCCCAAGCTGGACCTCTCTCAGATCCCGTTCAAGGGCGGCTCGTCCTATCCCGGCAAGCTGGCCGAAGCGACCGCGGGTCGTTTTGTTCAGCGCGTGGGCGATGCGGGTGGTCTGACCCAATACGGGGTCAACATCGTGCGGCTTGAGCCGCAGGGCCTGTCCTCGCTGCGCCACTACCACATGGAGCAGGACGAGTTTGCCATCATGCTCAGCGGCAAATGCGTGCTGATCGATGATGATGGCGAGCATGAGATGCAGCCCGGTGATTGCGCCACTTGGCCAGCAGGTGAGGCCAACGGCCACCACCTTGTGAACAAAACCGATGCGCCCGCGACCTTTCTGGTGGTGGGCACACGGACCCCGACCGAGACCGGCTATTACAGCGACATAGACATGATGGTGAAGGATGATGAGAACGGATTCTCCTTCACCCGCAAGGATGGCAGCCCGCTGACGGCTGACCAGATTGGAGATGACAATGACTGATTTCACTCTGAGCAAAGACGCAGACGGCGTCGCCTTTGTGACCTGGGATGCCCAGGGAAAATCCATGAACGTGCTGACCCGCGAGGCCTTTCAGGAGGTCAGCCAACTGATTGATCAGGCCCTGAACGACGACGACATTAAGGGTATCGTCATCACCTCGGGCAAAGAAGGCTCGTTTGCAGGTGGCATGGACCTGAATACGCTGGCCACGATACGGCAGGAAGCGGGAGATGAACCGGCACAAGCTCTGTTCGATTTCGTCATGGGCGGCCACCACATCCTGCGCAAGCTGGAACTGGCGGGTATGGACCCCAAGACCAAGAAAGGCGGCAAGCCGATTGCCTGCGCGATCAACGGCACATGCGCCGGGATCGGGACTGAAATCGCTCTGGCCTGTCATCACCGTGTCATGACCGACAACCCGAAATCCAAGATCGGCCTGCCGGAAATTCTGCTGGGCATCTTCCCCGGTGGCGGCGGCACCATGCGCTATAGCCGTATGGTCGGCGCGATGGCTGCCGCTCCGGTGCTGCTGGAAGGCAAGATGATGGACCCGAAGAAAGCCAAAGGCGCGCAGCTGATCGACGCTGTGACGGACGATCCGGTTGCAGCGGCCAAGGAATGGGTTCTGAACGCCAAGGATGCCGATCTGGTCAAACCTTGGGACGCGAAGGGCTATAAGATGCCCGGCGGCGCACCTTACCACCCCGCAGGCTTCATGACCTTTGTGGGCGCAAGCGCGATGGTCAACGGTAAGACGCAAGGTGCTTTCCCGGCGGCCAAAGCTCTGCTGAGTTCGATCTATGAAGGCGCATTGGTCGACTTTGACACCGCTTTGAAAATCGAAGCACGCTGGTTCACCAATGTCCTGATGAACCCCTCCTCTTCGGCCATGATCCGGTCGCTGTTCCTGAACAAGGAAGCACTGGAGAAAGGCGCAGTGCGTCCCAAAGATGTTCCCGATCAGCGAGTAAAAAAGGTCGGCGTTTTGGGCGCGGGCATGATGGGGGCCGGCATTGCACTGGTCTCGGCCCAGGCCGGGATGGAAGTTGTTCTGATCGACCGTGATCAGGAAGCTGCCGACAAGGGTAAGGCCTATAGCGAAAGCTATATGGACAAGGGCATCAAGCGCGGCAAAGCCACGCCTGAAAAAAAACAAGCCTTGCTGGCCCGCATCACGGCCACCCCTGATCTGGATCACCTGAAAGGGTGCGATCTGATCATCGAGGCTGTCTTCGAAGACCCCGGCGTCAAAGCTGAGATGACCAAAAAGGTCGAGGCGATCATCCCCGAGGATTGCATCTTTGCCTCGAACACCTCGACCCTGCCGATCACCGACTTGGCCAAAGCATCCATACGTCCGGATCAGTTCATCGGCATCCACTTCTTCTCGCCGGTCGAGAAGATGTTCCTGGTTGAGATCATCAAGGGCAAGGGCACCGGGGACCGCGCGGTGGCAAAGGCGCTGGATTATGTGCGCCAGATCCGCAAAACGCCGATCGTGGTCAACGATGCGCGCTTCTTCTATGCCAACCGGTGCATCATTCCGTATATCAACGAAGGTGTGCGGATGATAGCCGAAGGGGTGAACCCGGTTCTGATCGACAACGCCGCGCGTCAGTTGGGCTTCCCGGTTGGTCCGATCCAGTTGACCGACGAAACATCGATTGATCTGGGTGCCAAGATTGCCCGCGCGACCAAGGCCGCCATGGGCAATGCCTATCCGGACAGCCCGTCGGACGACTTGATCTTCTGGATGGAAGAACTGGGCCGTTTGGGCCGCAAGGCCAATGCGGGCTTCTTTGACTATGACGAAAAAGGCAAGCGCGTCGAATATTGGAAAGGACTGCAAGACAAGTACCCGCACGCGGCCGAACAGCCTGACCTGATCGAAGTGCAGGAACGCCTGATGTTCGCACAGGTTCTGGAAGCGGTGCGCGCGTTGGAAGAAGGCGTTCTGGAAGACATCCGTGAAGGCGACGTGGGCGCCATTCTGGGTTGGGGCTTTGCGCCTTGGTCGGGTGGTCCGCTCAGCTGGCTGGACATCATCGGCACGCCGTATGCAGCCGAGCGGTGCGATCAACTGGCCGCGACCTATGGCGAGCGCTTCACCTGCCCGCCGCTGTTGCGTGAGATGGCTGAAAAAGGTCAGAGCTTTTATGGCCGTTTCAGTCCCGAAGCAAAAGCCGCTTAAAGCAATGATGCAGGCGCGTGAAACCACGCGCCTGCATCGTTCTTGTCAGTGTTTGGTTAGATCTGCCATTCGGGCCGCAGGAACAGAACCGGCGCATTGGGACGCCCCGGTCGACCCGGCCGCCTGACCCCAAATGACGGGCGGATCGGAAATATCGGGTCCTGCGAAATGGGTGCAGGCAAAGCACCCAATGGGTTGGCAAGGGCTGACATGTCGCCCTTGGCTGCAATTATGTTGACGAATTCAGTAGCAGCCTGTTCGTCAGCGACATCATACTGTTGCCCGTTGGGCGTTCCGCGCATATTGAACCGACCTGAGGGACAGTAGGTCTGCAAGCCACCTTCGACAAAGATCACCTGATCATCGTCGAAGAACAGAGAGCATACCTCAAACGACGAACCCGGTGCCTGCGACATCAACCTGCCCACACCATTCAGCATTCGCGCAGGCAGAACGGAAATCCCGTTGGCTTCGGCGTCAATCTTGGACAGGTTCAGCGCTATGCCCTGCTCGGGCATCAGCCAAACCGGCCGCCCGTTATACGCGGCACGTGCAGGTACAAAGACCGGCAAATATTCTGTGCGGCGTTCGTCGGCCGGAATGACCACAACACTGGTCGAGATGCGACGCACCTCTTTGAACCCGTGATCTAGCGTTCGAACCCGCTCGCCAACGACAATTCGCTCAATTGGTTTCCAGCCGCTGGTGGTGGCAATTTTCGTACTGCGCAGAAATCCCCCACGGCGCGCATTCACCGCCTGGTTCAGATTGGTTGGATCACCGTCAGGTGCTTGATTTAGATAAACAGAAATACTCGTTACTTCAGACACGTGCCTAACCCCCTTTGGCACTAATTCGTTATGTCAAAGAGCTAGCACCAAAAATGAAGAGTGTCTTATTTCGGACATATTTACGCCCAATTTGAGCCGAAACCGCCTGAAAACCGAGGAAAACTGTGAACACTCACAAAAAAACCTCTGGCTTTTGTGCTAATTCCGAAACGAACAGCCTGTACAAGCTTTCGAATCCGTACGCCAACAGCCAAGGAATGCCGCTGTCGATCTTGGCAAATGATACGAAACTGAATTTCAGGCAAACAAAACGTACAAAGACATCAGGAAACCTCTTGCTGCTGGGATGCCTGTCTGGACCGCCATCCCAGTAACGCCCCGGCTGCTGCAATCAGAACAATGCCCGAAATCTGCATAATGCCGAGGGTCTGCCCCAAAGCCACAAATGCAAAAAGCGGGCCGAAAATCATAACCGAATATTCAAACACCGCCACATAAGACGGCTCGCCGACCTGATAAGCTTTGACCAGCATGAAAACAGCTGCGGTCGAACCGACGGCCTGAATGGCAATCCACAACATCGCTGGGGCCATATCCCAGACCCATCCACGTGTGACAAAACCATCCGGCCCATCCGGCGCAGCACCGGGTAAAAAAGTGAACAGAAGAACGCCCGCCAAACCGGCCAATGCGAGTGTTATCGACATCACTGCTATCATGGCCACTGTGCTTTCCTGGGAACAATGCGTTCGTGTGATAATCGAACTCAGGGCATAGAAAAATCCGGCGGCGACCGGCAACAAGGTACGCACGTCAAATTCCGTCGGGCTCAACTGCAGGACCAGAAGAATGCCTGTGAACCCGATCAACACTGCGCAAATACGCCACGGTCCTATTGTTTGCTTGAGCACCAATGATGAGATCAAGAGCACGAAAATGGGTGACGAAAACAAACCAGCCAATGACTGCGCAATCGGCATCATGGCCAGTGATGCAAAATACAACAGCAATGCTGTAGTCATCAAAAGGCTGCGCAGAATGACGGCCCCCCATCGCTGCGGCCGCAGGCTGCCCAGCCCCAGAAGCGACAAGCCGACAATCAGCGGCAGCATCAAAAGCGCCCGGGTCAGATGGAACTGCCACAGGCCAACCGTTTCGGCCACAAGAATCACAACATTGTCGATCACGCCGATAATCGCCATTGCTCCAACCATCAAAGCCGAGGCCAGCACCGGGGACGAAGTTGAAGTTGCCTGCATGTTCGCGCCTCAATTGCGATCTTAAAATTGCGCTTAACCCTGTTGGGCGTCCACCACAACTCAGAAAGATCGTGCAACAGGTTTGCGCCCTGTGAACGCGCCATGCTAAGCTGCGTCAAAACAATATCGAGCAGACCTCATCCAGATGACGGCCCTGAAACAGTATCAGCGGATCGAAGCCACCGGTCTGTGGCGCCCCTCGCCCGATGAACAGCGGCGTGAGGTTGTGGTATCGATTGGCGAAGCCACCCTGACCATTTCCGATTTCAACGACAGGGCTTTGACCCATTGGTCTCTGGCAGCGGTTGAACGGCAGAATCCCGGTGCCTTTCCGGCCATCTTCAACCCTGATGGCGACCCGGATGAAACGCTTGAACTGGGAGAATCCGAAACCACGATGCTTGAGGCAATCGACCGGTTGCAGCGCGCCATCGACCGCTCGCGCCCCCATCCCGGGCGCTTGCGCTGGCTCAGTGTTGGAGGCGTCGTTGCCGCGGTTCTGGCTGTGCTGCTGTTCTGGCTGCCCAGCGCGCTGCAAAACCACGTCGTCTCGGTCGTGCCCGAGGTCAAACGGCAGGAGATCGGCGACACAATCCTGCGCCGGATCGAGCGCGTCTCGGGGCAGGCTTGCACCTCTCGGGATGCGCAGGCTTCGCTGGAACGACTGGCCCGGCGCACGGGCGTGCGGCAGATCATCATTTTGCCCGCAGGTGTTCAAGACAGCCTTAGTCTGCCTGGCGGCACCGTTCTGCTAAGCCGCACGCTGGTTGAAGATCACGAAGACCCTGCGGTCGCTGCAGGATACGTTGTTGCGGAACGGGCGCGGGCGGCTCTCAAAGACCCGCTGGATGACTTGCTGGACAAAACCGGTGCATCCTCGGCCTTTCGGTTGTTGACCACCGGGGGGCTGACACCCGAGATTATCGACGCCTATACCGAACAGGTGCTCTCGCAACCCCGCCCCTCCATTCCAGACGGAGACTTGCTGGCGATGTTCTCGCAAAGTGTCCTGCCCTCAACCCCATACGCCTACGCTCGCGACATTACCGGAGAGACTGTATTGGGTCTGATCGAGGCCGATCCCATGGCGGGCCAGCCCCTGGAACAGGTGTTGCCGGACCGCGATTGGGTCCAGCTTCAGAATATCTGCGGCGAATAAACCGGGCTACTTGGTTCCGAACATCCGGTCGCCTGCATCGCCCAGACCTGGCATAATATAACCTTTCGAGTTCAACTCGCGGTCCAATGCAGCGGTCACGATGTGCACATCCGGGTGCGCCTCTTTCATGCGCGCGACGCCCTCGGGCGCGGCCAACAGGCAGAGGAAGCGGATATCCGTTGCGCCCGCCTCTTTCAGCAGATCAATGGCTGCGGCCGAGCTGTTGCCAGTGGCCAGCATCGGATCCACGGCGATGACCAAGCGGTCTTTCAGGCCCTCAGGTGCTTTGAAATAATATTGTACGGGCTTCAAGGTTTCTTCGTCACGGTACAGCCCGACAAAGCCAACGCGTGCAGAGGGCACAAGTTCCAACACTCCATCCAGCATCCCGTTTCCGGCGCGTAGGATTGACACAAGCGCCATCTTCTTGCCTGCCAGAATAGGGGCGTCCATCTCTTCCATCGGCGTTTCGATGTGACGTGTCGTCAACGGGATTTCCCGTGTAACCTCATAGGCCAGAAGCAGGGTGATTTCGCGTAGCAATTGCCGGAACTCGGCGGTCGAGCGCCCCTTGTCCCGCATGAGCGTCAATTTGTGTTGCACCAGCGGGTGATCGACGACGGTCAGATGTTCGCTCATGTTGTCTCCAGTCTTTTCTTGACCCGCGCGCGGGTGTCTTCATCGCAAAAGGCCGCTGCAAGGGCCGTCTCATTCAGTGCCGCAAAATCTTCGGCCTCCCAGCCAAATGCTGCGTTCAACATTTCATATTCCCGCCGCATGGTTGTGTGAAAAAACGGCGGGTCGTCCGTGGATACCGTGACCTTCACGCCCGCTTCGCGCAAGCGCGCAATCGGGTGGGCCACGAAATCAGTGAAAAGGCCCAGAACCACGTTCGAACCTGGGCAGACTTCAAGAATGATGTCTCGATCCACCAACTCGCGAACAAGGTCGGGGTCTTCGATGGCGCGAACGCCGTGACCGATGCGCTCGACTCCCAGATCGCGGACGGCATCGCGCACGCTTTCAGGACCACCGAACTCACCCGCATGTGTTGTCAGCCGCAGCCCGGCTTCACGTGCGCAGTCGAAGGCCCATTTGAAATCACCCTGTGTTCCAATGGATTCATTTCCGCCCATGCCAAAACCGGTGATCCAGTCACCGGCGGTCTCCGCTGCACAATGGGCGCTACGTTTTGCCTGTTCAGGGCCAAAATGACGGACACATGTGATGACACCCCGCAGAGTGATGTCGAACTTGCGCTCGGCCTCGTCTGCGGCGTCCTGAATGGCGTTAAGATAATCCTGCCATGCGTACAGATCGCCGCCACCGCAGAAATCCGGGCTGAGAAAGGTTTCGGAATAAACTACACCATTCTCGGCGCTTTCTTCCAGAATTGCCAAGGTAAGCCTGCGGAAGTCCTCGGGCGTTTTCAGCACCTCACAAGCGGCTTCATACACGCTCAGGAAATGCGCGAAGTCGCAGAAGTCATACGATCCGTCGGGCTTGAAGATACCGCTCAGATCAACGCGCTTTTCGTGCGCAAGCTGACGGATGAAAGCCGGCGGGGCTGCGCCTTCGTGATGCAGGTGCAGTTCTATTTTGGGTAGGTCAGCGACACTCATAGAAAGTTCCTTCCCGGTCCTTGTACCGGAACGTTCAGGTGGTGGGCGATACTGGCGGCGACGTCGGCAAAATCCACTTGCTCGATCTGTCCCGCACCCTGCCCTGCAATCAGAACCGGCACCTGTTCACGCGTGTGATCCGTTCCGGTCCAGCTGGGGTCATTGCCATGATCCGCAGTCAGCAGCAACACGTCGCCTTGGCGGAGTTTGGTCAGAATTTTCCCGATCTCCCGGTCGAACCATTCCAGCGCGCGGGCATATCCGCTGATGTCGCGGCGATGGCCATACAAGCTGTCGAATTCGACGAAATTGGCGAAAGTCAAACTGCCCTCTTCCGCCTCGTCCACAAGATCTGACAGGTGCTGCATCAATTCGGCATCCGACCCTTTGCGCAGCGTGTCGATGCCCTGCATCGAAAAGATGTCGCCGATCTTGCCCACGGCGTGAACCGTGCGCCCCGCATCCTGCACCCAGTTGGTCAGGACCGGTGCAGGCGGTACAATGGCGAAATCCTTGCGATTGGTTGTCCGTTCGAACCCCGCCTCAGGCGTTCCAACAAAGGGTCGTGCAATGACACGTCCCACTTTCACTTCATGCAATCGCGGGGCAAGCCTGCGGCACAAGTTCAGTAGCCGGTCCAACCCAAAGCTTTCTTCATGCGCGGCGATCTGAAACACGCTGTCAGCAGAGGTGTAACAGATCGGCCAGCCGGTGCGCATGTGCTCGGCCCCCAAATCGGCAATGATCGCTGTGCCCGAAGCATGACAATCTCCAAGGATCCCTTCGGTCCCGGCGGCCTCAGCCGCTGCACGACTCAGGTCCTCGGGAAAAGCTGGAACCGTGTCTGGGAAATAGTGCCAGTCCCATGGCACTGGTAGGCCAGCCAGTTCCCAGTGGCCAGAGGGCGTGTCCTTACCGGGCGAATGCTCGCGCGCACAGCCCCACAGGCCAGTGGGTTCGGCATCCAATCCCGGAGTCGCGTCCCCGGATGCCAAGCGTGTTGCCGCGCCCAATCCCAACGCGTCCAGGTTCGGCAGATCCAAAGGGCCAGAGCGCCCGTCTTCTGCACGCCCTTCCGCACAAGCCAGCGCGATGTGAGCCAGTGTATTCGCCCCGGTATCCGGAACGTCGCCGTTGAAAAACTGACTGGCATCAGGTGCTCCGCCTATACCAACGGAATCCATGACAACAAGGAAAGCACGGCTCATAGGCTGATCCTTTCGTGGATCAGATCGGGCAGCGTCGGAGCGGTATCGCTGATCGTGATCGCGCTGAGCACGCTTTCTGCGGCCCGCCGTGCCGCATCTTCCCGAGCAGCATGGATCACGGCGATTGGTGAACCTTTGGTCACACTATCCCCCAGTCGGAGAATATCCGAGATCCCAACAGCGGGGTCTATCTCGTCATTTTCGATCTGCCGGCCACCGCCCAGCGCCACAACGGCAAGGCCCAACGCTTCTCCGTTGATGGCAGAGATATAGCCATCTTCAGGGGCTCTGACTTCCTGAATGACATTTGCCTCTGGCAGGAACCGAGCCCAGTTCTCGACGAACTGAACGGGTCCACCGACCGCAGCCATCATGCGACCAAATCGTTCGGCGGCACGCCCGTCGCGGATGATTTCCGCTATCTGTTCGCGCCCTTCCTCAACCGACCCGCACATTCCGGCATCCGTCAGCAAAACACCCCCTAACTCGGCAGAGATGACCGCCAATGGTGAAGCCTGCGACCCAGTCAGGGCCTTCATCACCTCAGCGATTTCCAAGGCATTGCCCAACGCAGGGGCCAAAGGCTGGTTCATATCCGTGATCACCGCAGACGTTCGGCACCCAGCCGCGTTTGCAGTCTCTGTCAAGGCTGTGGCCAGCTTTTGGGCGTCCTCCATCGTTTTCATGAAGGCACCGCTGCCGACCTTGACGTCAAGAACCAGCGCATCCGGGCTGGCCGCCAGCTTTTTAGACAGGATCGATGCCGTGATAAGGTCCAGGCTTTCGACCGTCGCGGTTACGTCACGCACCGCATAAAGCCGCTTGTCCGCCGGTGCGATCTGACCCGTCGCACCTACGATGGCCGCGCCGGTTTCACGCAAAATTTGCGCAAGGCGATCTTGCCCGATCTGCGTGCTGACACCCGGTATCGCCTCAAGCTTGTCCAGTGTCCCACCGGTATGTCCCAGGCCTCGGCCCGAAATCATTGGAACATATGCCCCGCATTCCGCCAGTGCCGGGGCAAGAACTAGGCTTACACTGTCCCCGACTCCGCCGGTCGAGTGTTTGTCGATAACCGGCCCGTCGACATCCCACGGAAGAACATCGCCGCTGTCTCGCATCGCCACCGTCAAATCTGCGCGCCCTTGCGCGCCTAAACCACCCATACAGACAGCCATGGCAAAAGCGCCTGCCTGCGCGTCGCTGACGCTGCCGTCGGCCAGCCCCTGCGCGAACCAGATCAGTTCCTCGCGCCCCGGCACCTTATGCCTGCGCAGTTTTGCAATGATTGAACGGGCGTCCATGCGCTCAGACATCTTCCATGTGAGAGGCATCGAACGCGCCTGGCAGCAATTCTCCGATGGTGGTTTCGAACTCTGCACCGTCCACTGTCGCCAGAGTAACTTTCACATCACGCGTTCCAAACTCGGCCAGCTTTTGTCGGCACCCACCGCAAGGTGGCACGGGCTGAGGGCTGGAGGCGACCACATAGACCTCGGTCAGTTCTTGTTCGCCCGCGGCAACCATCGCAGCAATTGCACCGGCCTCGGCACAGGTGCCTTCGGGGTATGCCACGTTCTCGACATTACAACCGGAATAAACCTGACCCGAGGAAGACCGCAGTGCCGCTCCAACCTTGAAGTTCGAATAAGGCGCATAAGCGTTTTCCCGGACGGACAAGGCAGCGTCTTTCAGCGACATGGCGATTCCCCATTTTTGATCATCTGGTCAGAAAATTGGACCCTAACGGAAAAAGGCGGGGGAATAGAAGCCCCCTCAACCTTGTTTTTCAGTCCCCCAGCGTTGTGTTGAATGTACCGGGCAAGGTGACTTCCAGCAATTCAATGTCGTCCGACGGCGCAGACAGTCGCGTTCGCATTCCCGGTGGAATGACAAATGCGTCGCCCTGCTCCAGCCGGTATGGCTCGCGGCCTTCACCTTCCAGCGTCACTTCACCGTCCATCACGAAGGTGAAGTGGATATCGGTGTCATGGCTGGCCCATTCCGGATCACCCTGGCCTTTGCGCACAACCTGAACTCCGGCGACGCCTTTTGTATTTTCAGCAATCGTAGTGTCACGGCAGAGATACCCCGGCAAACGGAACGGCACCCATTCGGCACCCGTTGCCTGATTGTAGACAAAGCGCTGTCCCTGCCATTCACGCTCAGGACGAAAATGCGGCGTGGGTAGCTGCATATCATGGTCGATCTCCGTGACATGTTCGGCTGGCACACCGATCTCAATGACCTGTACATTGTCGGATGCTTCCAGCACGCGGTGACGAATTTCTGGCGGCTGGATAAAGCAATCCCCAGCGGTCAGACGCATTTTCTTACCCTGATCTTCATAGACCACATCCACCCATCCATGGATGCAAAAGATCAACTGAAACCCGACCTTGTGAAAATGCACCATGTCGGGCACGGGGCCTCCGTCAGGAATACGGATATGGCTGGCGATGATCGAACCGCCCAGACGGTCTGGCACCAGATCACGGTAATGCATTCCGGCACGCCCAATGATCCATGGCGCCTGATCCTTGAGCCTGCGCACCACGAAGGAATGGACCGTTTCAGGCATCACCAGCGGTGGGTTCCGCTCTGCGATTTCAACACGGGTCCCGTTTGGCGCAACAAGAACGCGTTCACCATTGGCGAAACCTTCGGGGTCATCGGTCAGAATCCGCAGCGTTCCAGCGCTTTCAGGTGCATCCTTTTCGATGCGCAACCGCAATCCATGTCCCGAGAACACCGCTACGCGCGGATCGTCTGCGGGATAGATCATGTCCATCTTCATCCCCAGCCGCTTTGTGTAAAAGGGAATGTCGTCGCGCAATTCCTGTGTGGGCAGGCGGAATTCAGCGTAGGTCTGCGATGGATCGGCTGTCTTGGTCATGGGGTGTTCCGTTGGATTGCGTTTTGGGCCATCCGATCAGAACAGAGGCCAAAATGCCAATCGAAAAGAACATCTCGAGCGTTTCTTCCAGAACAAAAAGCCGCACTTTCATAAGATCTGACAAAGCCCTGCTGTACAGCCCGGCATACTCTTCCAGAAGCTGGGCAATTACGGCGACACATCCTGCCGCGATAAACACCATCAGGGAAAGGTTACGGCGTTTGAACGCCCGCAATCCCGTGGGAATGCCGTGCCAGATGGCACCACCAAGCACTATCAATACCAGCGCAACCCTAACCCCGGAGATATCCAGAAATACATCCAGACTGTCTAAGAACATGAACGGCAAACTGTCCTTGGAATAAATGTCAGCCTCCAGTTCTCGCTCGGCAAGCAATAGGAACGTAAGGCCAATATATGCTCGGCAAAAGCCTCGGTAGCGCCACAGCGCCGCCAAACCCGCGGCGAACAGACCCGCGGCGGAAACAGT
Organism: Ruegeria sp. CDSA079; assembly: GCF_059612245.1. Classification (NCBI taxonomy): domain Bacteria; kingdom Pseudomonadati; phylum Pseudomonadota; class Alphaproteobacteria; order Rhodobacterales; family Roseobacteraceae; genus Ruegeria; species Ruegeria sp. CDSA079. The sequence goes on along the minus strand of NZ_JBXWQF010000001.1, from coordinate 308,440 downwards.
TTCGATCACGCCGCCTTCTTGATTGTAACCCGCCACGTGCCCGGGCCAAATGAGAACCGTGACAACAAGAGCAGAAGCCAAAAGCACTGCACCCCACAACACCAGTTGGATAAATTCGAATCCGGTCACAGGACCGGAGAACAGATTGTCGACCTGATCATCTGCCTTGAACGTCATGACTGCTTCGATATGCCTGTGTGCCATTGTGGATCGCAAAGTCGATCAGATGTAAAAGTCTTGTGACAAGTATCAATCCGCATTCACTTCACAGTTGCGACAACTCGCCAAGGTGACGCTACGTAGCCAAGTGCGAAAATATAGTTTAAAGTTAAATTATATTTCTTAGGGAGAAGAAACGCCGATGTCTGACACCCCCAGTTTGCGACAGGCCGCGCTTGAATATCACGCCCATCCGAAGCCCGGAAAGCTTGAGATCAAGGCCACCAAGCCAATGGCCAACGGGCGCGATCTGGCGCGGGCCTATTCCCCCGGCGTGGCCGAGGCCAGTCTTGAAATCAAGGCCGACGCGGCAAATGCCGAACGCTACACCGCGCGTGGCAATCTGGTTGCGGTGGTGTCCAATGGTACGGCCGTTCTGGGTCTGGGCAATATTGGGGCACTAGCCTCAAAACCGGTGATGGAGGGCAAGGCCGTCCTGTTCAAGAAGTTCGCAGGCATCGATTGCTTTGATATCGAAGTCGATCAATCCGACCCCGAGAAGCTGGCGGATATCGTTTGCGCACTCGAACCCACCTTTGGCGCGATCAACTTGGAAGACATCAAGGCCCCCGATTGTTTCATCGTCGAAAAGCTTTGCCGCGAGCGCATGAATATACCTGTTTTTCATGACGACCAGCACGGCACTGCCATTGTGGTTGGGGCCGCCGCAAAGAACGCGCTGCACGTGACCGGGAAGTCCTTTGACACCATCAAGGTGGTATCGACCGGAGGCGGGGCTGCCGGGATTGCCTGCCTGAACATGCTGGTGAAACTGGGCGTTAAGCGCGAGAACATTTGGCTGTGCGACATTCATGGGCTTGTCTATGAAGGCCGGGCCGAAGACATGAATCCGCAAAAATCCCAATTCGCTCAGAACTCGGATCTGCGGACATTGGACGACGTCATCGACGATGCGGATCTGTTTCTGGGCCTCAGCGGCCCAAATGTGCTGAAACCCGAGATGGTTGCAAAAATGGCCAGCCGCCCGATTATTTTTGCGCTGGCCAATCCGACCCCGGAAATTCTGCCTCAAACCGCACGTGAAGTTGCGCCAGACGCGATCATAGCCACGGGACGCAGCGATTTTCCCAATCAGGTCAATAACGTACTGTGTTTTCCATTTATCTTCCGAGGTGCGCTGGATGTTGGTGCGACCGAGATCAATGATGAGATGCAGATCGCTTGCGTCGACGGTATCGCCGAAATGGCCCGCGCGACAACAAGTGCCGAGGCTGCCGCAGCTTACAAGGGTGAACAGCTGACCTTTGGCCCGGATTACCTGATCCCCAAACCCTTCGACCCACGACTGGTAGGCGTGGTCTCATCCGCCGTGGCCAAGGCTGCCATGGAAAGTGGAGTGGCCAAGCGGCCTATCGAGGATTTTGAGGCGTACAGGGAAAAGCTGAACCAATCCGTTTTCAAATCTGCACTTCTGATGCGTCCCGTATTCGAGGCCGCTGCGGTCGCATCCCGTCGGATCGTCTTCGCCGAGGGCGAGGACGAACGCGTGCTACGCTCTGCACAAGCGGTCCTAGAAGAGACAACGGAAACGCCAATCCTGATCGGACGCCCTGAAGTGATCGAGGCACGCTGCGAAAAGCTGGGCCTGACCATTCGTCCCGGATCGGATTGCCAGATCGTAAACCCGGAAAACGATCCGCGTTATTACGATTACTGGAACTCCTACCATCAGATCATGCAGCGCCGTGGTGTGACGCCGGATTTGGCCAAGGCGATCATGCGCACCAACACCACCGCGATTGGCGCAATCATGGTGCATCGCGGTGAGGCAGACAGTCTGATCTGCGGCACGTTTGGCGAGTATCGCTGGCACCTGAACTATGTGGAGCAAGTTCTGGGCAATGGCGACCTGCGCCCGCATGGCGCCTTGTCTCTTATGATTCTGGAAGACGGGCCCCTTTTCATCGCCGACACCCATGTTCGACAACTGCCCACTCCTGAAGAACTGGCCGAGTCCACCATTGGTGCTGCGCGCCATGTACGCAGGTTTGGGATCGAACCCAAGATTGCCTTCTGCTCGCAGTCACAATTCGGCAATCAAGCAGAAGGGTCTGGAAAACGGTTGCGTGCGGCGCTGAGCATTCTGGATCAACAGCCGCGTGATTTTGTTTACGAAGGTGAAATGAACTTGGATGCCGCTTTGGACGCAGACCTCCGGGCACGCATCTTTCCGGAATCACGGCTGCAAGGCGCGGCGAATGTGCTGATCTTCGCCCATGCGGATGCCGCCAGCGGGGTGCGCAACATCCTCAAGATGAAAGCGGATGGAATTGAAGTTGGACCCATTCTGATGGGCATGGGCAACAAGGCTCATATTGTCACGCCGTCGATTACGGCGCGCGGACTTCTGAATATGGCCGCAATCGCAGGTACTCCGGTTGCGCATTACGGCTGAGCAATTCTGCCCAACACCAGTACTGCACTCCGGGCCGGAGTGCGGTACACTAAATATTCACTTTTGCTCTGCTAAATGTGGTCGCGTCGACCATGCCCCATCGAAGGTTGCCCGACAGGCCAAGTGCTGTACGCCCTTTTGAGTCGTTCCCCAGTTCGTTTTTTTGCATCGGATAGTTTGCAACTTTGCAAAACAGGTCAACAGACATCGATTTCCCAATGATGAAAAAGGGGTTTGCAAAAATTTGCAGGGCTTAAAGCGGTTTCCTGCAAATAATTCGCGATAAACTGACGCGTCGTCATTTGACACGCTTGCCCGAAAGTTTTCTGGGTCCTAACACAATGTCCAAGTCGTTGTGAGGAGGACGAAATGGTGTATCAGGACGTTTATGACAGCTGGAAAACTGACCCCGAAGCGTTCTGGATGGGCGCCGCCAAGGGGATCGACTGGGTAAAAGAACCCAGCAAAGCGTTGTTCGACGACAATGCGCCACTGTATGAATGGTTCAGTGACGCGCGGGTCAACACGTGCTGGAACGCAGTAGATCGTCACGTGGAAAATGGCCGTGGCGAACAAACGGCCATCATCTATGACAGCCCGATTACCCACACCAAGCGCGAGATTTCATATGTTGAACTGCGCAACCGTGTGGCCAACCTTGCCGGTGCGCTGCGGGCAAAAGGCGTTGAAAAAGGTGATCGCGTCATCATCTACATGCCGATGATCCCCGAAGCGCTTGAGGCGATGCTGGCCTGTGCGCGTCTGGGCGCGGTGCATTCGGTTGTATTCGGCGGGTTTGCCAGCAACGAGTTGGCCGTACGCATTGATGACGCCAAACCCAAAGCGATCATCGCCGCGTCGTGCGGGATGGAGCCGGGTCGCGTGGTCCACTACAAACCCCTGCTTGATGGCGCGATCGATCTGGCCAAGCACAAGCCTGAGTTCTGCGTTATTTTTCAACGCGAGCAAGAGGTTGCCCAGCTGATCGAAGGGCGCGATTTCAACTGGCATGGCTTCCAATACGGCGTTGAACCGGCCGAGTGCGTACCAGTCGACGGAAATGATCCAGCGTACATCCTCTACACTTCGGGCACGACAGGCGCGCCCAAGGGGGTTGTGCGCCCCACTGCCGGGCATCTGGTTGCGCTGAACTGGACGATGAAGAACATTTACAACGTCGATCCCGGCGACGTGTTCTGGGCGGCATCCGATGTGGGCTGGGTCGTGGGCCACTCCTATATCTGCTACGCGCCGCTAATCCACGGGAACACGACCATCGTGTTCGAAGGTAAACCGGTCGGCACCCCTGATGCGGGCACCTTCTGGCGCGTGATTTCGGAGCATAAGGTGAAAAGCTTCTTCACCGCACCCACCGCTATCCGCGCCGTAAAACGAGAAGACCCAAAAGGCGAACTGATCGCCAAATACGACCTGTCTCATCTAAGCGCTTTGTACCTCGCAGGTGAACGGGCCGATCCCGACACCATCATCTGGGCGCAAGATGCACTGAAGGTTCCCGTAATCGACCACTGGTGGCAGACCGAAACGGGTTGGGCCATCGCAGGCAACCCGATGGGTATAGAAGAACTGCCGGTCAAGCTGGGCTCACCCGCCAAACCGATGCCGGGCTATGACGTGCAGATTCTGGACGAAGGCGGCCACCCGATGAAGGCGGGTGAGCTGGGGGCCATCGCAGTCAAGCTGCCGTTGCCTCCGGGCACGTTGCCGACCCTGTGGAACGCAGAGGCACGGTTCAAAAAATCCTATCTGGAGCACTTCCCCGGGTTTTACGAAACCGGTGATGCAGGCATGATCGATGAAGACGGGTACCTCTATATCATGGCGCGTACCGATGACGTCATCAACGTGGCAGGCCACCGCCTGTCGACCGGCGGCATGGAAGAGGTGCTGGCCGCCCACCCGGACGTGGCCGAGTGCGCAGTCATCGGCGTATCGGATCAGTTAAAGGGTCAGATGCCGGTTGGGTTCCTGTGCCTGAATGCGGGCGCTGACAGGGATCATGGCGACGTGGTACAGGAAGTGGTCAAGATGGTGCGCGAAAAGATCGGCCCTGTTGCAGCCTTCAAACTGGCCGTGGTCGTCGACAGGCTGCCCAAGACCCGATCGGGCAAGATCCTACGCGGCACGATGGTCTCGATTGCTGACGGTCAGGACTATAAAATGCCCGCAACGATCGACGATCCTGCCATCCTCGATGAAATCAAGGACGCCTTGCAAACAATCGGTTACGCTAAGTAATCTTGGGGCGGCGCAAGCCGCCCTTTTCATGTCTGCACTTGCAACCTGAAACAGGCCCCCTACTGTCGCTCCAACACAGTGAGGGCCCATGACACATTCTGACATCTGGCGTCTCAGCGCCACAGACTTGACCACTCTGACACGACGCGGCGATTTGAGTGCGACCGAGGCTGTTCAGGCTTCGATTGACCGGATGGATGAGGTCAATCCCGACCTGAATGCAGTGGTAGAGGATCTGCGCACAGAGGCTTTGGAGCGTGCACATTCTCTTGACCACGTACGTGCAAGCGGTCAAGCAACGGGCCCGCTGCATGGTGTGCCGGTCACAATCAAAGTGAATGTCGACCAAAAAGGTCATGCGACGACCAATGGCGTTGTGGCATTGAAAGATGTCATCGCGCCGGATGACGCGCCGATCGTCAGTAATCTGCAAAAGGCCGGGGCCGTTGTCATTGGACGAACCAACACGCCAGAATTTTCGTTTCGCGCCGACACGGACAACGCGCTTTACGGGCGCACACATAACCCCTGGGGAAGCCACATCTCACCCGGCGGATCATCCGGAGGGGCGGGCGCAGCCGTGATGGCCGGCATCGGCGCGCTGGCCCACGGTAATGATATCGGCGGCAGCCTGCGCTTTCCCGCAGCGGCCAACGGGGCGGTCACAGTGAAACCAGGGCTGGGGCGTGTTCCCGCCTGGAACCCAAGCCAAAAGGCCGAGCGTGGCTTGCTGGCCCAATCAATGTCCGTTCAGGGTCTGATCACCCGCTCGGCGGCGGACTTGCACCTGTCGATGCCCAGCCTGATCGCGTCTGATGCGCGCGACCCGTTCCATGTGCCGATGCCTTGGCGCGGTGAAGTCCCGGATAGGCCGATCAGGGTGGCGTTCACGAAAAACACCTTTGGTTATGCTCTGCATCCGGAAGTCGAAAAGGCCCTGGATACGGCACGCGACGCATTGGTTGATGCAGGTTATGCCGTGGAAGAGGTTGATCCGCCGGACGTTTTCGAATGTGGGCGGGTCGGGTACCGCGCGCTTATGGGCGAAGTGCTTACGCTGATGAAATCGGATATCGAAGCGGCCGGCTCGCAAACCATCCGAGAGATTTTTGACGTCTACTTTCAGGAGTTCCCGCCGATCGTCGAAACCGAGCTGGTAAAAATGCTGGCCAAACGCAGCCACTACGCGCGGGAGTGGTCGCTTTTCTTGCAAGATTATCCACTGGTTCTGTCCCCGTTCCTGCCGCAACCCTTCTTCAAACCCGACCGCGACACAGAAGGGGCTGAAGGCGTTCACGAGGTTCTGGGCTGCGCGGTGTATTCTTACGCGATGAACTTCCTGGGGCTTCCGGCGGCCTGCGTACCCGCGCGGCTGGCCGATCTGCCCAAGGGGCCACAACCGATCAATGTTCAGATTGCAGCCCAGCGATGGCGCGAGGATCTGGCCGTGGATGCGGCGGCTGCAATCGAAGCTCGCGTTGGGCAGATGTGTGCGCCACTTTGGAACCAAATGGCTAGGGTTTAAAAAAATAGACCTCGGGTCATTGTGCCCGAGGTCCAACTGCTTAAATAAGCCCGGAATTCAGATGACGAGCGTAGCACCACCCACCCTCGCCAGCGCGAAATTTGCGCAACCATTCTACAACGCCGTTCAGGTGGCCACTCACTTCCACCTTGGCGTGATTTCCGGGTAACCTCACATTAGCCAATCGGTAAGGATTTCCCTGTGAACTGGTTCACACAAACTGAAAAAAATGCGTAACGCCCCGAATTTAGGTGAATTGCTCGGAAATGAGGCGTTCTTCCAGCCCATGCCCCGGGTCAAATAGGATACGGTGGCCAATCCCAGGTTCGGACCTGATTTCAACCCAGTCGATATCAGGGAAGGAAACAGAATCTGCATCTGCCATGACGGGGCGTTTGTCCGCGTCCAAGACATCAAACCGAACCTTCGCAATCTTGGGCAGGAGCGCACCGCGCCATCGGCGGGGTCGGAAAGCCGCAATCGCCGTCAACGCTAGAACGTCCGATCCAATCGGCAGGATCGGCCCGTGCGCCGAGTAGTTATAGGCCGTCGAACCGGCTGGCGTAGACAGCAAGGCTCCATCGCACATCAACTCCGACATGCGCACGCGGCCATCGACACTGATCTTCAGCCTTGCAGCCTGCGGGCCTGCTCGCAGCAGCGACACTTCATTGATGGCCAGCGCCTCGTGCAGCTTGCCTGACTGATCCATCGCACGCATCGCCAGCGGGTTGATGACCTCTTCTTCGGCGTCTTCAAGCCGCGCCAACAGGTCGTCTTCGTGGTATTCATTCATCAGGAACCCGATCGTACCACGGTTCATCCCATAGACCGGTGTATCAAGGTGCTGCATGTTGTGCAGGGTGTGCAACATGAAGCCATCACCGCCCAGCGCCACTACAACATCTGCATCGCGAGGCGCCGCGTTACCGTGTTTGGCCACCAGAATATCCCGGGCCGTTTGCGCCACTTTGACCTCGCTGGCAAGAAAGGCGATTCTCTTTTTCATGTTTTCCGGTTTCCGGTGCTGCACATTTGGTTCCGAAACAAACATACCTTTCCCCAATAGACCAGTCTTGACGCCTCAGCAGGCAAAATCGTCGCTTTAAGCCTTTTGCGCATGGGGCGTTTCCGATAGGAAATCCGCAAGTTTTACCCAGCCATGTGGAGCGCCCATGAACGCCAATATTCGTGACACCGGATTTTTCACCCAGTCGCTTGCCGACCGTGATCCCGAGCTTTTTGGCTCGATCACGTCGGAACTGGGCCGTCAGCGCGATGAGATCGAGCTGATCGCATCCGAGAACATCGTCTCTGCCGCCGTGATGGAAGCGCAGGGCTCGGTGATGACCAACAAATACGCCGAAGGCTATCCCGGTCGTCGCTACTATGGTGGTTGCCAGTTCGTCGACATTGCCGAGAACCTCGCCATCGACCGCGCCAAGCAGCTGTTCGGCTGCGGCTTTGCCAACGTACAGCCGAACTCGGGCTCTCAGGCCAACCAGGGTGTGTTCCAGGCGCTGATCAAACCCGGCGACACCATTCTGGGCATGAGCCTGGATGCGGGCGGCCACCTGACCCACGGTGCGGCCCCCAATCAGTCGGGCAAATGGTTCAACGCCGTGCATTATGGCGTGCGCAAGCAGGATAACCTGATCGACTATGATCAGATCGAGGCGCTGGCGAAAGAGCATCAGCCCAAGCTGATTATCGCAGGCGGCTCGGCCATCCCGCGCACCATCGACTTTGCCCGCATGCGCGAGATTGCCGACATGGTGGGCGCATACCTGCACGTGGACATGGCCCATATCGCCGGTCTGATCGCGGCGGGCGAACACCCCAGCCCCTTCCCGCATGCGCATGTTGCCACAACGACCACGCACAAGACCCTGCGCGGCCCGCGCGGCGGCATGATCCTGACCAATGACGAGGCGATCGCCAAGAAAGTAAACTCGGCCATCTTCCCCGGCATTCAGGGCGGCCCGCTGATGCATGTGATCGCGGCCAAGGCCGTGGCCTTTGGCGAGGCGCTGCGGCCTGAGTTCAAAGGCTACATCCAGCAGGTCGTCACCAACGCGCAGGCACTGTCGGATCAGCTGATCAAGGGCGGTCTGGACACCGTAACCCACGGTACCGACACTCACGTTGTGCTGGTCGACTTGCGCCCGAAAGGCGTGAAGGGCAACGCGACCGAAAAGGCCCTGGGCCGGGCGCATATCACCTGCAACAAGAACGGTGTACCGTTTGATCCGGAGAAACCGACCGTGACTTCGGGCATCCGTCTGGGCAGCCCGGCAGGTACCACTCGTGGTTTCGGCGAGACCGAATTCCGCCAGATCGCCGACTGGATCATCGAAGTGGTCGACGGCCTGGCCGCCAATGGCGAAGACGGCAACGGCGCGGTCGAAGCAAAGGTCAAGGCCGAGGTCGCGGAGCTCTGCGCGCGGTTCCCGATCTATCCGAATATGTAATCGGCAAAAAACGAAGGATTACGGCGCCTCCGAGGCGCCGTTTTTCTTGCTAAAGCTCAGTCCGAAACCAACGGCTCGGACGGATGGGATCAGACCTCGCCCTCGGCCTCTTTCAAGGCTTCTTCCAGCAGCTTTTCATTTCGCGCCTCTTCGATCCTGTTGATGCGATCCTCGGCCGAACGGCCGTCAAAGCGATATTTCACAACGTTGATCAGGCTGAGCGTCAGCAAAACGATGCCCATGCCCCAGTATCCTTTGGTGGCCAGCGGCACGTCCGTGGACAGATACAGAGAGATGCCCAGCAGCAGGTAAGCCACGGCCACGCCAGCACCGTTCAGCATCAGGATCAGGTTGTTTTCGCCACGATTGGTCATTGGAAGTCTCCTTAGTTAAAATACGGGTTTGTCAGTTTCAGGATTGAGCCTTGAGACGACTCAGAACATCCGCCGCACTGGAGCGGGTTTTGGGGCCATAACCGGCCTCTTCCATTCGCTGGGCCACGGTGCTGTGATCCAGACCCGCGTCGATCTCGCGTAGGATTTCGGATTGTTCGAACGGGTCATCCTGGGTCATGACACGGGCGATCAGCTCTTCAGCTTCTTCAGCAGGGCTGGTGCCACCCACATGACGGTTCAGCCGCTTTTGCAGCCCCTGCTCTCGTTTTACCGCACGCGCCGAAATTGCCCCCTGCTTGAGATCCAGGATACGGCGGTTGGCGGTCTGAACCGAATGACGCAGCTGCAGGATACGCGCCTCAAGCCGGTCAACGGTTTGCTGGCGCAGCACCAGTTCGTTTTCCAAATCTGCAACCGCCTGCGCGGCGCTTTGAACAAGATCCTGTTGATCATCCTCCAGCGCTTGACGGGCCCGTTCCATCAAATCTTCGATGCGGGTTTGCAAGGTTTCGATTTGGCGGGATTCGCCGCGTTGTTTTTGGATCAGGCTGGCAAGCGTCAGCTTGGCGGCCTTCAGGTTTTGGTCTGCCTCACGGATTTTCTGGTCAATTAGCTCAATGGAAAAATTATCGCGCAGACGGTCTTCGGCCCGAGCATTTGCACCACTCATCAGGGTCTTCAATGTATTGAACATGTGATCCTCCAAGTTCATGAACAACGTTCATAAAGTGGAGATAGCAATACCGTGAACGTCGTTCAAGTATTTACTGAACGTCGTTCATGAAACTATTTGTTTCCAATTCGTGAAAGAACCTGCGCAATCATGCGTTCGATCTGTTCCGGTGGAACGCCCGAGATACGGTTTTCCAAACCAAGGGTGACGATTCCGTGGACCGATGAGAACAATGCACGTGTCATCAGATCCATCTCGAACCGATCCAGTTCAGGGAACAATTCGCTGACGGGTTCGGCAATGAAAGAAAACAGCTCTTTCAATGCATTGCGATACCATTCCGGTACGGGGCCATCATCCGGCATCTGCAGGTCAAACAAGGCTCGCCATAAGTTGGCGTTTGCATCAGCGAAATGCAGATAGGCCGTACTCATGACAATCAGCCGTTGTACTGGGGGCTCGCTGCCATCAAAAGACGTTCCGACCGCTTGCCCCAGTCGTTTGAACGTGCACCCGTTCACAGCCATGACAATCGCGTTCAGATCTTCAAACACGTTATATATGGCCCCCAACGCGCATCCGGCGTCCTTGGCCAGATCGCGTGCACGTAGATCGCTAAGACCGTGTCGATCAATGCGTATCTCGGCGACCTCAACCAGTTTTTCGCGCAACTGCTCTCGCCGGATTTGTGCTTTGGTTGACATCGCGCCCTCGAATTTTGAACCACGTTCAGATCCCTGCGCATAGTCCAGAACCCGAGGTCAGATCAAGCCGCGCCACCACAGAAAAACCAGCAGCAGTGTCGTCAGTGCCAGCAGGTTAAAGGCCAATCCACCCAACATCCCCAGAAACCAGCCCCATCTTCGGTCAGCCAGATTGATTGCGCTGAGATGACCTTGCACCACCTCCGATGCGTGGTTCAGCTTGGGTGTGTCCAGAACCAGCCTCAGTTTGGGATGTGCAGCCATTGCCTCGGACCGGGCCAGCACCATGGCCTGTTTATAGACGCGTCGGGGAAGTCGCCGTTTGGCTTTTCGGATCGACGCCTCAAGCGTTTTATCCCGCACGCCAAGCTTGGCCCGCAACAAGGCCACGGTTTCTGCGATACGGGTTTGAATGTCTGGGTCTTGCGACATAGGGCGCCTCCTACCGCGCAATCTAGCGTCTGGTTCATGGACCGACAATGGGGCTGGTCGTCAGCGGTGCGCGCGAGTATCACTCGGGATATGCTGAATACGATTTTACATGGCGCGCCAACCGCCCTTCCCCCGCTTATTATTGCACATGGCCTGTATGGATCCGCCCGCAACTGGGGCGTGATTGCCAAAAGGCTTTCGGACGAACGGCAGGTTGTGGCCGTGGATATGCGCAATCACGCCCGCAGCGCGTGGGACCCCCAGCATGATTATCCCCATCTGGCGCAGGATATTGCCGAAGTGATCGAACAAGTTGGCGGCTTGGCCGATGTGATGGGTCATTCGATGGGTGGCAAGGCTGCGATGACGCTGGCGCTGCAACATGGGTCCTTGGTGAACAAAATGGTTGTCGCCGACATTGCACCGGTGAAGTACACGCACAGTCAGATCCAGTTCATCGAGGCCATGCGAGCGGTTGATTTTTCACGCATCGAACGCCGTTCGGACGCAGAGCAACAACTGGCAGAACTGGGCGTTGAAAAAGCGCTGCAGAGTTTCTTTACCCAATCCCTGGATATCAATGGGAAACGCTGGCTTCTGAACCTGGATGTTTTGGCGGACCAGATGCCCAATATCATGGGCTATCCCGATCTGGATGCATCGTGGGACGGTCCCGTGCTGTTTTTGTCCGGTGGTGCGTCGGATTATGTCCTGCCGGAACATCGCGACAAAATCCGCGCACTGTTTCCCAGCGCACGGTTTGCCAAGATCCCCGGGGCTGGGCATTGGCTGCACGCCGAGAAACCGCGCGAGTTCGAAGCTGCCGTCAGAACGTTTCTGAATGCTTGATCATGCGCCCTGATAAAGCCGCTTGGCGACCATCCAGGAGGCCGGTACAGCGATCACGGCCCCTGCCGCAGCGGCACCAACAATTGCACTGACGGAAACCAACCCGGCAGACAATACGGCGATTACGGCCGAACCCGACAGGGCAGTTGCGATCAGTGAATACAGCATAGCGGCAAGGCGAAACATGGCCGGGCTTCCTTTTGGTGACTTCCTGTCAAACGTCACACGATTCGAATGTATTTCGCTTTGATTTGGGTCAGATGCGAAATGTATCTGTGTCAGGAATTGATAAGCTCGCCGCCTCCGTTCACCCAATCCACCAGGCCGCCCAGGTTGTAGACCTGCTGATACCCCATGTCTTTCAGCAGCTTGCCAGCCAACGCTGCACGCCCACCCGAGGCGCAATGCAGAACGATGGGGCGATCTTTGCGCAGTTCCGGATCATGGGACTGCAGCGTGTCATCTGCGCGAAACTCCAGCATTCCTCGTGGGATATGATGCGCCCCCGCAGCGCGACCTGTGGCTTGCAGTTCCGTCGCATCGCGAATGTCCAGCAACAGCCCGCCCTGCTCCAGAATCGTCTTTGCCTGCGCGGTATCAATCCGCGCGACCACCGCGTTGGCGGCCTCCATCATGTCTTTGACCGTCACCGGCATGCGTGTTCTCCTTCACCTTACCCGGCAAGGGTTAACATGCGAAGTTTGGAAGGTGTAGCCGTGACGGACGCAGTTGCCTCAATGTTCACGAAACGCGCGCGACATACTGTCTGACACGGGCTTGGCGATATAGGCGGCAAAGGTCCGTTCTTCGGTCTGGATCATGATTTCAGCCGGCATCCCCGGCGTTGGAATAAAGCCGCTGACCCGTTGCAATTCATCCGGTGTCAGGGAAATGCGCGCCAGATATACTTCCTGTGGGCTGCCCGAGGTCTGTTCAGGCAAAGCATCAGCAGAAATATAGAAAACCTCGCCATACAACACTGGCGTCGTGCGCTGGTTCAATGCGATCAGACGGACCGAGGCTATCTGCCCTTGTACCACACTGTCGATTTCGGTGCGGGGAATCTGCGCTTCGATGATCAGAGGCGCATCGGCGGGTAAGATTTCGGCAATGGGTTCGCCGGTCTCAATGACACCGCCCGGAGTGTGGTAATGCAACCGTACCACCGTGCCGGTCACAGGCGCCCGGACCACGGCCCGATCCAGAACGTTGCGCGCCTGACGAGATTTTTCACGCACGCTTTCCAGATCGGCTTCGATCACGCCCAGCTCATCCAGCGCGGCTTCACGATAGGCAGATCGGGTGCGCATGATCTGTTCGTCGTATTTCAGCAGCATCTGATTTATTTCGGCAGCTTCAGCCTGCAAGCGCGCCTGCTGTCCCTCCGCTTCGGCCTGAACGCGACGAATTGTGTTCAAGTCACCCTTGCGAACCAAACCCTTTTCGTACAGCTGGCTCTTGGCCTCGTACTCCTCCTGCAAGATCTCGGCACGCCGCATCATGCTGTCCAGCTGAGCCTCAAACCCGCTGGATCGGATTTTCAACGCTTCCATGTTCCGCTCCAGCAGCGCGACATCGTTCAGAAGAGTCTTACGCGACACATCAAAGCTGAGCTTTTGCCCATCGAGAATAGTCATGATTTCGACATCGTCAGACGCCTCGATAAGGTCCCGAGAAAACACAAGGCGGTCGCGTTCACCGTATTCGGCCAGCAGCCTTTGGGTCATGGCTTGCAGGCGCAGTTTGCGGATGAACAGCTCGCGCTCATTGGCCTGCGCCGAGGTTTGGTCCAACGTCATCAGCACCTGACCGGCCTGAACCGACTGCCCTTCGACCACCTTGATATCTTCAATAATTCCACCCTCAAGATGCTGAACGATCTTATTGCGACCAGTGGCAACAAAACTGCCTTGTGCGATTACCGCGGCTGCCAGCGGGGCGCTGAAAGACCAGACCCCAAAACCACCAAAGCACACCAAAAGCATGACGAGGCCGATAGCGATCAGCCGGTTGATTGAGCGCGGAACCTCGGCATACCAGAGCTGAGGGTCATCGGCAGAATTTTTCACAGGTACGAGGTCATTCATGGTCAGCCCCCCTGCTGGCCTTCAATTCCGGTTTGCTTACGCGGCGTGTTGAGCTGTTGCAGAACCTGATCGCGCTGACCGAACAGGGCCACGCGACCATCGGTCAGCAGCATGATCTTGTCGACCACGTTCAAAAGCGTTGGCTTCTGCGTGATGACAACCACGGTGATCTTGCTTTCGCGCGCCTGTTCTATGGCGCAGGCCAGTGCCTTGTCCCCGGCGACGTCGAGGTTTGAATTTGGCTCATCCAGCACGACCAATCTCGGGTTGCCAAAGAACGCACGCGCCAGCGCAATGCGCTGTTTCTGTCCGCCCGACAAAGGCGAGCCATCTGAGGCCACTACGGTCTCATATCCTTGCGGCAGGGTTGCGATCATGTTGTGAACATCGGCCAGAACGGCAGCGTCATGAATTTGTTCGTCGGTCGCATCTGCCCGCATCCGGCCAATATTGTCCTTTATCGTGCCGGGGAACAGTTGAACATCCTGTGGCAGGTAGCCGATGCTTTCCCCGAACTGGCGCGGGTCCCAATTTCGAATATCCATCAAGTCCAGCCGCACACTGCCTGATGTAGGCAGAATGGACCCGACCAGCGTTTTCCCCAGCGTGGTTTTACCGGCACCGGAATTACCAATGATGGCCAGCGTTTCACCGGGAGTCAGCGAAAATGTGATCCCGTTCAAAACCACACGTTTGGTTCCACCGGGCACATATAACAAGCGTTCTACATCCATACGGCCTTCAGGACGCGGCAGGCGCAGCTTTTCGAATTGCAGGGCCGAGGTCGACAGCAAAGCCTTGATCCGCCCATAAGCCCCGCGTGTCAGCAAGTAGCTGTTCCAGCCCTCAATCGAGCCTTCGATGGGGGCAAAAGCACGCCCTGCAATAATTGAAGCAGCAATCACCATCCCGCCGGTGATCTCTCCTTGCAACGCCAGATACGCACCCCAGCCCAGAATTCCGATTTGAGTCAGCAGCCTGACAGCCCGTGAGATCGCCGCAAAGATCACGTTTCGGTCCTGCGCACGCACCTGCCATGTCAGCGATTGGGCGGTGTCGCGACCCCAGATCTGCACAGCTTCGGGGATCATGGCCAGCGCGTTAATGATCTGGCTGTTGCGTGACATCGAATCCAGATGCAGGTTCGCCAGGGATTGCGCCTTGTTGGCTTCGGCAAAGGGTTTGGCCGTCATTTTCTGGTTGATCAGGGCAATCGTCATCAAGAGCAGCGCGGTCACGATAACAATCATGCCCAGCTGCGGATGCACCAGGAAAATCATCAGGATGAACAAGGGCGCGAAAGGTACGTCCAGGAAAGAGATCAGAGTACCCGACACCATAAAGCCGCGCAGTTGCTGCAAGTCGCCAAGCGTCTGATATTCGCGCCCATTGCCGTGCAACGAGGCATGGGCCGCAGCGCTTAGCACCGGCGCGCCCAGGCGGGCCGCCACTTCGACCCCTGTGCGCATCAGCATGAACCGGCGCACCGCGTCGAAGGCCGACTGAAAGATCACCGCGCCTGCGACGATTGCGGTCAGCATGATCAGAGTGTCCAAAGACCGGCTGGTCAGAACGCGGTCACTGATCTGAAACAGATAGATCGGGATCGCCAGGATCAGGATGTTGGTGGCGCATGTCAGAACCAGCACAAAGGCAAGGTTGCGCCAGATCGCCCGGATCGACACACGCAGGGTGCGTTGAAAATCCTCGGGCGGGGTGCGCTTGTGAAAAGTTTGGGGTGGCCCTTTGCCATCACCGCCGCCGGTCTGATTATGCAGCAGTGGCTGGTTCGCCTCGGCCTCGATCGTGGTGCCCATGCGATTTTCGCCGGCTGCGCGAGCAGAGGGGGTCTTACGCGCAGTCGTTTCCTCGGCGGTTGACTGATCGGGACCACCAGCGTCGGCCACCCCATGGCTGCCACCCGCTGGGTCCTTGTCTTGAGCGGGTCGCGGCTGCGCACGCCGATGGGGAGGATCAGCGCGCAGTTCTTCGCGTGAGTGTTGTTGTTCTTCGGATTGCTTCATTGTCTCAGATTCAACTGAAGTGTTCGGGTCCGGGTCTGACACACGCATCTGTTGTGTCAGATGCAAACGTGGTGCCGGTCTTGGCCCTTGGGGCACGGGTCTTACCCTTTCGCCAAGACTTTGGTTTTGCGGCCCTCCTCCGCCCTGCCTGTCCAGCGGGCTGGACAAATACGGGCGGCGCGACGTGAATACGATCGACATTTATTAACCTTTTGGTCACTCGGTAAAAATACGGGAAAAATCAGACCAGCAAGGTTTGCAGGCCATCGTCGTTGGTCGTGGGATCGGTTGTTGGAGAGGTTAAAGCCAACGCAGCATCAGGCTGCGCGATGCTCATATCGCTCATTATGGCGGCGATGGCTTCATTGGTCATTGTCGTTATGTCTTCGTTGTTCGGCATATCCAGCAGGCTGGCCTGATGCAGCATCAGATCGGAATATGCCCCGTTGGCGGCCATGATTGTCGAATCCACACCCATCTTGGTCACACTTGCGCTGTTCAACAGGGCGTTGCTGCCAGCCACCACCTGTGTCTGGGGCGCATCAGGGCCGGACAGTTCGATGTCATCCTGATCCTGCATTACGGTGGTCTGTTCGACGACGTTCACCTGCAACAGATCTCCGTCGATCTTGAGAACGCGTATCTGCTCCATTCCAGCGAAATTGGGATCATTCAACAACGCATCCTCAAGCGCTGCTATGTCGTCATCAGCCAGTGCCATGGTGTCAGACATTTCGTGGGACATGTCCTGATAGGTATCGTCCCCGACCGTTTTGACAGAGGCTTCGTTCATGACCAGATTTTCGTCGTCCCCGGCCTCGTCTCCGTCCGCTGCCGGGTCCATGCCGCCGCTGATGACGTCGTCATCCACCAACACGATCGTCTGGTTTACAACGTCTACCGAGATCATGTTTCCGTCGATGATGATCACATCATAGTAATTGC
Organism: Ruegeria sp. CDSA079; assembly: GCF_059612245.1. NCBI lineage: Bacteria > Pseudomonadati > Pseudomonadota > Alphaproteobacteria > Rhodobacterales > Roseobacteraceae > Ruegeria > Ruegeria sp. CDSA079. The sequence continues at coordinate 291,441 of NZ_JBXWQF010000001.1, read as the reverse complement.
CCAGCTGGATCAGGTCAGAGACATTGTACATTTCGTTGTCGCCCAGCGCGTACACGGTCGACGAAGCTGAAATCTCGGTCTCGATTTGGTCGATATCCGTAGCATCGATATCTTGCTTGATGAAATTTGCGACAACCAGATCACCCTGAACATGGTCGACGATGACAATCGGTGCCGCACCCGCAGCGCCAGACGTTGCACCAAGCCAAGGTGCTGTTTTGGATTCGACCTCGATTTGCGACGTCTGCACGATGTTGGTGCCACTGCCTGTTCCCGGAGCACCTTGATCCCAGTCGGAAACAACTGCGACCTGGCTAATGGCAGTCAGGCTAACCGCCTGCCCTCCTACGGCAATGATTGGGGCATCCACCCAGGCGACGGTCGCCGCCATTGCATTGATTGCCACGTTGCCGCCGGTCACGACCAAATGCCCGTCATCAAATTCGGGGTCTTTTGACTGATCCCATTCATCAGGAAACGGAAGTTCAGCTGAGTCACTTGTATCTTCGGGCTGGTGGAATTCGGGTAACAGGTCTTTCCATACCGGTGCGTCTGCCACGTGTTTGCCATTGACGATCACACCCAACGCTTCACTGCCGTGAAACTGGTGCACCGTCACGCCCTCTATGTCTGAGGTCATCGGGGTCATCATCTGTTCGGCCAGCGCGTCGAGCATTTCCGTCGATTGGTAGTCCGCGAGTGAAAAAGACGGCGCGGCAACCGCGTGCAGCGACAGCGCCATGTCCAGCATCTGCTTACCCTGGGCCATAAGCGTCTCGGGATCCCGAAAATCGCCCTCGCCCACAACGTCATTGTCGCGCATGAAAACAGTCTGCACGGTGACGGTTACTGCTGATCCTAACGGTACTGTTTCTGGCGGTAGAATGATCAATTCGACAAAGGAAGACGGGCCAGTATCGCCTGCTTCGCTCTCTGGCACAAAACGAACGGGTTGCCCGGGGCCGTCGACAATAATCACCGATTCCGACACCGGCACACTGGGCGCATTCGGCAGCGGCATTTCGGGGTCAGAAGGTTGAAAGCTGTAGGGCAGCGCTTTGTACACACCCGCAGGAATATCCAAATCTGCCTTGATATGGATCGAGGCCGGATCTTCCAGCCCCTCAATTTCGGCTTTGCGCCTGAGCGCTGTAAATTCCTCGTACTGATCCCTCAGCCGGGACTGTTCGATTGTAAGCTCAAAAGCTCCAACAAAATGCGCTATCGTTTCAGAAATACTGTCAAGGGCCATGTCGGTTTTCCTTTACACCCGTGTCGGCAAAAATTTCCGCTTTGGGTCAGTTGGGCCGAGGCCGCGATTTACGGCCTCGGCAGTTTTGAAAGATCAACGGGGCCCGAAAATACGAACCCCGCTATTTGACTTAAACGTCAGTGTCGTCGCTTGCAGACGAAACGTTCATCGAGCCGCCAACCATGGTCGTATCGACCGAGTTGCCAAGCACGTTGGCACCCATAATGATCGACTGGTTGAAAGCCGAAGTATCGACCACTGCCGCAGCCGAGGCATAGGACTCGCCGGTCACGATACCATCGCCACCATTGTTCGCGCCCCACGTTCCGCCATTGCCGCCTGCTCCACCGTCGCCGGAATAGGCCCCGGCCGCGCTGCCGCCCGTGATGGTGCCACCCATGGTGTCACCCGAGGTTGCGCTGCCCATCGAGGCTCCGCTGGTTCCGCCATTTGCGGCTGACGCGCCACCGGCACCACCAGCACCCGAGTTGGCTGCACCCGTTGCGTCACCAGATCCGGTCGAGGTCGCATCGTTGTCAGAGCTACCCGCGCCACCATATCCGGCAATCGCTTCGGCCAAGCTGTCAGCGGCACCATTGGTGTCCGCATCTCCGAATACATCAGCGGCTCCGCCATCACCTGCGGTATTGGCCGCATCAGCAGATCCCGCACCGGTGCCGCTTGAGGTAGACGTCGGAGTTGTGCTGCCACCTGCTCCACCGTCACCATCAGCAGCCGATGTTCCGGAACCCATTGCATCTGCTGCGCCGTCGGCTGTATTCGAACCGCCGTCACCGCCGCTGCCATCCGTAGCTTGCGAATTGCTGGCTGAACCGTTCACGTCACCTGGACTCTGGTCGATATCCGGTCCGCTTGCCGACTGATCACCAACGCCCTGGGCGTCGGAAGTTGCGTCCGCTGTTCCACCGGAACCATCGCCACCCGAGCCATCGCCAGCCGTACCATCACCGCCAGAACCATCTCCTCCGGTTCCGTCGCCGCCGGTTCCGTCACCGCCTTCGCCGGGTTCGGCATCAATCATGCCAAGCTCTTCCTGCAGTTCCATGATCGCGGCTTCAAGCAACGCGGCAAAGCCACCTTCGCCGTCACCACCGGTTCCGTCACCACCTGTTCCGTCACCACCGGTTCCATCACCGCCTGTGCCGTCACCACCGGTTCCGTCACCGCCTGTGCCATCAGCCGAGCTGTCCGCGCCACTGTCTGCGGTGCCATCAGCAGTGTTATCACCCGCAGTGGCGTTATTGGCTTCGGTGTCGCTGTCGCTGGTGTTCGAGGCTGAACCTTCTGTCGCAGCGCTACCGTCACCGCCGTCTGATCCGGACGCATCCGTGGCATTGTCCGCCGTACCGGTACCGGTTCCGGTTGAATCGGAATCACTGTTGCCGCCATCTGCGTTGCCCGATGAGCTTGCTCCTGACAGGCCAAGGCCCAGACCCAGACCAAACGAATCCGCGCTGCCACCGGCACCGCCAGTACCAACGCCATCGGCGCTCGTGCTGCCATCGTTGTCCGAAGAAGACGAGCTGTCAGCAGCACCGCCATTGCCGCCCGAGCTGTCGCCCGTCGCGCCGGCTTCGGATGTCCCCACGCCCATGCTTGAGTTGGACGCGTCACCCGAAGAGCCTCCGTTTCCGCCGTCCGAGTCCCCGTCAGCACTGCCGGTATCGCCACCAGCGGCCCAGGCATGGCTGCCCAATGTTGACGAGTCTGCCGCGCCACCAACCGTGGTGCCTCCGTCGCCAGAGTTTCCGCCATCCGCATTCGCTCTGATACCTTCAGCTGCCGTGGCAGTACCGCCATTGGCGTTGCCGTTCTGGGTAAAGCCCGCATTGTTCGACACGGTCGCTGAATCCAGTGTGTCATCATCACTTAAGCTGGCAACCTGGTTGTTGACGGATGACATGGCCGTACCGGCACCATCCATCGAGATGTCCAGATTCATGTCATCGCCGGGATCATAGGTCAGGTCGCGGCCTGCGGTGATCACATCACCAACTGTTGCCGAGTCCCCAAGATCCAGATCGACCTGGTCATCGTCACGCGGAATCCACTCACCACCACCAAAATCGATATTGATGGCGTTGTTGTTCGAGTTGTCGTTGCTGTCATCACCAGCATCCAGCGTCTGCGACTGGTCTTGACCCTGATCCTGGCCCTGGTCCTGACCTTGGTCTTGACCCTGATCCTGACCCTGTTCCTGGCCCTGATCCTGACCTTGGTCCTGATCCTGACCCTGATCGTTCGAGTTGTCGACATTCTGATCTTGCTGCTGTTGTTGCGCTGTCAGATCGGCCTCGACAAAGGCTTCCTCTACAGGAATTTCAACATTGACCGGAGCATCCAGATTTTCGACGTTAATTTCATCGACGGTCGTTACATTGGTATTATTTGTATTGCGTCTCATGACAAAATCCCATTTCTGGAACGCCAGACCGCCATTCATCTACAAAGCGGTATCAGGCGCGGTTGAAACAAAATAAACCACACGCAGCGAGACAAGCGCTGAATGCGGACGTTGCGTGTTTATTCGAGGCCACCTCCTTTCCCGGTTAAACCGAAAGCGTGACCCCCTAAAAACAAAGCTGAAATAAGCAAGGATCGGTCACGTCAGGGACAGACACTTCAGAAATTGAAGCTTGACCATGTTCGCAGCGACGAAAGCCTGCGGCTAGCTGACTGAAAGTATTATTGCCGCCTTAGCGTTGATTTTGTTCACTATTTTGAGAAAACACCGAAAAAGAAACCTGATCGGCGCTCAGGTTCTAGACAAAGATACTTTCAAAAAAATAATACCATTGTTTCCAATGGTTACACAAAGCGAGGTGTGAAAACCTAACCAATAGTTCTAGGATATCGGAGCCAATCTTGCACCATCAGGTTGTAAATATTCGAGATTTAAGTTACGATTAGACGTGTGTAATTAATTGATTAGTTAACGTCTTATATTCCAAATATCTCCTTTGAATTACTCAATTTCTGGTTACGCCTGTTTTGTAGGGGGCAATAATGAGTAAGTCTTGTTTGAAAGAAACTTCCAGTCAGAATATCTGTTCCGAAGAGTTATCGATCGTCTTTATTGGGAAAGAACTCTTCTATTCCAATCAAACACTCAGAAGTGTCCAGACCGAGTTCGGCGTGCGCGCAAAGCGGTTCGAAACGCTTGAGGCGATGAGCGACCAAGACCCGTCCGGAAGCAAGATCATCGTTGTCGACCAGATGATGATCGATGATCTGCTGTCGCGTCCCAAAGCCTATACCAAATGTACAGGTTCGGGCTGTCTGGCCATTGCCTACCGCAAAGAGGAACCGGCCCGGCGTCTGTTTCAGGGATGGGATCGCACGCAGTTGGGCGAGATCGGGTTTCTGCCGATGAACGTTGCACCAGATGCATGGCGCGCAATCCTCAGACTGTTGATGCATGAAGAGTTGTATTTGCCGAGCTTCCTGGCTGATTGCGTGGCCGTCACACAACAGCCCCCCTCGCCCAATGCGATACAGTCGCCACCGCCCGCGCCAAATGGCAGCGAGCTGCAGTCGCGTTACTCCAAGCTGACGCGCCGCGAGAAACAGGTGCTACAACTGGTCTCGCACGGCAAAAGCAACAAACTGATCGCAGCCAAGCTGGGGATCACCGAACATACGGTCAAGCTGCACATGCACAACGTCGTTGGCAAGATCGGTGTCAGCAACCGGACCGCTGCGGCTCATTTCTTTTTTGAGGTCGCGCCTCATGCGGCGCAGCTGTCCGCTCTTGACTGACACGTTCGAAACCCGGTTCGACCACCTGATCCTTTTGGTGGGCAGGTTGAACTATATGTGGACCAACACCGAAAGCCTGTTGATCCACCTGATTGCGGGCCTGACAGGGGCGTCCAAAGATGTGTCCGTCATAATCTTTCTGACACTGAACACCACCCGTGCGCGAATCGATCTGGTCGAACGGTTGGCCAAGATGGACGGACGACCGCCCCAGATCCGCGACCCGATCCTTGCACATACACAGCGCCTGACAAAGCTTTCGGGCATCCGTAACAAGTACAACCATTGTATCTATTCGTTCGACCCCGAAAGCGGAAACCCAAAGACCATCCTGATGCGGATCGCGGATCGCAAAACCGACATCAAACTCGGCCGCGCAGATACCGTAGATGACGAGGCACTGCGCGAGATAGAAAGTGTTGTCCAGAAGCTGTCGGCAGCAAACCGGGACATTTGGAAGCTGATCCAGGATCTGGGCTATCCGGTTTAAATAAGACGCCCAGAGTCCGCTTGAAGTGCCTGTGATTCTCGGTGATTTCGAGAAGGTGGTCTGGTGCGGGCGGTGGGACTCGAACCCACACGGGCATACGCCCTTCAGATTTTAAGTCTGATATGTCTACCATTCCATCACGCCCGCACGGCGCAGCCCTGTCAGGCCTTTCAGTTTCCTTACAATCACAACTGGATGAGAACAATGCGCTTTGACGCAAAAGCCGCGAATTGTGGCCGGAAGCCTAATCAATAGACAACCACACTCCTCAACCTGAAATGGGAGAGGCGCTGCCCCTCCCCGGTTTGAAACTGCTCACATGCCCAGCGCTTCTTTGTACATCTCCAGAACCGCCTCTTCCTCGGCGATGTCGTCCTTGTCCCGCTTGCGTAGTGCGACCACTTTCCGCAGTATCTTGGTGTCGTAACCCCGTGCCTTGGCCTCGGCCATGACTTCTTTTTGCTGCTCGGCCAAGTCTTTCTTTTCCGCATCCAGACGCTCGAACCGTTCGATGAACTGGCGCAGCTCGCCTGCAGTCACGCGATAGTTGGCGGCGGCCTGATCTTCGATGATGTCTTCCATATGCGTCTCTCCCAAAGGCTGAAAATCTGATGCAGGATGCCGGATACAATGCTGCCGCCCGGGTCGCAAGCACCCAATCCCCAGGGCGCACTTGTACGACCTGCCCTGATCCTTTAAGCGCGGGGTCGGTTCACGAGGAAATGTGGGGCATCATGTTCGAACTCATCACCTGGGGCGGTGCAGCCCTTTCTCTGGCTGGGCTCTGCGGTCTTGTCTGGTGTATTCTTCGTGTGATGAAAGCGCGCAAAGCCGGTCTGTCGGATGACGAATTACGCGCGGTTGTTCAGGGCGTGCTTCCCTGGAACCTAGCCTCATTGTTTTTGTCGGTTATTGGACTGATGATGGTCATCCTCGGGATATCCTTCGGATGACCGCCCGTTCAGATAGGTAAGTTATCGAATTGCGCTTCCATCGCGTCTTCGCACAACGCGGCGTCCAGTCGACGCAGGCGAGATGGCACAGGCATCCCCCGCCGCCGCATACGGTCAACAACTTTGCTCACACTCGGCTGAAGCGCCAAACGCGTATCCAAGCACGCGTTCCTGAGCTTTTGTTCAAGCTGCTCCGCTTCGGAATAAAGACCATTTGCTGTCATAATATCCTCCCAAGTGTTGCCAGTATTCCAGATATAGGTAACGGGAATGCGACCCGCAGATAATAACATAAACTTGTGCGAGAATTCGCCTGACATAAACGTAATTTCGGCAATTCGGCGCAGATGGGCTAAGGTTTAATCCATTTTAATCGAATCTGCCTTGATGCGCATCAAATTCAGATTGGCGGTTGCGTCACATTCCAATTAACATATATGATACTGGCAACCGCAACGGAGGACCTCATGACGCCCGAAGTGAAAGCGTTTTTCGACGATCAGACCTTTACTGTGTCCTACGTTGTTCACGAACCACAAGGACGCGCCTGCGCCATCATCGACAGCGTTTTGGATTTCGATCATGCCTCAGGGCGGACGGCAACAACGTCAGCGGATCAGATCATCGACTTTGTGCGCAGTCGCGAACTCAAGGTTGAGTGGATTCTGGAAAGCCATGTTCATGCCGATCACCTGTCTGCTGCCCCCTATGTGCAACAGGAACTGGGCGGCAAAATCGGGATCGGCGCTCAGATCGTCGCTGTACAGGACACGTTTGGCAAGGTTTTCAACGAAGGAACCGAATTCCAGAGGGATGGCAGCCAGTTCGACGCATTGTTCTCGGAAGGCGACAGCTTTCACATCGGCCAAATGCGCGGAGACGTGCTGCACACCCCGGGGCACACCCCAGCCTGCCTGACCTATGTCATTGGTGACGCGGCCTTTGTGGGCGACACGCTGTTCATGCCCGATTTTGGTACAGCGCGGTGTGACTTTCCCGGTGGTTCTTCGGCGACCCTGTATGAATCGATCCAGAAAATTCTGACGCTGCCAGATGAGACACGCATCTATGTAGGCCACGACTACAAGGCCCCTGGCCGCGAAGAATACGCGTGGGAAACGACGGTAGGCGAGCAAAAGGCGCTGAACGTCCATATTGGACAGGGGCGCAGCATCGAAGAGTTTGTGGAAATGCGCGACGCACGTGATGCGACCTTGGCAATGCCACGCCTGATCTTGCCCTCTTTGCAGGTCAATATGCGCGCAGGACAGATGCCCCCGGCAGATGAGGAAGGTGATGTCTTTCTGAAACTGCCGGTCAACAAACTCTGACGCGTGTTAGCAAAGGGAAAAACCTTATGAATATAGATTGGGTCTGGGGCCTGTGCGGCGGTCTACTGATTGGGCTGGGCGGAGCGGTTTACCTGCTTGGCAATGGCCGGATCATGGGCGCCAGCGGCATTCTGGGCGGCCTTGTTGACGGTAGCGCCCGAGATACGATGGCCGAGAAGTTGGCCTTTGTTGCCGGCCTGATCGGTATGCCAATTCTGCTGCGCCCGCTAATCGCGCCCGAGGTCCAAACGCATCTTACCAACAACCTGGGCCTTGTTGTCATAGCTGGTTTGCTGGTTGGCGTCGGCACGCGTATCGCCAATGGCTGCACATCTGGTCACGGAGTGTGCGGCATTTCACGGTTTTCTCTGCGCGGAATCGTGGCCACTGTCTTTTACATCCTTGCCGGAGGCGTGACCCTCGTTCTGCTGCGCCATATTTGGGGGCTGATCTGATGCGCCTTTTTGTTGCACTGATTGCCGGATCACTGTTCGGGGCCGGATTGCTCATCTCGGGCATGACCGACACGACAAAGGTTCAAGGTTGGCTGGATGTGTTTGGCCAATGGGACCCGACCCTGGCCTTTGTGATGGGCGGAGCCATCCTGCCGATGCTGATCGCATGGCGATTGACAATCGGGCGCAAGGCTTTGATCGGGGACGATTTTCCACCCCCTGCCCAATCCGAAGTGGATCGCAGGTTGGTTGTAGGATCGGTTCTGTTCGGGATGGGCTGGGGTCTGGTCGGACTGTGTCCCGGACCGGCCATGGCCTCGCTGAGTTATGGCGGGCTCGGCGGTCTGGTTTTTCTGGCCGCGATGATCGCAGGCATGTTCGCGGCCCCAATGCTGGGCGCGCAACTGGACAGAGCTGCAAACGCAGCCTAAGGAAATGGCATGGAGATTCGACCGATCACCCCCCGCTATGCCGTATCGCCGCAAATCACAGTTGAGGATGTGCCGGCGATAGCCGCTGCCGGTTTCGTCAAGGTGATCTGCAACCGGCCCAATGTTGAAGTACCTTCCATCATGCAGTCCGACGCAATCGGAGATGCCGTGCGTGCTGCTGGTATGGAGTATGAAGTGCTGGAACTGACCCATCAGACCATGTCGCCCGAGAATGTGAAGCGGCAACGCGATATGGCGGAAAGCTGCAGCGGTCCTGTGCTGGCCTATTGCGCATCGGGTACACGGTGTTCGGTCGTCTGGGCCTTGGGTCAATGCGACCACATGAGTCCGGATGACATCCTGAGCGCGACGACCGATGCCGGATACCAGTTGGAAGGTCTGCGCCCGGCTCTGGAGCAACTCCGCGGCACCTCCGGCTAGGCCCCTAGCCTTCCCCGCTTCCCGGTTCTTGTGTGTTCAGCCCGGCAAGGTGAGAGATTTCGGCAACCATCCGTTCTGAATCTTCAATCAACGGATTATCCGGCACGATCTCTGTGCCTTCTGGTATCGACGCAGGTGGCAAAATGTCCACGTTGTTGGTGATTGGCTCTTGCACATTGTCCTGCGGGCGAAGCCTTCCTCGGCTTTCAATGAATTCCTGTGCCTCGGCACCGCTGAGCGCAGGTAGGGCAGCATGTTCATTCAGACGCACGGCTCGTAAACCGCCGCATTGGCCCAGGCGACCGACTCCTGCCCGCGTGCGGTCAATTGTCAGAACCACCGTTCGATCCAGACGCGCCCCAGGCAAAGGCAGAACATCATCAATCCGCATCGCGGACAGCGCGGACAAAGGCAGGGTCATCCGGCACAAGGCTGCATTCAAGTCAGCCCGCACCACGCCCGAGGATTGCTCAATCCGTGGGTCGGAATGTTCCGGATCCTGCTCAGCCACCTCCAGCGCAGCGGATGTTTCGGGCAAAAAGACCGATATGTGCCCCTGCCGCACCCCATTTGCCAGATCGACGGTCAGATCATAGCTGCGGTACACCTCATGGGTCATGGCCAGAGACAACTCGCGCAGGTTTGCCGCGCGTGTCGAATATTCATGCCCGGCCAGACAAACCAGTTCGTCGGCCGTATCGATCAGGTCGGCAGATCGGGTCAGCGCCGCTTCGATCAGGGGTGCCGCCATAGCGGCATCCGTATCGGTAAAGACCCGTGGGGCCGGGTCGACAGGCATCACTTCGCCAATCGTTTGGGTCTGGACGATGGCGGACACCACATGCGGGTCCAGACACACCGCCGAGCGCCCTTCAACCGCTTCAAAAACCAACAACAGCCAGTCCTGACCAATCGTTTCGCCAAGATCTTCCGCCGATCGGCTGGATTGTTTAGCCCCGATCACCGCAAGCGGCAAGTTCAGGCGATCCCCCGCAGCCCGCGCGAACCCCAAACGCAACGCCCGCAAACCCGAGCGCGGTCGGTCGCCCAAATCCTTCTTCCCAACGGACAGTTTCCGCGCCAAAGCGGCATTGACGGTTTCTGACATGTCGCCTGATCACCAATTGTTCCAGCAATTGGCAACAGGTGTACACCGCCGGACGTTACGAAGTTCTTTATGACTGCGTCACTGCGCAGCCTGTCGATGGGCCAATGGCAGACTGACTCGAAATGCTGCCCCGCCCTGCCCCGGCAAATAGCTGATCTCACCCCCCAGCCGCTGCATGATCTCGCGGCAAATGGCCAGACCCAGTCCCGCCCCTCCGGCTTTGTCGCCGCCAACGCGCGCGAATTTCTCAAACACCATCGAGCGCGCACCGGGTGGAATGCCGCTACCATTATCGATGAAATCAATGATAATGCGCCCGCCGACGTCATATGCAGAAATGGTCAGGACGGGCTCTTCCGCGTCACAGTATTTTTGCGCGTTAGAGATCAGGTTGATGAATACCTGCCCCAACCTGTCCAGGTCCGTGTGCAAGACAATCCGCTCTGCTGCACGTGCGCGTCGCACGCTGATCTTGCTACCTGCCCCGGCCAGTGCGCTGGACACTGCGCGATCCAGAAGCGAACGCAAGCTATCATCGCTGATGTTGAGGTTGACCTGACCATTCTCCAGAACGCTCAAGTCCAACAGATCGTCCAGCAGACGGGTCAGGCGCAACGCTTCGTCATGGATGATCGTGGCGTATCTGGTCTGTTCGTCCCCGCTCAACCCCTCGGCGTCGCGCATGATCTCGGAAAACGCCCGGATCGAAGTCATGGGCGTGCGCAATTCGTGACTGACCTGACTTAGGAAGCTGTCTTTTTGCGCCGACACCTGCGTAAGTTTGGCATTTGCTTCACGCAGTTGCCGTGCCGTCCGGCTGAGTTCTGACGACTTCACCTCAAGCTGGCTGGAATACTCCAGCAGCTGAGCCGATTCATCGGCAACTGCCAACAGGTCTTCAACCGATACCGACGAGCCGCCTACGATCTGTCCGATCATCGCATGAGCTGTGGCCGTTCCAACCGACCCGCTCAACTCGCGCTCCAGACGGCCAAGGAATGCCGGTGTCGGCTCGGGCAGGTGCGAACGCCCTCCCTGTTTCTCGGCCTCGGCCTGAAAGAACTCCTGCGCGGGACCGGTGCCCAGAATACGTTGGGTCATGATCATCAGATCTTCGCTTTGCGCGACCGAGCCGGACCAGCCACGTGGCGCGACCGAATGATCGAAGACATTGACAAACTGCGCGCCCTGTAACCGCTCCAACGGGCTGGGAAAGCTTAACAATGAGGCCACGCAAAACGCGATTGTGTTCAGCAACAGCGACCACATCACGGAATGGACGATCGGATCGATTCCTTCGATCCCGAACAGAGCCTGCGGGCGCAGCCAGCCTAAGCCGAACAACCCGTCCTGCAGCACGGATTCTGGCATCGACGCACCACTCATGCCGGGCAACAAGAGAGTGTAAATCCACAGCACAAAGCCAACCGTCAGCCCCACCAGAGCCCCGGTTCGCGTGGCCCCGCGCCAAAACAGACCGCCGACCAAAGCGGGCAGAATTTGGGAAATCCCAGCAAAAGCGACCAACCCGATCGACGCCAGCGCCGCACCTCCGCCAGACAGGCGGTAGTAGAAATAGCCCAACGCCATCACAACGGCGATGGACACGCGACGCGCCATCAAAACGATATTGCGCACATCGCCCGAGACCGAGCCCGTGCCCTCTTGCGTGTTCAACCAAATGGGCATGACGACATGGTTCGATACCATCGTGGACAATGCCATGGCTGTTACGATGACCATTGAGGTTGCAGACGAAAATCCACCGATGAAAGACAGCATTGCCAGCCAGTCGTTGCCCTGCGACAGGGGTACTGTCAGAACGAAAAGGTCGGGATTGGCCCCTTCGGGTAAAAGGTCCAACCCCACAACTGCGATGGGAACGACAAACAAGCTCATCAAAAGCAGATAGAGAGGAAAAGCCCAGGCAGCGGTTCTCAGGTGGCTTTCATCATCATTCTCGACCACCATCACCTGAAACATACGCGGCAGACAGATAAAGGCCGCCGCCGACAGGAAAATGAAGGTCGTCCACCGCCCGGCATCAACATGCCACTGCCCGATCTCCGACGCGTCGATCCGCTCCATCATGGGCGCGATACCACCAGCGATGCCCCATACGACAAAAACGCCGACCGCGATTAACGCAAACAATTTGACGACGGCTTCTACCGCGATGGCCGTGACCACCCCGTGGTGGCGTTCATTCACGTCCAGATTTCGCGTTCCGAAGAGGATGGCGAACACGGCCAAGCCAGCCGCAACCCAGAACACGCTGGACCCTTCGCGATACAGGCCCGATGGATCGGCTTCGGCGAAGATCGAGAAAGACAGCGTAATCGATTGTAGCTGTAGCGCAATGTAAGGCGTGCCGCCCAACACTGCCAGAATGGTAACGCAGACCGCCAGCGTGTTTGATTTGCCATAGCGAGACGACAGCAGGTCCGCGATAGAGGTCACTCTTTGACTGCGTCCCACACGCACCAATTTGCGCAGCCCCCACCACCAGCTGACCATGACCAGTGTAGGGCCAAGGTAGATCGTGACAAACTCCAACCCTGACCGCGCAGCGTTGCCCACGGCGCCGTAGAAGGTCCAAGCGGTGCAATAAATCGACAACGACAATGTGTAGATCAGCGGCGAGCGCAGCCATTTCCCACGCCCCGCCGCAGCCATGCGATCCGCAGCGAACGCAACGGCAAACAGAAAGACGACGTAGCCCAGACAAACCAGAATCAGAACGTTTATAGTGGCCATTACTCGGCCCCTGTATCAGGGTCCTCGGGCGTGCGCACGCGGCGCGCAACAAAGCCGAAGATCAGGCCAATCACGATCAGCGCACCCCAGCAGACGAAGATGTAAAATATTGCTGAGGACAAAGGCACGGCCGCATCACCGCTGGACCTATCCGGCCAAAGAAGCGGCAGCGCGAACAAGAGCGCCCCAAGAAACGGCAAAAGCCGGGCCGCATCGGTCAGCCTGCGACGGCGATAGCTTTGCCGTTCCAGAAAAAGCGAGGGTCTCACACTCGGCGGCTGACCTTTTTCGCTCTCGTCTGACATTACATTTGGGTCGCCTGAGCGTGAAGATCACGCACAGCCGTCAACACTTCGGCGTTGGAAAACGGTTTGGTCATAAAGCGGCTGACGCCTGCATTTTCCGCCATTTCCCGGTCGCGCGACTGCCCGCGCGCTGTCAGCATCAAGACCGGAAGGCTTGCAAGCTCTTCCATCTCTCTGAGATCGCGCAGAATATCCATGCCGCTTTTGCCCGGCAGCATGACGTCCAGAATAACCAGATCGGGCTGAGCCCCCTGTATAACCTGAAGCGCATCGGTGCCATCGCCATGAATCTCGACCTGCCAACCCTCGCGGGTCAACAGGAACCGGATTGCCTCGGCAATGTTCGGCTCGTCCTCGATCAGCAGAACCTTACGGCTCATATTTTCAATTCCTCCCAAGACCGGTCGCCCATCCCAAGGCCGGTCACAGCCAGATTAAGCGTTCTGTCAGGAAAGTGTCAAAAACCTTCGCTCAAAATCGACGGCTCGCGGCGTGCGGTGCAGGTATTGCTGGGACAGACCCGGCAGTTCGGCCCGACCTTTGTGACTGCTGCGTCGCCGGTTGTTTCCTGCACGGGGCGCACCAACATGACGGATCGATAGGCCGGATCCTGATCATATCCTGCTACCGTATGCGGCCAGGCATAGGCGAAACACTCGAACGTGGCCGAGGCCCGCCCAGTTTGTACAACGTGCTTGCGCACCGGAACCAATGGGCGGTTCAGAGCGGTAAATACTGGCCAAAGGGGGCAAGCCTCGCCATGTCTTGGCATGGCAAATCCCGAAACCGGCTTAAGGAACAAGATGCTGCCGGACGCATCGCACAACACCATGCCAACCGGTTCAGAAACGATACTTTCGGGCAAGAGTGCCATGCGCCGGAGGGCTGTCGCCATATCGACAGAAAAGTGACGTGCCAGGTCAATCGGGTCCGGGCCTTCGCCTTGAACAAATGAAGCAACTGCATCCAGTGGCATGGCTTGGGCATCAGCGCGGAGTGTTTCTAGCATATCACGCGCAACAGCCCGGGCCGCAGCAGTGTTGAGGTTGCCCAGATCAACTGAATCGACCTCACCCCCGTCCTCTAACTCTGGGAAAATGAAATCACGGGTCTGGAAGAACGCTTCAACCTCTTCCAACGGCACACCGCGCGGGTCGACCGCGGTATCGCTTTCGTCCAGAAACGTCACCAACGCCTTGGAACTGTCTGCCAACCGTTCGGCATCCTGATGCAGGTTTTTATGAAACCGTTCGCGCCATTCCGCTTCGATATCTTCGGTGTCAGCAAGAATCGCAGCCGTAGACCGAATCGCGGCTGCGGTTGACAGAACCTCGTGCATCGAGTCCGCAAGCTGGGGGTCATGGGTCAGCCGGTCCGACAGTATTTCGACATTGCGCTCCAACGAGACGACACGGCGATGCATCTGTGCCAGCACCCCCGCCCAACCGGGAAAGCGTCCGGCGAATTCTTCCAGACCATCCAACTCGGCCTGTTGGCCAACCGCATCCTCCGCCGCTTCGCGCAGCGCTGAAACCAAGGTGGCCTCGATCCCCTGCGTCAGCACAGAAGGTTCCACCGATAGCGCTGTGGCGATATCCACCAACAACTTGCCCCCAATCCGACGGCGATTGTGTTCGATCAGGTTGAGATAAGAGGCTGAAATCCCTGCCAAACGGGCCAATTCCGCTTGCCTGAGCCCTGCAATCTGCCGCCGCTCGCGTATACGGCTTCCAGTCAAAGTGTCACGCATGTTTGTATCCTCCTGACCAACGTCCAGCCGATCATCCAGGCATTATTTTCGAAACATACTATATATTTCTTCTACTTAGTCCAAAATTTTCAGGTTCAATTTACATCCTTTACATGATCAAAATGCACTCTTCGACAGCGCAGTACGTCATCATCGTGCAAGATATTGCTTCACCCCTTCTCTTCTGCGCGGTTTCCCGGCACGATACGTGAATGAGCGACCCTGCCTTTGAATATGCGCCTATCGGCCTTGTAGAGCTGGAAAATCGGATTATCCGGCGCTGTAATCTGCAATTCGCGCGCACGTTCGGCGGAGAAGAAGCGGACTATCGCAACATGCCACTGCTGCACCTCTATCCCTCGGTAGCTGATTGGGAACGGATCGGAGAGCGCAGCCTGCAGGTGATGCGCGACACCGGATATTACACCGATGAACGCGTCATGCGGCGGCGTGATGGCGATCTGTTCTGGTGCCGTGCTCGTGGCCGCTCACTCACCCCCGACGATCCGTTCCGGCACGGCATCTGGAGCTTTTCCGACATCTCGGAAGAACGGCCTTTAGTTGAGTTGACGGTACGTGAACGCGAAGTCGCCATCCTGTCCTGTCGCGGCTTGTCGGCCAAGGAAATCGGCGCTGAACTGGGGCTGAGTTTTCGCACGATCGAAGCCTATCGTGCCCGCTTGCTTGAAAAGTTCGGCGCGCGGAAGTTGTCTGAGTTGGTTGCGAAGCTGTCGGGAATGCCTCTGTGACCCGACCCACCCCATAATTTAAGCTGCAAACCTGTTTGTGATGGTGCGAGTCGGCGCTTTTCATGCAGGGCTGCTTGGCCTATAACCCTGCGTAATTTGATCAGAGCCCGCGAAAAAACAAACGGGCCAAAGGGGAACCGTCGAGGACACTCATGACAGATACCAAACACGAAGCGGATGTTGCATTCATCAAAGCTCTGGCAGAGTTGCTGCGCGAAAACGATCTGACCGAACTGCAGGTCAAGCGTGAATACGGCGAGGAGGACAGCCTGAATGTGCGGGTCAGCCGCATGACACAGACCGTCGCCGCTCCGGTTCAGGTCGCAGCGCCTGTTGCGGCACCGGCCCCGGCTGCTGCTCCTGCTGCGGTCGAGGCGCCCGCTGCACAGGAAGATCCGGCAAGCCATCCTGGCGCTGTGACATCGCCCATGGTCGGCACGGTGTACATGCAGCCAGAGCCTGGCGCACCTTCGTTCATCAGCGTTGGTGCCACGGTATCCGAAGGCGACACATTGCTGATCGTCGAAGCGATGAAGACTATGAACCACATCCATGCGCCTAAATCGGGTACGATCAAGCGGATTCTGGTTGGCGATGGCGACGCTGTGGAATTCGGCACCCCTCTGGTCATCATCGAGTAAGGCGGGCCCATGTTCGACAAGATTCTGATTGCCAACCGAGGCGAGATCGCCCTGCGCGTCATCCGCGCCGCGCGCGAGATGGGGATTAAGACGGTCGCCGTCCATTCCACCGCCGACAGCGACGCGATGCATGTGCGCATGGCGGACGAATCGGTGTGCATCGGCCCCCCGCCCTCGCCGCAAAGCTATCTGTCCGTACCAGCGATTATCTCGGCCTGTGAAATCACCGGCGCGCAGGCGATCCATCCCGGCTATGGCTTCCTTTCCGAGAATGCCGAATTCGTGCAGATCGTCGAAGACCACGGCCTTACCTTTATCGGTCCCACTGCGGAGCATATCCGCGTCATGGGCGACAAGATCACTGCCAAGGATACGATGAAAGCCTTGGGCGTGCCTTGCGTTCCCGGTTCCGACGGAGGCGTACCTGATCTGGCAACCGCCAAAAAGATCGGTGAGGAGTTCGGCTATCCTGTGATCATCAAGGCCACAGCCGGTGGCGGTGGTCGCGGCATGAAAGTCGCGCAGACCGCTGATGAGATGGAAAGCGCCTTCATGACTGCGCGGGCCGAGGGCAAAGCTGCCTTTGGCAATGACGAAGTTTATATCGAAAAATACCTGACCACGCCGCGCCATATCGAGATTCAGGTCTTTGGCGATGGCAAGGGCAAAGCTGTGCATCTTGGCGAACGTGACTGCTCGTTGCAGCGCCGCCATCAGAAGGTGTTCGAGGAAGCCCCCGGCCCCAGCATCTCCCCCGAAGAACGTGCTAAAATCGGGAAGATCTGCGCCGACGCCGTGGCCAAGATCGACTATATCGGCGCGGGTACCATCGAATTCCTCTATGAGAATGGTGATTTCTACTTCATCGAAATGAACACCCGTCTTCAGGTGGAACACCCTGTGACCGAAGGCATCTTTGGCGTCGATCTCGTGCGCGAGCAAATCCGCGTCGCCGCAGGCGAGGACATGTCATTCGGGCAGGACGACTTGGAAATCAACGGCCACGCCATTGAGGTTCGGATCAACGCAGAAAAACTGCCGAACTTCTCACCCTGCCCCGGTAAGATCACCGCGTATCACGCGCCGGGCGGTCTGGGCGTACGGATGGATTCGGCGCTTTATGATGGTTATTCCATCCCACCTTACTACGACTCGCTGATCGCCAAGCTGATCGTTCAGGGCCGCGACCGGACCGAAGCGCTGGCGCGTCTGGAGCGCGCGTTGGGAGAGTTGATCGTAGACGGCATCGACACCACAGTCCCTCTGTTCCACGCCCTGCTGCAGGAACCCGACCTGCAAAGCGGCAACTACAACATCCATTGGCTGGAGCGCTGGCTTGCGGAGAACATGGAACAGTAACCGCCAAGGACCGGAGGGCACTCGCCTTCCGGTTCCCGCTTACCCAAAATGAGCTTATCCGCCGAACTTCTGCTGCACGGGTACTCCATCGGCGTTTTTCCGATGGCCGAACATCGCGATGATCCCGAGCTGTTCTGGGTCGATCCAAAGTTGCGCGGCGTTTTCCCATTGGATGGGTTCCACATTTCCCGCAGCCTTTCTCGCCGCATCCGCAATAGCGGGTTGGAAATCACGATCAATCAGGACTTTTCTGGGGTCGTGGATGGCTGCGCCGACCGGTCCGACACCTGGATCAACGCCGAACTGCACGGCCTCTATCGCCAATTGCACCAGACAGGGTATGCCCATTCTCTTGAAGTCTGGGACGGCACTGCACTTGTAGGCGGTGTCTATGGCGTGACCTTGGGGGCAGCATTTTTCGGAGAAAGCATGTTTTCACGCCAAACCGATGCGTCGAAAATCGCCCTTGCCTATCTTGTGGACCGCTTGCGACAGACCGGGTTTCATCTGTTTGACACGCAGTTTCTGACCGCGCATCTGGCGTCTCTGGGCGCCATCGAAATCCCGCGCAGTGCTTACAAAAAGGAACTGGAAGAGGCTCTGAACCGCAGCGCCGAATTCACGGCGCCGATCCGTCAGTCTGCTGCGGGGGTAATACAGCGGATCACCCAAACGTCGTAGCGTGCATGATCCAGTGCGTTCAATGCCGGGGACGTCGCAATCATCCAGCCGTCGAACAGTTGATCAGCCTTCCCGGTTTCCCAGATGGTCAGGTAAGCAAATGCGTCACCCGTCGGGTTGTCCACCGGAAAACGGCAATCTCCCAACGCAACATCCAAGCCAAAAATAGATTCGGTCTGACCGTTTTGCATTTCAACATCGACGGTCTGCCCATTGACCTTGTCCAGCCCGCGCAGCATGGCCCCCGGGCCAGATTGAACCTTTTGTTGCGCGGCAGCGCCTGTCGTTGCCAACAGCAGGGCAATCAAAGCAGCACGTATCATTCGCTGCCATCTCCGGCCACAAACTTGACCAAAAGTGAGATCAGGCTGACCGCACCTTGTGTATCTTCGATTTCGCCTCCGGGCTCGAAAAAGAACGGCGACCCGCCCGGCATGACCTCGACAAAGTTGCCCCCCAGCAACCCCTCGGATGAGATCACGATGGCACTGTCATCCGGCACGAGAATGCCGTCGGCAATGGTGAAGGTCGTGTCTGCACGATAAGTATCAGGGTTCAACGTAACGCCTGTAACGGTTCCAATCTTGACGCCCGCAAGCCGGACATCCGTCCCGACACCGACCCCTTCCAGCGACCTGAAGGACGCGCCAAGTTCATATCCGGCCGCCCCCTGTGACAGACCCGTCGATTGGCTGGCGTAAACGCCAAATGCCAACGCACCGGCCAACACGACGCCACCGACAACAATTTCGGTCCAATTATGGCTCGACATCTTCGCCTCGCTTATTCCGGGCTCCAGGCCTCATAATCCTTGCGCTCGACCGGTTCGGCCCGACGCAACGATCCTGCTGGCGAATAAGCCAGTGCGGTTCCGGTCAGGTTCTCCTGATGTGGCTTTTCCCAGGATTTATGCGGCAAAGGCTTGTCTGTCGGAGGCTCATCCCAAGTGCGGTGCAACCAGCCGTGCCATTCCGGATCAACTCGGCTGGCTTCGGCCTCGCCGTTGAAGATCACCCAGCGCCTGCTGTCATCCGCCGTGCGATAAAACACATTGCCTTCATTGTCTTCGCCCACTTTGACGCCTTTACGCGACGTGTAGATCTGCGTGTTCAAAGTTGACCCGTTCCACCAGGTCACGGCTCGCAAAAGACTGTTCAGGATTCCCATCGGGTGCCTCCGGCATTTCGGTCGAGAAAAGGTATGGACCAAAGGCTCGCCAAGGTCCAGTGCCACAGGGGATACCTGCGTCACTCCGGCAGAAACGCGGTCACTTCAATCTCGATCCTGTATTTCGGATCGATCAGGCCACATTCAATCATCGTCGCAGCCGGAGGATTTGCGCCGAAGGTCTCGGCCAGGATCGGCCAGCAAGGCTCAAATTCCGTGCGATCCGGCAGCATATACGTCACGCGCACAACATTTTGAAAACCTGCTCCGGCCTTTTGCAGAGCGGCTTCAATGTTGCTCAACGCGGAACGGCATTGCGCGACAATATCTTCGCCCTGCCCAACTGTGCCAGCCACATGAACCCAACCACCAGCGGATACTGCGCGGCAGTAACCCACTTTCGCTTCGAATTCACCACCGGATGAGATGCGCTGAATCGTCATGCTGCTTCCACTTTGTTGCTCGAAATCCGCAGACCGCCGTACCGAAAAAAGGTCCCTGCGTTCATCTGTTCAAAGAAACCGGGGGAATTGCTCGAAATACGGTGGGGGCAGCGCCCCCTACCATCTTGTCTCAAGCAGCAAACACAGCCGGACTTCTTATCCAGCCGATGCTGATTCCGGGGCCGCGTCCGCATAGATGAACAGAGGCTGCGACTCGGATATTACCGCCTCTTCGTTCACCACAACTTCGCTGATATTCTTCATGCCCGGCAGTTCGAACATGGTATCCAGCAGAATGTCTTCCAAGATCGACCGCAGGCCCCGTGCGCCGGTTTTACGCTCAATCGCCTTCTTGGAAATCGCTTTCAACGCATCATCCGTGAAGTCCAGTTCGACATCTTCCAACTCGAACAGGCGCTGATACTGCTTGACCAAGGCGTTCTTGGGCTTTGTCAGAATGGTGACCAGAGCATCTTCGTCCAAATCCTCCAGCGTTGCCAGAACCGGCAAACGTCCCACGAACTCTGGAATCAGACCGAATTTCAGCAGATCTTCTGGTTCCAGATCCTTGAAAATCTCGCCAACGCCACGATCGTCATTTTCGCGTACATCGGCGCCAAAACCCATGGCCGAGCCTTTGCCACGCTGCGCGATGATCTTATCCAGACCGGCAAAGGCGCCGCCGCAGATGAACAGGATATTGGTTGTATCCACTTGCAGGAATTCCTGCTGTGGATGCTTGCGCCCGCCCTGCGGCGGAACGCTGGCCACTGTGCCTTCCATCAGTTTCAGCAAGGCTTGCTGCACGCCCTCGCCCGACACGTCGCGCGTGATCGACGGGTTCTCGGACTTACGGGTGATCTTGTCGACTTCATCGATATAGACGATGCCGCGCTGCGCGCGTTCGACGTTATACTCACTGGCTTGAAGCAGCTTGAGGATGATGTTCTCGACATCTTCGCCCACATAGCCGGCTTCGGTCAGCGTGGTTGCGTCGGCCATGGTGAATGGCACGTCCAAAATGCGGGCCAAAGTCTGGGCCAACAAAGTCTTACCGCAACCGGTCGGACCGATCAGCAGTATGTTCGACTTCGCCAGTTCAATGTCGCTGCCGGCTTTCTGAGCATGGTTCAGGCGTTTGTAGTGGTTGTGAACCGCCACCGACAGAACCCGCTTGGCTGTGGCCTGGCCAATCACGTAATCGTCCAGAACCTCGCAAATATCCTTGGGCGTCGGAACACCGTCAGACGACTTCAGCCCACTTGCTTTGGTCTCTTCGCGGATGATGTCCATGCACAGTTCGACACATTCATCACAGATGAACACGGTCGGGCCTGCGATCAGTTTTCGCACCTCGTGCTGGCTTTTCCCGCAGAAACTGCAGTAGAGCGTGTTTTTCCCGTCGCCGCCTGAATTCGTCGCCATGATCTACCTTTCGGGCTTCGTCTCTGCACCCCGGAAAGGATGCGCTTACGCCTGTTTGTGCAGCTTAGGCCAGCGCTCTGGCGGCTACAATCTCAAAATGACCCCCGCGCCGGTGGCGCGGAGTGTTGGACTCAGGCTTCTTCCGCATCCATTTTTGCGCGGTTTTCGACGATTTCGTCGATGTGACCCCAATCTTTCGCCTCTTCCGGGCTCATGAAATTGTCACGGTCCAGCGCCTTTTCAACCGCCTTTTTGGTCTGTCCGGTATGACGCACGTAAATGTCATACAGGCGATCCTTCAGCTTTTGCGTCTCGGCTGCGTGAATCATGATGTCACTGGCCTGGCCCTGATACCCGCCGCTGGGCTGGTGGACCATGATCCGGCTGTTGGGCAGCGAAAACCGCATTCCGTTCGCGCCACCGGCCAGCAAAACCGACCCCATCGAGGCCGCTTGACCGATCACCAATGTGGAACATTTCGGCTTGATGTACTGCATTGTGTCGTAAATCGACAAACCGCTCGTCACCACACCACCGGGCGAGTTGATGTAAATTGAGATTTCCTTGTTCGGGTTCTCAGCCTCAAGGTGCAACAGCTGCGCGACCACCAGATGACTCATGCCATCGTGAATCGGGCCGTTGATGAAGATGATCCGCTCTTTCAGCAGACGCGAAAAAATATCGTAAGCGCGTTCGCCCCGGCTGGTCTGCTCGACGACCATTGGGACAAGCGTATTCATATATGTATCTACTGGATCGAACATTAGGAACCTGCCTGCTTTGCTTCGGATCGGGACACTATCCCAACAAGTATTACCCGAGTCTTAGTGTCGGCTCGGGGGGGCTGCAAGGGGGTGCAAGTGAGAACGCCGCAGGATTGTGGGCTGCGTCAGCCCCGGATACAATTGCCCTGATCCTTGGGTTTACGAGCGAGGGTCAATCGGCCATTCGGTTCCGAGTGTTTTGGTGAACAGGGGAAAAGCCCACTTGGATTCCCTTACACTCATCACAGTATTTTGATTTATACATATGGAACAAAATGACCAAAACATGTAAGGAATGGGATGCGCCACTCACGCGTGACAGAACAAAAACACGCCCGCTGAACGGGTTCGCAAGGAATATTATCGATGGCACTTCCCCAGCTGTCTCAGGACATATCCCCAGCAGATATGGACCGCATGGTCGAGAATGCGACGCGCGCGTCCAATTTTCTCAAGGCAATCAGCCATGAAGGTCGCCTTATGATCTTGTGTCACCTGGTGTCAGGTGAAAAATCTGTAACTGAACTGGAACAGCTGTTGTCCGCCCGGCAAGCCGCAGTATCACAGCAGTTGTCGCGCCTCAGGTTAGAAGGGCTGGTTGTTCCACGTCGTGAAGGGAAGGCCATCTATTATCGTTTGGCCGATGACCGCCCGCAGCGGATGCTTGAAGTTGTCTACGAGCTGTTCTGCACTGACGCCTCCTAAGTACTGGTTTCGCAAGCAGAAAGGTGTTACCGAGACATCATCGAGCACCAAGGAGACGAACATGATCCGTGTAATTTTGATTGGCCTGAGCCTGTTTGCCATCTCCGCCTGTGAGACCGCAAAAGGCGCAGGCAAAGACATTGAAAAGGCCGGAGACGCCATTCAGGGCGCTGCAACAGACGTGCAGGAAAACCTGTAAGCACTGCTCTTTGCGTGCACCACAGGCATCCAAGCAAATCAAATGTCTGGCGGTTGCGTCTGCGCAATCGTTCAGCGACCTCCGACCAAGCGGTCCCGGAGCTTCCCTGTCAATCACCAATTCGGGGCCCTTTTGCACGCGCAAAAGAGCCCCGATCCCGTTCAGCAGGGGTGAGTGGTAGCCTGTATGAAACCGTGAGCCGGCAATGGAAAAGGCGTCAGGTGCTCAGACGCGGTCTTTGCGTGTATCCTTGCGGATACGCCTGACGCCTTACCGGGTCGATGCACCCCAAGGGGCACCCCGATCCTTGTGCTACGACCCCCTCAGGGGCTGCAGCCGCCGCTTTAACCCCGAAAGGTTATTGCAGCACGCATCGGCTTTCTAAGAGGACGATCACCCTGACCGAACATTACGCTCGATTTCGGCTGATCCCAACGGTAAGTCTTTGAAGTTCTGAGAAAATACCAAGACCCCCTCGATCCCTCCAAACCTCTGGACCTTTGCGTCCCACCTTCGGTTCCGAAGACCCTAGGCAGTGACAGAACTGTTACACTCCGGCCCGCGTCCGACAAGAAAATAGCACTGCAGCATGAAAAATTGACGGGGATAAAGTGTTGATATCCGCCGGGACACTTCTGTGGATAATCCGAGAAAGCGCGGCATCGCGCAGGGTTGATCGGGGGCTTGTTCAAACGCGAGGCAACCACTCATTTTTCAACCAATGCTGCACGTGCAAACGCCTTCGCACGGCCAATTGAGCAAGAATCTCTGGGTTTATGCGGCCTTCAGACCTGGATTTTTCGAATCGTAAAGCCCGTGCGACTCACCGATCTGCTGCATCTATTTCACACCAGCGCCGCGGAACCGTGCGGATGGAACCGAGGCCGGATGGCACATACGTCACCACACGCGAAGCCGCGCTGAAGGTCCGCGAGATCAGATGACCCGGGCCGAGGAACGCCGCATTCCAACCCGAGGCGGTCTGGATCCTGTCGCGGGCGGTAAGCGTGCCACCCGGCCCACCTCCCTCCCTGGAGGAGACGATGGTTCCAATGTTGAGAAACGGTCCGACCCGATCGGCTAACCTACCATTCCGCCGCATCAGCAGTCGGGCGACGGTCCATACCCCTTACCGCCCGGACCGGGCCGGAACCGCTTCAGTTCACCTGACGTTCCAGAACGGTGCTATAGGTCGTTCCGTTCCGCAGGCTACGGAAATCGGCATAGATCTTGCCGTCTTCATACCGGGCATCGATCAGCGCGTTGGCCCCGATCACCAGCGGTGAGGTTTCAACGATGCCGATAGACCCCGAGCCATCGAGGCTGATGGTTCCGGTGGCCTCGTATTCATTCCATTCTGCATCGCCATCACGACGCCACTTGCTGGGCCCCCAAAAGACATTGTCTTCCTGCATCTGGACGTCGAGCATCCATTCGGCCTGATTGAACCGGGGTTCGTCGCCCTTGTAGTAATGGCTGGGCTGGACGGTCGTGTAGCTCCCCAACCATGTGCCACGCAGATCGGGCGTGGTTTCGGCCAGAGCGGCCGTTCCAAGGCTGAGGGTCGTGGCCAAAGCGGCTGCTCCGGCAGTCATGTATCTGGTCATGGGCTCTCTCCTTTTCGTCTGCAAAACAGATTGGGAGGGCGCACACGGGTTGCAACTCACCTAAGGGAAACTTCATGATTGATTAAGCGGAGGCTTAGACTTGGAACTCAGGCCCAGGCCAGAGCTGTCCCAACAATGACCAGCGCGATGCCGATCCCCTCGCGATACGAAAAGTTCTCGCCGAACAGGAAATACGAGGCAATGGCGATCAGCACCACCTCGGCCCCCAGAATGCCGATATAGATGATGCCCAACCGTTCGTTGCGCAGCGCGGCGAGTTCCAGCGTTGCGGCGGCCAGCAATGTAGCGACGATCAGAAGGGTCAGACCAACACCGGGGAGTTTCCACCAGAATTTCATCGAGATCATGGCAACGGAATAAAGACCCGCCGACCCGAGGGCGATGAGGGGGATCATGGATGTGGACATCTGCGCCTCCTGCCGAGGTTGCCGTTGGGTCAAGTGTAGCAGCTGGGGGCGGTCGGGGCTGTGAGGTTGGTCACAGTCGGTCAGAACACGATTGCGATGAGTTCGGCCAGCCCGATCAGGCCAAGCAACACATTCGACGTCAGGATCAGCCCCTTCATGTTGTGTGACATGACGCCCTTGGCAAAATTTGTCTGGGCAAAAGCTTCATCGAAATCACTGCGCAGGTTTTCGACGTCTTCCAGCGCGGTCTTTCCGGCGAGAATGCCGTAGGCGGCGGTTGCAATCACCAAAACGATCAGGACCAGCGAAATCCCTTCCGGGCCGAACCCGATGATCGCAGCGATGGCGATATAGGCAAAAATCGTCGTGCGCATGATGTGATAGTAATGGTCCAAACGGCCCTTGGTGATTTCGGAGCGCAGTTGAGCGTCCATGGCACTTCCCCCTTGGCAATTCGTTGTTTTCAATGAAGGGAGTGTATCACTCTTTGCGGGAATTCCGAAATTTGAACGTTCCTGCCCGGATAGTAAGGCGGACTTCAGCCCGCCCTACAAATTCAATGGCAGTGATAAGGTTTTGAGCCAGCGTGGCAGCACTGCCCCGGAGGTGAGTTTTTCCGGCACCCACCGCCATGTGCGAAAGCCGTCGTTGCGGTAAATGTAGTGATGATTGCCAATAGAACTAAATGACGCATTTGAAACTCCAGTTTTACTCGTAAATCAATACGTTAACAAAGGTTAACAGGTCAGAGCGCCACCAAAAGTATCATTTTGATATTCTCTTAAAAATTGCAAACATACATCACAGATAGCGACGTTGGATTATTAGAACTGAGGGCCGCGCCGACCCGAGGGGAGGCGCAAACGCGCCACCCGTTTTGCCGGAGGCAAACCTTTGGTTTGTTTCGCCGCAGGCGAACCTCTGGATCGACGGGCGGGTCATGCCGGAGGCATGCTTTCAGCATGACGCGGCCCGGCGTCGGCGCCGGGCGGGTGGGTTGATTTGACTGCGGCACAAAGCAAAAAATGGAAATAAGCTCTTGCTGCAGCTATTTTTTTCGCGCTCAATCAGCTGATTGAGACAGAACCTGTTTGAGCAAATACATGAGTGAACAATTTCCTTACAAAGGCACGGCTATGGAAGGATTGCTTCCAAAAGAGTTCGCTTATTGCCTGGGGCTCTATCTACAAACCTGCGCTCACATAGAACTTTGGGTAAGTGCGCTGATTGTTTGCCTTGAAGGATTGAAGCCAGAAAACAAAGACTGGTTTGATCGGTACTGCCAAGTTCGAAAGCTCCCTACAAAAGAACTCGTCAGAGAATTGAAAAAGTCTAGCGAACTCGCCAAAAACTTCGGATTCGATGAAGACTTGTCAGCGTTATCAGATTGGATAGCAAGGTTTGTTGGTAACCGACATATGGCCGCACATGGCGCTTTTTTCGGATCGCTGAACGGTTTCCTTCGTGTCGACTATGTGACGAACACTGGCTCGAGAAAGGATCCTATCTTCAAACGTTCAACAAGTGCCGTGACAAAAGAAAGTATTGACGAAGTACTAGCAGACGCAGATCGAATCTACCTCATCGTTCTTGGGATGGTTGGCCGTATCCAAGAAGATTTGCCAATTAGAGTGCATCGAGCGATCGTGCCGATAGTAGAGCACCCTAATTAGGAAACTCGGTCGCTCTCACGCTCCACCGTGTGGGCACGCAGTTGGCTGCGCCAACCGCTTTCGCCCACCCGCCGTAAAAATCGACAACCTTCAGCTGTCCATTTTTAAGGCGCTGATAAACGCCTCCTGCGGGATATCGACCTTCCCGAACTGGCGCATTTTCTTCTTACCCGCCTTCTGCTTGTCCAGCAGCTTGCGTTTCCGCGTGGCGTCGCCGCCGTAGCATTTCGCGGTCACGTCCTTGCGTAAGGCGGACAGGGTCTCGCGCGCGATGACCTTGCCTCCGATGGCGGCCTGGATCGGGATTTTGAACATGTGGCGCGGGATCAGGTCCTTGAGCTTTTCGCACATCGCCCGGCCCCGCATCTCGGCCCGGTCGCGATGAACCATGGTCGACAGCGCATCTACGGGCTCGTCATTCACCAGCACCGACATCTTGACCAGCGCGTCCTCGGTATAGCCGGTCATCTGATAATCAAACGAGGCATAGCCCTTGGTCACTGATTTCAGGCGGTCGTAGAAGTCAAAGACGACCTCGTTCAGCGGCAGGTCATAGACGACCATGGCGCGGCTGCCCGCATAGGTCAGGTCCATCTGGATGCCGCGGCGGTCCTGACACAGTTTCAGCACGTCGCCGAGGAATTCGTCGGGCACCAGAATGGTCGCCTTGATGCGCGGTTCCTCGATATGGTCGACCTTGGACGGGTCGGGCATGTCGGCGGGGTTGTGCAGCTCGATCATTTCGCCGTCTTTCATGTAGACGTGATAGATCACCGACGGCGCGGTGGTGATGAGCTCGATATCATATTCGCGTTCGATGCGGTCGCGGATGACCTCAAGGTGCAGCAGGCCAAGGAAACCGCAGCGGAAGCCAAAGCCCAGCGCGGCAGAGGTTTCCATTTCAAAGCTAAAGCTGGCGTCGTTCAGCGCCAGCTTGTCGATCGCGTCGCGCAGGTCTTCGAATTCGGCGGAGTCCACGGGGAACAGACCACAGAACACCACCGGCTGTGCGGGTTTGAAACCGTCCAGCGCGATTTCGGTCCCGTTGCGGTCATTGGTGATCGTGTCGCCCACACGGGTGTCGCGGACCTGTTTGATCGAGGCTGTCAGGAAGCCGATCTCACCGGGGCCGAGGCTGTCGACCATCTCCATCTCAGGCCGGAAAACGCCGACGCGATCGACATGGTGCAGGGTGTTGTTCGACATGAACTTGACCCGCATGCCCTTTTTCAGCGTACCGTCCATGATGCGGACCAGAACGATCACGCCGAGATAGGCGTCGTACCACGAATCCACCAACATCGCCTTGAGCGGCGCATCCAGAGTGCCTTTGGGGGCGGGCAGATGGGTCACAATGGATTCCAGCGTTTCGTGGATGCCCTGCCCCGTCTTGGCGCTGACCTGAATGGCGTCGGTCGCGTCGATGCCGATCACATCCTCGATTTGTTCGGCCACGCGGTCACAGTCGGACGCGGGCAAGTCGATCTTGTTGAGCACCGGCACGATCTCATGATCGGCGTCGATGGCCTGATAGACATTCGCCAGCGTCTGCGCCTCGACCCCTTGGGTGGAGTCCACGACCAGCAGAGAGCCCTCAACCGCGCGCATGGAGCGGCTGACCTCATAGGCGAAGTCCACGTGGCCGGGGGTGTCGATCAGGTTCAATACGTATTGCTCGCCATTGTCGGCGGTATAGTCGATGCGGACCGTGTTGGCCTTGATGGTGATGCCGCGCTCGCGCTCGATATCCATGCTGTCGAGCAGCTGTTCCTTCATGTCACGATCCTTGACCGTTCCGGTCTCTTGGATGAGTCGGTCAGCAAGGGTGGATTTGCCATGGTCGATATGCGCGACGATGGAGAAATTGCGGATATGAGCGAGGTCTGTCATGGATTGGGATATGTCCGGAGTTTGGGGCCTCGTCAAGCGTTGAAGCGTTGCAAAAAAGGTCTCGCCAGCGCCTTTCTTTTCCGCGGTATTTACCCAAAATTGGAAAATAGTTAAGATGTTGGCGTCATCAGGCCGTTTCAATAACAGAAAGCAGGGTAGAATTGGCCGATTATTCGATCTTTGTGTTGGGTGAAGGTCAATTGTCCGTCTCTGTGGCGCAGGGTCTGGACGGGATCAATCAGGGCACGGGGATACATCTTATAGGTGAGACGATTACCATTAATTCACGCGCTGCGACTGAAGTTTTCATCACGGATGCTGGATCGGACACCAACTTTTCCGACAATGATGGTAATCAGCGGTTAAACGGCGATCAGACAATCGATGGCACGCTTTTCTCCAGCGGCACGCGTGTTGAAGCCGAATATGGTATTACGCTGACTGATGGAACAACCACATGGCAGGCGGTTGCGTTCAACGTGAACAACTCATCACCGGCATATGGAACCGTTGAGGGCATCGCATTCATCGGGGGACCCGGACAGTTTCCGCCGGCCGGAGTACCTCTGACGGTCGTCAGCACACAGGAAGGTCCCAGCTTCGCATCAAACGCATATGTCAGCCCCATTTGTTACTGTCGCGGGACACTGATCGAAACCAAGTCCGGATACCGGCCCATCGAAATGTTGAAGCCGCGTGATGAAATCTGGACCCGTGACAATGGCTATCTACCCGTCATCTGGACAGGTGAACAGGCTGTCATTACAGCCGGTCGTTTCAGATTGGTCGAAATTCCCGAGGGAACGCTATCGAATTTCGCACCTTTGAAAGTGTCCCAGCAACACAGAATGCTGGTCACACACCCTTTGGCTGAAATCCTTTGCGCAGAGAACGAAGTGTTTGTTCCAGCTATCAGCCTTGTTGATGCGGGCATTGCAACAATGTGCAAGGAGAACAGTGCAACTTACCATCATCTGCTGCTTGAGACACATAACGCCATTAACGCCAACGGAGCAATTTCCGAGAGTCTGCTGCTGGCACCATCCACCAGCCGCCAGAACCCGGATGATCTGTTCTTTCGCGGCCTGGTCGATCAGGTTTCATATGCCGTTGAAACCGCGAGGCTGACACTGAAAAGAAAAGAGGCAACATTCTTGATCAACAGTATCTTGTCCGTTGATCCGAATTCCCGTTTGATTCATACTGCCGCACAGACCGAGAGGGGCATCAGACCCGTCCGGGCAGGCAAAAACGAGGCTCGAGTATGAAACAGTTTCTCCTTATCGCGTTTTGCGCCACGTCTCTGACGGCGGTGGCGCCGGTTGCAGACGCGGCGCAGATCAAACGGGCGTGTCTGGCGTCGGACCGGTCGGCGGCGACGCGGGATCGGTGTACTTGCATCCAGCGCGTGGCGGATCAGGCGTTGACCCGCAGCGATCAGAAGACCGTTGCCAAGTGGTTCTCCGACCCCCATCAGGCGCAAGAGTTGAAGATGTCGCAGACCGCGCGTGACGATGCGCTATGGGATCGTTATCAGAACTTCGGCCAGATGGCGCAGGCGATCTGTAACTAACCCGTTCACAATCCTTGACCTGATGCCCACTGCGCCTCAGTAAGGACGCAGCGAAAGGTGGAGCGCATGGTGATGAAAGGGCTGACCCTGCGAGGTCTCGAGGTGTTCGAGGCGCTGGCGCGGACGGGATCGGTGGCGCAGGCGGCCGAGATCACCGGGCTCAGCCAGCCGTCGGTCAGCCAGCAGTTGCGTAATCTGGAAAAGGCCCTGGGCACCGAACTGGTCGATCACGGGCGTCGACCGATGCGACTGACGCAGGCCGGGCGCAGCTTTCTGGCGCGGGCCGAGGCGGTGCTGGCCGAATTGCAGATGGCGCAAAGCGAGCTGTCGGTCATGGAACTGGGCCACCTGACCACGCTGTCCATCGGATTGATCGACGATTTCGACAATGACCTGACCCCCCGTCTGGCCACCCTGCTGACTGACAGCCTGTCACGGTCCAAATTCAAGCTGATCACCCTGTCCAGCCTCGATCTGTTCGAAGCCCTGGCCGAGCAGCGGCTGCACATGGCTGTCACTGCCCATAGTGGCGAGGTGCTGGAGGGTGTGGTCGAGTACCCGCTGGTCCGTGATCCGTTCATTCTGGTGGCCCCGAAAGGCTCGGGCGGGGTTGAGGCTGTGCAGGAGGGGCTGCCGTTTCTGCGCTATGCACGCGAACAACTGATCAGCCGACAGATCGAGGCGCATATGGCGCGCGGGGCGCAGGAGTTCGAAGAGCGGTTCGAGATCGGATCGCATCTGGCATTGATGGCCATGGTTGCGCGGGGCCTAGGCTGGGCGATCACAACGCCGCTGGGCTTCATGCGTGCGACGCGGTTTCATGACGGGCTAGAGGCATACCCTGCCCCGTTCGGGGATTTCTCGCGCACGATTTCATTGCTGGCGCGCACCGACTGGTCGGATCAGGTGCCTCGGGAAGTCGCGGGCATGACCCGCCGGCTGATGCAGAACCAGATCATTGAACCAGCCCTGACCAAACTGCCATGGCTGAGCGGGCAATTGAAGGTGATCGGCGGCTAACGCTCCAAATGGGCGGCCAGACCGTCGACTGCCGTTTCGATCAGATCCAGCGCGCCATCGAAATCCCGCGTGTAGTAAGGGTCGGGCACGCAATCGGCTTGGGTGTCAGTGGCAAAGTCCGTCAGCAGGCGCACAGGTGTGTCGTTGCCAGCGGGGCGTAGTCCCTCGATATCCGCGATATTGTTGGCGTCCATACCCAGGATCAGATCGAACATTTCGAAATCAGCAGCGGTGAATTGCCGGGCGCGCAGGTCGCTGAGGTCGATGCCCCTGGCTTTTGCGGCGGCCTGCATGGGGCCATAAGGCTGGTTGCCTGCATGCCAGCCCATGGTTCCGGCACTATCGGTTGCGTGGTGCGGTGCACGGGCGCGAAAAGCGCCCTCGGCCGCGGGCGAACGGCAGATATTGCCCAGGCAGACAAAGAGGATACGGTGTGACATGAACAAGCTGTACCGCGCGGAGGAGAAATGGAAAAGATCGTCATTCTGACCGGAGCCGGAATTTCCGCCGAGAGTGGGCTGAGCACTTTTCGCGACGAGGGCGGATTGTGGGCGCAGCACCGGATCGAGGATGTCGCCACGCCCGAAGGCTTTGCCCGCAACCTGGCCTTGGTACACGGGTTTTACAATGCCCGCCGCGTTCAGGCTGCCGGTGTACACCCCAATGCCGCCCACAAGGCGCTGGCCCGGCTGCAACAGGACTGGCCCGGTGAGGTGATGATCGTTACCCAGAACGTGGACAGCTTGCATGAAGCGGGCGGCGCGCGGGGCGTCATTCACATGCACGGAACACTGGCCGGTGCTTTATGCTCGGCCTGCGGTCATCGCTGGACCGCGCCGCCTGAGATGGCGGTTGGGGAACCCTGCCCTGCCTGTGCGCAGCCCACCGCCCGGCCCGATGTGGTCTGGTTCGGCGAAATGCCTTACTACATGGACGAGATTTATGACCACTTGGCCAGTGCATCGCTCTTTGCTTCTATAGGAACATCAGGTCAGGTCTATCCCGCAGCGGCTTTTGTTCACGAAGCACGGGAGGCGGGCGCGCGAACGGTTGAGATCAATCTGGAACCAACGCTGGGCGCATCCGGGTTCGACGAGCGCGTTGTCGGCAAGGCCACTCAGACAGTTCCACGATGGGTCGACCAGCTACTTGCGCGACGCTCTTAAGATGCAGACAACGCTTGCTTAATCTGTGTAAACTATCTCCGAAACGACTGGAGGAAGGGCCATGACGGAACAAGATTCCCAAAGCGGTGAAATTATGGAAGACAGCAGTATGGCCGGGCGCGACATGTTGGGGGCGCAACTTTCCGACCTGTGGTGGACTTTTCTGCTGCGTGGAATTCTGGCGGGGCTTGTCGGCATTGCGGCCCTGTTCTGGCCCTCGGGTAGTATCGCATTGCTGCTGCGGCTGGTCGGCGTTCTGCTGGTCCTTGACGGCGGCCTGACGCTTTTGGGTGTCGGGCGACGCGGCGTATTGGGCGGCGCCGCAATCGGGGCGCTTGTGATCGGGCTGATCCTGCTGATCTGGCCGGAAGGTACAGTCAAACTGGCCTTTTTCCTGTTGGGCGCATGGGCGCTGATCATCGGAATCGGTTCGCTGGCAGCCGCCGGGCAGATGCACGAGAGAGACCCGCAGCGCGGCTCCATGCGTGTCTCAGGGTTCGTTGCCCTTGTCGTCGGGCTTGTTTTGATGATCTGGCCAGCCGTCGCGCTTGTGGCTTTGGGATGGGGCATCGCATTTTCAGCGCTGGCCATGGCAGCCGTCATGTTCTGGCTGGCATCCCGTTTCCGTCAGGCGGGCGACCGTGTCGGTATGAAGACTATCAACAAATAGGTCTACACCTGATAAACGCCATCAGGCCGGGCAATACCCGGCCTGATGCATGGATGACAGCCGCAGCGCGGCCCGAAGACAGGCGTTGCCCTAGTTGGAATGTGATCCGTGGCCGCCCTTGTCTTGACGCTCCAGATCAACGGGGATTTCGATCTCAACCTCACCCGCCTTTTCAAAGATCAGCGTTACCGGAACCGTGGCGTCCTGTGCAAACGGAGCGGTCAGCCCCATGAACATCACGTGGTCGCCACCGCGCTTCAGCATGTGGGTCGCACCCGCCGGAAGGGCAAAGCCTTCTTCGACATGCACCATCTTGGCAACGCCGTTGTCATCGACCTTGTGTGTGTGCAGCTCGACCCGGGTAGCGGCTTCAGACGTCACGCCAACAAGACGATCGTCTGTATCGCCCTGATTCTGGATCATCATGAACGCCGCACCGGCTTTGGCGGACTTGCCCGACGACCGGGCATAAGCGTCATCAACTGTGATGGTGCCTTCGGCAAAAGCGGGGATAGCCATGGACACGGTGGCCAGAGTTGCAAGCAGAGTAGTTTTGAGGGACATCGTGCCTCTCCTGTGTATATGGTTTGAAAAGGATTGGTTCTCAAACCAGTACAGGCGGCGCACGCGCTGGAGCGCCCGATGCTGGCAGGGTGATCTGGTGACCCAGATGCCTCAACGGTGCAGGCTGCGCCTGTTCCGGAGCTGCGGGCAGAGCAGGATGGGCGACGGCAATCGCACCCAGCAATGATAGTGCGTAGTCCGGGCAGTAATGTGGCGGCGCGGTGGGTTGACCGCTTTCGTCCATATAGACAACAACAGGGCCAGTGCCGGTGCACAGCACCATCTGCCCCACGGCCTTGTCCATACCCCGCGACATGGCAAGGCCCTGCCCCGTCAGAACCAAGAGCAGAGATAGGACAACAGGTAAAAGTCTTACAATGGCAGGTCTCATCCTGACCCGGGTATAGGTCAGTCAGCAGAATAGCTTCAAGCGCCAAAGGGTCGCGCTTGAAGCTGATCTCAGTAGTCTATTCCTGGTCTTTTCACCTTGCTTGTATTGAAGCTGGTGTGTGACCGGTTCACCCTGCGCTGCATCCGCGTACAAGCTGAAATTGTCTTGCGAAAAACCGCAGTCAGAAACAGGAAAAGGTAGAAACTTTTTAACGTCATAATTTGGCCCCCGCCTGATGAGTGATTGTGACGTTAGGTCAGATTCGAATCTCTGTATGTGAAGCAATTCACCAATCGGGGAAAATAATTTCGAATTTGAGAACAATGCCGATTGCCACTAGGCACCCACAATACAAAAAACCCCGCACCAAAAGGTGCAGGGCCTTGAAATCCATAAGAAAAAAGGCTTAGGCCGTGGCTTGTGCCTTGGCGATTTCCTTTTTCACTTTCAGAGCGTTCGCCGACAGTTCTTCGTCCTTGGCTTTGGCCAGGAACGCGTCCAGACCACCACGGTGATCAACCGAACGCAGAGCAGCGGCCGAGATGCGCAGCTTAACACCGCGTCCCAGAGTCTCGGACTGCAGGGTAACGTCGTTCAGGTTTGGCAGAAAACGACGACGAGTTCTGTTTTTGGCATGGCTGACATTGTTGCCAGTCATCGGGCCTTTTCCGGTCAGTTCGCAACGGCGCGACATGGTTTCTTCCTTTGTTTCTGGAGGCCGGGCACAAAGCCCTCGGCCAAATCACAAGGGGCACAACCCGAAGTCGCGCCCGAAAACTGGTTGGATGCGTGTAGTGGGAATCACAGGGAGGGTCAAGACGGGCTGCGCGAAATCTTTCATTTTGCGCGGCGCGTAGAATCCCCGCCCGTGCCCAACTGTCAGGTCAGCGCGCTGAGCAGTTCTTCCGCCGCCTTGGCCGGGTTCAAATGTCCAGCAGAGACTTCGGTGTTCAGACGCTCCATCTCAGCTTTGGCCTGCGGTGTGTCGAGGCGCGCAAGAAGAGCATGGCGAACTTCTTGGTCGAACCAATAGCGCGCCTGCGCCGCGCGGTTGGCCTCCCAAATACCATGGTCGCGGCGCCATTGGGTCAGGGTTTGCATCTCATCCCATGCCTGCTCCAGCCCGTGCTCTTCAACCGCTGATGCTGTCATGGCCTTGGGGAAGCCTTCCGGGTCCTGCGGGCGTTTGCGCAGCAGTCGCAAAGCGCCCGCATAATCCGCGCAGGTGCGTGTGGCGGTGGCCTTCAGGTCGCCATCGGCCTTATTGATCAGGATGATGTCGGCCATCTCCATAATACCGCGTTTCACCCCCTGCAATTCATCCCCGCCCGCTGGGGCCAACAGCAGCAGGAAAAGGTCCGACAGTTCGGAGACAACCGTTTCGGACTGCCCCACACCGACAGTTTCGATCAGCACCACGTCATAGTCCGCTGCTTCACACAGGGCGATGGCCTCTCGGGTGCGACGGGCAACGCCACCAAGATGGCTCTGGCTGGGGGATGGCCGGATGAAAGCGTTTTTTTCACGACTCAAACGTTCCATCCGGGTTTTATCGCCCAGAATCGAGCCGCCCGAACGGGCCGAGCTGGGATCGACCGCCAATACGGCCACACGCAGCCCCTGCCCCGTCAGCATCATGCCGAAGCTTTCGATAAAGGTGGATTTACCCACACCGGGAGTCCCCGACAGACCGATACGCAGCGCCTGACGCCCCGATCCGGCAAGCTGCGCCAATAGCTCGCTGGCCTGTGCGCGATGATCGGCGCGGTTGCTTTCGACCAGAGTGATCGCGCGCGCCAGCGCCCGGCGCTCGCCCTTCAAAATCCTGTCACCTAGGCTGTCTATCTGCATACTCATCCCGATCTCTAAGGCAGGAATAGTTGCCTTTGTCCGGGGGCGTTTGTCCAGACCGGAGGAGACAGGAAATGCGATCAATGCAATGGCTGCGTCATTTCGTGCAGTGCTTTATCTTGATCTGCCTGCCCGGCATAGCCCGGGCAGAGACGGGCCAAAGCCAGTTCTCGCGACGTGCGCTGGGGGTCAAGGTCGGGGAAATGTCGCTCAGCTCGAACACGACGCCTCACAGTACGCCGTGTCAGCTCGGTTAGCCACAACCGGGCTGGCCGGAACGCTAAAACGCATCCTCTTTGTGATAGTGGCCTCTGGGCGTCGCAACGGTAACCGTTTCTTACCTCAGCGTTACATCGAGGACATGGACACAGGTCAGCGAGTTTCGCGCGCTCGGCTGGTTTACTCTGGCGGTGTTGCGCGCGCCAGTGGCCCAAAGATCGGTGATCGCGGCCCTTATGCCGTGACCGACCGGCAGCAACGCGGGGCGGTCGACCCGCTGACCGCGATTTTCATGGGTTTGCGACATCAAAGCCCTGCAGAGTTATGCCGACTGCGCCAAAGAATCTTTGATGGGGAACGGCTGACACAAATCACACTAACCCAACGTAGCGAGGCAGATGGGCGTGTGTTCTGTCGAGGCCAGTTTACACGGTTGGCAGGATACGCACCGAGCGACCTGTCCCGGGGTAACAGCTCTCCAGTGCTGGTAATCTACGAACCACTTGGCTCTGTCATGCGCGCTATGAGGGTTGAAGCGCAGACCATATAGGGTGCCGCAGTTGTTCAGAGAAAATAGCGCGAACTGGACGCCACCTGCGCGATGGCGGATAAGGGCCGGATGACGACACGCCTACCCATCGAAGACGCCATTCCCGAACTGCTGGACGCCCTGCGCGCACATGGGCGCGCGGTGCTGCAGGCCCCGCCCGGAGCAGGCAAGACCACGCGGGTCCCCCTGGCGATGCTCGAGGCGGGTCTGTGCGACGCAAAGATCGTCATGCTGGAGCCCCGGCGGCTGGCGGCACGGGCTGCCGCAGAGCGGATGGCAGAGACACTGGGTGAGCGCGCAGGCCAGACGGTTGGGTATCGCGTGCGCGGCGATGCGAAAGTGTCCAAGGACACACGGATTGAAGTAGTGACCGAAGGCATCCTGACCCGGATGCTACAATCCGACCCTGACCTGCCCGGTATCAGTTCGGTGATTTTCGACGAATTCCACGAACGCTCTCTGAACGCCGATCTGGGGCTGGCGCTGTGTCTTGAGGTTGCAGGTGCATTGCGGGATGATCTGATAC
The DNA here is from genome assembly GCF_059612245.1 of Ruegeria sp. CDSA079. Taxonomy (NCBI): domain Bacteria; kingdom Pseudomonadati; phylum Pseudomonadota; class Alphaproteobacteria; order Rhodobacterales; family Roseobacteraceae; genus Ruegeria; species Ruegeria sp. CDSA079. Next base: position 254,127 of record NZ_JBXWQF010000001.1, on the reverse strand, counting down.
TGCTGGCCATGTCTGCCACACTGGATGCTGAGCCAGTGGGCCGGTTGATGGAGGCACCGCTGGTCACGTCACAGGGGCGTAGTTTTCCGGTCGAGACGCGCTGGCTGGATCGCCCCTTGGGGCCGCAGGTGCGGCGTCTGGATGCACTGGTTGATCTCGTGGTGCAGGCCGAGCGTGAAACGCGCGCGACAGGTGGCGGCCTATTGGTGTTCCTACCCGGTGAAGGTGAAATCCGGCGGGCTGAAGCCGCATTGAAAGCCCGGCTACCCGAGGCATGCGCCGTGCATCCGCTTTTTGGGGCAATGCCCTTTGCCGCCCAGCGCGCGGCGATTGCCTCTGCCAAGACCGGGCGAAAAGTGGTGATGGCGACGTCGATTGCGGAAACCTCTCTGACCATCCCCGATATCCGGGTGGTCGTAGATATGGGGCAAGCACGGCGGGCACGGTTTGATCCGGGTTCAGGCATGTCGCGGTTGATCACAGAACGCGTGACGCGGGCCGAAGCGACGCAACGCGCAGGCCGCGCGGGCCGCGTGGCCGAAGGCGCGTGCTATCGGCTGTGGTCAAAAGGTGAGGAAGGCGCACTGGCCTCCTACCCGCCTGCCGAGATCGAGGCGGCAGACCTGACTGGACTGGCGTTGGAACTGGTGCTGTGGGGCGCGGATGCCAGTGATCTGACCTTTCTGACACCACCACCCGACGGAACCATGGCCGAGGCACGGGCTTTGCTAAGGATGCTGGACGCACTGGACGAAAAGGGGCGGATCACTGAACACGGGCGAGCCCTGGCCACGCTGCCTCTGCATCCCCGACTTGGTCATATGCTGGTGCGCGCAGGCTCACAGGCCGCGCCATTGGCAGCCCTCATGGCCGAGCGTGACCCCTTGCGCGGCGCCCCGGTCGATATCGCGCTGCGACAAGAAGCGCTGCGGGATGTGCGGGCGTTCCAACGCAACCGTGTCTGGCAGGTGAATATTGGTGCCGTGGATCGAATCAAAGCCGAGACCAAACGGCTGCGGGCGCGGGCCAAAGACGGGCCCGAGCACCTGAGCCCGGCCACCATGGCCGCCCTCGCCTATCCCGATCGTGTCGGGCAACGGCGCAAGGGGGAAGCGCCACGCTATGTGCTGTCGGGCGGCAAGGGCGTTGTTCTGGACAATGGCGACACGCTGGCGGGTGCGCCTTATTTGGTTGTGACTGATACGGATGGGAACCCACGCGAAGCAAAGGTACGCATGGCCGCGCAGATCTCGGAACAAGAGATCCGGGATTTGTTTTCCGATCAAATCGCCTGGGCTGACAGTTGCACGTGGTCTAAACGCGAACGCCGGGTTATATCCCGACGACAGGAGCGGTTCAGAGCGATCACGCTGGGTGATCGCATCTGGAAGGATGTCCCGGACGAAAACGTCGCGCGAGCGATGCTGGACGGGGTCCGCGATCTGGGGCTGCGACTGGACGGGGCTGCCGGCCGATTGGCGGCCCGGGTCGAACTGGTGCGCGCGGACGGGACCGACCTGCCCGATTTCTCGACCGACGGCCTGATGGCCGAATTGGAGGATTGGTTGCTGCCGATGCTCTCGGGTGTCAAAAGCGCCGAGGACTGGAAGCGCTTCGACCTGTTGCCCGCCTTGCGCGCCCGATTGGATTGGGCACAGACGCAAGAACTGGACCGGCGTGCTCCGGGATCGTTTGAAACCCCACTAGGGCGCAAGGTTCCGATCGACTATAGCGCAGCAGTGCCCGAGATTTCGGTCCGGTTACAGGAATTGTTCGGCGTATCTCGCCACCCGGTCGTCGGGGGCACGCCACTGAAGATCACCCTACTGTCCCCGGCCCAAAGGCCGATCCAGATCACCCGCGATCTGCCCGGATTTTGGGCTGGCTCATACGCGGATGTTCGCAAGGATATGCGGGCGCAATATCCAAAACACCCCTGGCCCGAAGACCCAACGCAGGCTGATCCCACACTGAAAGCCAAACGTAGGCGTGATTGAGGTGGTCAAAAAAGGATCCAAAACACACAGTTTTCTTCAATTCACCGCCTGAGATGGTTGGCAATCAAAGAAACCCTGAAGATATCATTGAAATACAACATTGGTACTGTTAGGTCCGTCCAGTTCCGATGACATAAATTGGTTGAAGCGCTGCTTAATGGGTTCAACACTGCGAAAACTCTGGGAAGAGGTTGGACGACCTCTGTTCATGCGCCCACAGCGGGTGCAGTTTGCAGCATTGTGCACCCGCATTCATGACGGTCAGGACGAAGTTCTGCTGATCACAAGCCGTGACACCAAACGTTGGATCATCCCCAAGGGTTGGCCTATCGATGGTCTGAATGGGGCGGAAACGGCCTTGCAGGAAGCTTGGGAAGAGGCCGGAGTGCGCGCGAATACGGTTCACAACGATCCCGTCGGCCATTTCACTTATGACAAGATCCTCAAAGACGGTTCGGCACTGTCGGTTTTGACCAGTGTCTACCGGATTCCCGTACAGGCGTTGGCCGATGATTTTCCCGAAGCCGATCAGCGTGAACGCGGCTGGTTTTCCCCAACCGAAGCAGCAACGCGCGTTCAGGAACCCGAGTTACAGGCGCTGCTGCGGCAAATGTAACGAATTCGCAACAATTTGATGACACCCAGCTTGCCCCTGCAATGGGAAACCGTTACCTGCGGGCGATCTTCAAATTTCTGACCAAACCGATGTCTGACTCAAACCCAAAACCACGTTGGCAGGCGCTTGACAGCGACCTGCACCGAATTTCCCGCGTCGAGACCGCCAATATACACGTGTCGCGCCCCTTGTTGGCCCCGGGGATCGCGCTGGCGTTCATGGCGCTGGCGGGGTTGACTGCGGCTGTTCTGTTTGGTCAGGCCGACGGCGGCCATATCATCATCGCGGCGGCTGCTTTTGGGGCCTATATGGCGATCAACATTGGCGCCAATGACGTGGCCAACAACATGGGTCCTGCGGTTGGTGCGAATGCACTGACAATGGGCGGAGCCATTTTGATTGCCGCCATTGCCGAAAGCGCGGGCGCGTTGCTGGCTGGCGGGGATGTGGTCTCGACCATCTCCAAGGGGATCATCGATCCGGCCTCGGTGCAGAACAGCGATGTGTTCATCTGGGCCATGATGGCGGCGCTGATCTCGTCGGCAATGTGGGTCAATCTGGCGACCTGGGTCGGCGCACCGGTGTCCACCACGCACTCGGTCGTGGGTGGGGTTATGGGTGCCGGGATTGCAGCAGCAGGCCTGAGCGCGGTGAATTGGGGCACGATGAGTGCAATTGCAGCCAGTTGGGTTATTTCTCCGGTGCTTGGAGGCGTGGTTGCAGCCGGCTGTCTGGCGCTGATCAAGAACAAGATCCAGTATCAGGACGACAAGATTGCAGCGGCACGCAAGTGGGTGCCGATCCTTGTGGCGGTGATGGCGGGGGCCTTTGCCACCTATCTGTCCGTAAAAGGTCTGAAACGGATCGTGAAAATCGATCTGGAGATGGCTCTGCTGATTGGTTTAGGCACAGGGCTTCTGGCCTGGTCTGTGACCGTTCCCTGGGTTAAACGCAAATCCGAGGGGCTGGAGAACCGCACCCGGTCGCTGAAGACACTGTTTGGACTTCCACTTGTGATATCGGCCACGTTCCTGAGCTTTGCCCATGGCGCGAATGACGTCGCCAATGCGGTAGGTCCACTGGCGGCGATTGTTCACGCGGCAGAGTTTGGTGATTTCGCCTCGAAGGTTTCAATCCCGCTTTGGGTGATGATCATCGGCGCGTTCGGAATCTCATTCGGTCTGTTCCTGTTCGGTCCCAAGTTGATCCGGATGGTGGGCAGCCAGATCACCAAGCTGAACCCGATGCGCGCCTTCTGCGTTGCCCTGTCGGCGGCGATCACCGTGATTGTGGCCAGTTGGCTGGGCCTGCCGGTCAGCTCGACCCATATTGCCGTTGGTGCGGTCTTTGGCGTCGGCTTCTATCGCGAATGGCATTCCGAGCGTCGGCGCAAGCAGACGAACCTTCAGCGCATTGCTACCCAGCAACTGGCCCCCGAAGAATACCGCCGCCGCAAACTGGTGCGACGGTCGCATTTCATGACCATCGTGGCAGCATGGGTTGTGACCGTGCCTGCTGCCGCAACGATGTCGGCCTTGATCTATTGGATGCTGACCGCCTTCGCCTGACGGGTGCGGTCACATCCGGATCTGATCCGGGGTCAGTTTATGATCGGGCGCGTGTTTGATCAGGTCGGACACTTGGATGCAGATCGGCGTCGGCACCCCGGTTTCCCGGCCCAACCTTATGATTTGGCCTTGCAGACTGTCGATTTCCGTCTGCCGTTCGGCCATCAGATCATAAGCCATCGAGGTTCGGGCATTGGGATCAATGGTCAGCATCCGGGCCGCAACGCGGGTAAACAGCGGTGTCGGGAGCCGCAGTATATGCGGGGTCATCCAAACTGGCAGCGGCGTGGTTGAGGCCGCTGGATGCCCTGATGCCTTGAGAACGGAAAGTGCCTCGGCCATCTGATCAGCCATAAGGTTGCGCCAATCGCGGCTTGTCAGTTGATCCACAATCGTAAGGCCGGAAAGGGCATTCAGCGCATTGTTCAGATTGATCAGCAACTTGCCCCATTGCACCGCCTCGATCTGGTCACTCGCCAAGACCGGCAGGTCAGGGCAGTCAAGACGGGCGGCCAAATCGCCGGGGCCGTTTTCGATGACAATCTCGCCCGATGTTGCCCGGTGATAGGAAGCGGGGCCGTTGGGCACCACGTTAAAGGGCACCATCCCGGCACGCACATCTCGCCCAGGCAAGGCGACACGCAAAGTCGCAGCATTTGCGATCCCGTTCTGCCAGGACAGGACAGGAGCGCTCTGCGGTGCCTTGGCGGCGATCAGGTCGGCCATATCCGCCGTGGCCCCCGATTTGACGGTGACGATCACCAGTTCGGCATCTCCCAAACATGCGGGATCGTGGCTGAGGGTTAAGGAACTGGTCGGCGCGGTGTAATCGAGCCCGTCAAAGTCGGTGACCGTCAGCCCGTGTTGACGGATCGGGTCCAGCACACGGGCGCGGCCCAGCAAGGTGACGGAATGGCCCACCCGGGCCAGCAATGCGCCGCAATAACACCCAATGCTGCCCGCACCTGCAATAACGAGTTTCATAAAACCCTCTCAGAAACACCTGAAAGGATCACCGCAAATGGCCCGTTACACAACCCCGCGGCTACCGAGGTCGATTGTCAACGCGCCAACCGTGGCTTGGTACGTTCAAGCTCTTCAGAAATAGGGATAAATTCCTGATCGTCACCCGGCGGTAAGTGGAACGCGCCATTGGCCCAATCGGCGCTTTTCCACTCACGCGTTGCGGTTTCGATCTTTTCTTTCGAAGAGGACACGAAGTTCCACCAGATATAGCGGCCCTCGTTCAGGGTCGCGCCGCCCAGCAGCATCAGTCGCGCACCCAAGGAACCTGCCTTAACCGACAGTTTGTCACCGGGGCGGAACACCATCATGCGGCCTTCATCAAACGTGTCGCCTGCGACCTCGACCGAACCCTGAGTGACATAGACGCCGCGATCCTCGTGATCATCGGGCAGCGGAAAGGAGGCGCCGGGTTCAAGCTGTACGTCCAGATAGAAGGTCTCGGACAGCATGGTGACCGGACTGGTTTGGCCATAGGCCGAACCCAGGATCAATCGGGCACTGACGCCCGCGTCTTGAAGATGCGGCAGCGCGGCCTGTTTGTGATGCTCGAAATCAGGGGCCATATCCTCGTGCGCTTCAGGCAAGGCGATCCAGGTCTGGATGCCAAACAAGCTGTGTTTCTTGCCGCGCGTCTCGTCGCTGGTGCGTTCGGAATGGGTGACACCCCGTCCTGCGACCATCCAATTGACCTCACCCGGATAGATCATCTGGTTGGTGCCGAGGCTGTCGCGGTGCTCGAACTCGCCCTGATAAAGATAGGTAACGGTGCCCAGTCCGATATGAGGGTGGGGGCGCACGTCGATACCGCCTTCGGTGATGAATTCGGCGGGGCCCATCTGATCGAAAAAGATGAACGGACCCACCAGTTGCCGTTTGACCGAAGGCAAGGCCCGGCGCACCTCGAACCCGCCCAGATCACGGGCGCGTGGAATAATCAAAGTGTCCAACGCCGGATTTTCCAAGAGACACTCTGGATTGTGGGTCGGATTCCAACTCATTGCATCACTCCCTACGCTGCACATGGCAAAGCTGAACATCGTTCGCTCATGCAAGAGATAGCCGCATTTTTCGGTCAATAAAGTGCACAAACGCACAGACTGGGTGCATTGCCGGTTTAATTAGCGGGGCCAGAGTCGGGGAAAAAACGGGCCGGTGATCCTATCCCCCTCGCCGTAGCCAGCGGCCTCGAACTGCGCGCGCTCATCTTTGGCCCAGTCGCCACGGTATCGAATGACGCCATCTGGTGCAGTCATGCGCAGCGTGAAACGGCGCACCGTTTCCGACGGGGTGGTCGAGGACAGCCCACCATGCAACGTCCGCATATCGAAAAAGATACAATCCCCAAGCTCCATATCCCATTGTAACAGGTCATAGGCGCCCGGGTCCGCGTTGACATCAGGTGGCGGGTGATAAGTTTGCCCGGCAACCTCAGTCGGTTCATAACTTGGGTGCCCATCAGCAAAGCGCACCCGCATGAAAAGCTTGTTCCACAGGTGTGATCCCTTGACGAAGGCAATACCGTTTTCCTTTGTTACCGGCTCCAACGGCAACCAAAGAACACACATGGTGCCTTCGAAATCGAAATAAGACAAATCCTGATGGAAAGGTGGACGCGAAGTTGATCCAGCTTCACGAAGAAACCAGTTGTCCATAACTAGGTTGATGGACGGTGCCCCCAACAACCCTGCGGCAAGCGGCGCACATGGTGAGTTGTGAACGAACTCGGTGAATTGTGGGATTTTGTTCCAGGCCCAGTAATCCTCGAAATAGCCGGGGGCGTTCGGATCTTTGGTATGGCGGGTGAAATTATCGGTTGGATTATCAAGGTCGGCGTCGATGCCTGCGCGTAGCAACGACAGCCAGTCGGACGAGAACTTTGACCGAAGAACAACGGCCCCATCGCGCTGGAATGCGGCAATATCTTCGTCTGAGACCTGATCAGTTTGCGTCATGGCATGACCTTTCGATTCAGACACCATGAGCGCAAGCTTCGCACCTTATAAAACGAAACGTCAAAGAGTTTCGGTCCTGCGGCCTCTGTCCTCCTCACAGAAGCGTGAGAGTAGGCCTTTCTGAATCTAGTTGTCTCGGAATCTGCCAGAAACATGCTATCTTACTTCTCGTTATCGGACCAAAAGTGGTAGCGGATTGGAGGTTTCTCGATGACTGGCGCGTTGCTCTCCCGTCGTTCACTGATCACCCAAGGTGCCGCCGTTGTGGCAACCGGGACCTCGGGGCTTTTGTTGCCAGCACGCGCAAGCGGGCTAGTGCCAACGCCTTCGATGCGGGGCGGATCGAACAATTATCGCCCCGGTGCACCAATCGTGGACCAGATCGGTGGCGGTGGGTTCTGGATGACCGGCACGGTGCGGCGCGCAGGGGACGGAGCCCCCCTGCCCGGCCAGCGCATTCAAATCTGGGCACATACAACCGAGGGGCAAGAGCGCGATCCGCACAGCCACGGCGCTACATTGACGAATGCGAAGGGTGAGTTCCGGCTGGAGATGCCGCAAATCGTGCCCGCCTTTGGTCAGCCGCACGGGCATCTGGCTTATGACAGTGAGGAGTTCGAGACCGTTTTCCTGCGCCCCGTGATGTCGAGCGCAAAAGACAAGACGTTAGCCGCGCATTTTGTATTGCAGCCGCTCTGAAACGTGGTGAGGAGTATTGTTATCTGGGCGGTGCTGGGTACCGCTGTTACCGTGCCGATCATCGCGTCGGCCTTTAGCCCTTACCTGGCGTGGCGTGACCCGATCTACATTCTAGCCGGATTTGCGGGCATCATCGGGATGTGCCTTCTGCTGATGCAACCTTTGCTGGCCGGACGCTGGCTGCCGGGGCTTTCACCGGTGACAAGCCGACACTGGCACAGATGGTGCGGCCTGGCACTGATCGCAGCCATCGTAATCCACGTCGCCGGGTTGTGGATCACAAGCCCGCCGGACGTGGTGGATGCCTTGCTTTTTGTTTCAGCCACTCCTTTTTCGGCCTGGGGCGTAATCGCCATGTGGACCGGCGTTGCCGCTGCGCTGATGGGCGTATTACGTCAACGCTTGCGCCTGCGGTTTCGAGTTTGGCGTCTGAGTCACGTTACTTTGGCCATCGCGACCATTCTGGGCAGTGTTGCCCATGCATTACTCATCGAAGGCACGATGGAGATCATCACCAAGATCGCCCTGTGTGTTCTTGTGATTTTGGCGAGCGCTGGGACGCTCGCCAGATTGCGGGTTTGGGAGGTACGACGGCGTTAAACGCCAAGGCACCAGCGCATAACCGCTTTTTGCGCATGCAGGCGGTTTTCAGCCTCGTCAAAAATGACCGAGTTCGGACCGTCCATCACCTCAGAGGTTGCCTCCTCCTCGCGGTGGGCAGGCAGGCAGTGCATGAACAACGCATCCGGCTTGGCGTGAGACATAAGTTCCGTGTTGACCTGATAGGGGCGCAGCAAGTTGTGGCGGCGTTCCTTGGCAGACTGGGAATCGTGCATCGAGACCCAAGTGTCCGCGACCACCAAATCAGCCCCTTCAACGGCCTTGAATGGATCCCGCTCGACTACGATTTGAGACCCCTTCTGCCGCGCGAATCCCATGAACTCTTCTTCGGGGTCGAATTGCGCAGGGCCGGTGAATGTCAGGTCGAACCCGAACTGGCCTGCGGCGTGAAGGAAAGAGGCGCAGACATTGTTGCCATCGCCAGTCCAGACCACCTTTTTGCCCGCGATGGGGCCACGATGTTCCTCGAACGTGAGCACGTCGGCCATGATCTGACAGGGATGGGTGCGGTCGGTCAGGCCGTTGATAACCGGCACGTCTGAATATTCGGCCATTTCGGTCAGGATGGTCTCGTCAAAGGTCCGGATCATGATCATGTCGACATAGCGCGACAGGACGCGGGCGGTGTCGGCAATCGTCTCGCCATGGCCCAGTTGCATGTCCTTGCCGGACAGCACCATGGTCTGACCACCCATCTGACGGACGCCCACGTCAAAAGAAACACGGGTCCGGGTCGAGGGTTTTTCAAAGATCAGCGCGACCATGCGACCGGCCAGAGGCTGATCGCTGTCGAGCGCTGCCTTGGGACAGCCCAGGCGCGCCTGTTTCATCGCGCCCGCCTGATCGATCATGGCCCGCAGGTCGGTGGCATCGGTTTTATGGATGTCGAGGAAATGGTTCATTTTGCTTCGCTTTTGGCTGATGGCGGGTGCGGGTCAGCCCCCGCACCCCCGGAGTATTTGGAAAAAGATGAAGCTCAGGCAGTTGCGAGCTGGGTTTCGATCTGTTTGGCAGCTTTGTCGAGGCGGATCATGGCTTGAGCGATGTCATCCTCGGTCAGTGTCAGCGGCGGCAACAGGCGGATCACGTTGTCGGCGGCGGGGACCGTGATAACCTCGTTGTCATAGCCTGCATTGACCACATCGACATTGGCAGGTCTGCATTTGAGACCGAGCATCAGGCCACAGCCGCGGACCTCTTCAAAGACTTCGGAATGATCGGCAACCAGACCTTCGAGTTTCTGGCGCAGAAGCCCGGCCTTTCGGTTGACACCTTCGAGGAAGGCCGGGGTTGCCACCTGCTCGATCACGGCGCAGCCTACGGCGCAACCCAGCGGGTTGCCGCCATAAGTCGAGCCATGGGTGCCCGCTGTCATGCCGGATGCCGCGTCTTCGGTTGCCAGAACAGCGCCGAGAGGGAAGCCGCCACCGATACCTTTGGCGACCATCATGATGTCAGGGGTGATCCCTGCCCACTCATGCGCGAACAGCTTGCCGGTCCGGCCAACGCCGCATTGCACTTCGTCCAGGATCAGCAGCAGACCGTTTTCATCACAGATCTGACGCAGCGCTTTGAGTTCGGCATCAGGCACCGGGCGGATGCCACCTTCGCCCTGCACCGGCTCGATCAGGATGGCCGCGGTTTTGTCGTCAATCGCATTGATGACGCCGTCCAGGTCACCAAAGGTCACGTGCACAAAGCCGGGCAACAGAGGACCAAAGCCCTTGGTCATCTTTTCCGACCCGGCAGCAGCAATGCCTGCGGAGGAGCGGCCATGGAATGACCCGTCGAAGGTGATGATTTCAACGCGCTCAGGCTGACCTTTGTCATAGAAACACTTGCGGGCCATTTTCACGGCCAGTTCGCAGGATTCCGTGCCAGAGTTCGTGAAGAACACCGTGTCCGCAAAGGTGTGTTCGACCAGCTTCTCGGCCAGCGCCTGTTGCTGCGGGATGTTGTACAGGTTCGAAACATGCCACAGTGCGTGGGCCTGCTCGGTCAGCGCGGCCACAAGCGCGGGGTGCGCATGACCCAGCGCGTTCACCGCGATCCCGGCACCGAGATCCAGAAAACGTCGGCCATCCGCCTCGGTCAGCCAGGCGCCTTCACCCTTCACGAAAGTCAGGGGCGCACGGTTATAGGTCGGCAGAACGGACGGGATCATGGGATCATCCTTTTCAGATAGTATGAGCCTCGTGAGTGATACACGAAGGCCCTGTTCGTCAACAGATTTGGTGAGGTTTGTGCCGAATTGGAAGGCACATAAGATCAAACAGGCCGGTTACGCAGAGATGCGTCGGCGTCGGAGCAGTTGGATATCCACGCGTTTGATCATGGCCGCCCGTATAGCGATGGTTGTGCAGGTTGGGAAGCCGCTATTTTGCACGGGTCGCATTTTGCGCTTGCCAAAGCACATGCAACCACGCACCGGTTGGCCATGTTTGAACCCAAACGCCATAATCCACCGCTGGCCGCTGCGCTGATCTTTGTCGCCACTGCTTTCATCGCGGCGACAACGCTGCTGGCCAAGGCGCTGGGGACGGATGCACTTGGGCCACCTTTGCACGCGATGCAAATCAGTCATGGGCGGTTTCTGTTTGCCCTGCTGGCCATCCTGTCCGTGGTTGCGATCCTGCGGCCCCGGCTGGTGAAGCCCCATTGGGGGCTTCATATCGGGCGAACCAGCTTTGGCTGGGCCGGGGTGACTTTGATGTTTGCCTCGGTGGCCTTCATTCCGATGGCGGATGCGACAGCTATTTCCTTTCTGAATCCCGTCTTTGGCATGGTTCTTGCAATTCCGCTGTTGGGGGAGCGGGTAGGCCCGTGGCGCTGGCTGGCCGCAGCCGTTGCCCTGATCGGTGCGCTGATCTTGCTGCGCCCAACGCCTGCCAGCTTTCAGCCTGCTGCCCTTTTGGCGCTGTCAGCCGCTGCGCTGATCGGGATGGAGCTGATCTTTATCAAGAAGCTATCGGGCCGCGAGCCGCCGATCCAGATTCTGTTGATCAACAACTCGATGGGGTTGGTGATCGCCACCATTGCGGTCAGTTTTGTCTTTCAGATGCCAACCCTGCAGCAATGGGTTGCATTGGTGGGGATCGGCGTCCTGATGGCCTGTGCGCAGGCGTGTTTCGTCAACGGCATGGCGCGGGCGGACGCGTCTTTTGTGGCCCCGATCAGCTATGCGACACTGATCTTTGCCGCCCTTTATGACTTTGCGGTGTTCGATGTGATCCCCGACTGGATCAGCATGATCGGGTCGATCACCATTCTGGCCGGCGGGCTGATTCTGGTTTGGCGAGAAGCGGTACAGCGCCAAGGGTAACAGGCAAAACACAGAGCCGACAAACCGTCAGCAAAGATGGTTTGGTATGGTTCAGGCTTTTAACCTATACCCGGTGCGCAACATCTGCCAGGTGATGAGCCCGACCACCAATGTCGCAAACGCGCAGACCGCCATGCCTAGCCACGGAGAACTATCCGACACCCCGATCATTCCGTAACGCAAACCGTCGATCAGATAGAAGACCGGGTTCAGGTGGGTCAGACGGTTCAGGACCGGGGGCAGCGAGTCGACCGAGTAGAATGTGCCCGACAGGAAGGCTAACGGCGTCACAACGAAGTTGGTGATCGCCGCCATTTGGTCGAACTTGTTTGCAAAGATACCGGCAAACAAGCCCAGCGCGCCCATGAATGCGCCTCCAAGTACGACAAAGATCAGCGCGACCAACGGATGCTGAGGGGCGATAGAAAGCAGAACCAACAACGCGATTGAGATCACTAGTGCAATCATCACACCACGGGCGATGCCCCCCGCGAGATAGCCCAACAGAATCTCAAGCGGTGATAGTGGCGGCATCAAAGTATCAACGATATTGCCTTGTACTTTGGCGATCACCATTGAAGATGAGGTATTGGCAAAGGCGTTCTGGATCACCGTCATCATCATGATCCCCGGGGCCAGAAACATCACAAATGGGACGCCCATGACGTCAGGTCGACTGGGTCCGATGGCGATGGTAAAGATCAGCAGGAACAACCCTGCCGTCACCAGCGGCGCCAGTACGGTCTGGGTCCAGACCGCCAGAAAGCGCAGGGTCTCGCGCTGTGCCAGCGTGTAAAGTCCCATCCAGTTGACTGCTCCGAAGCGGCGCGCGGTCTGATCTGCGGGATTCTGCATGTTTTGCCCTCAACCTGATTCGAAGACAGCTTGTAACTCGGGCTGCAGTGTTTAGAATAGGGGCTGAGACGAATTTCCAAGGCGGCCCGAATCCGGGGCCGCTTTCCGCTTTTGAAAGGCTAACGATGTCCTGGACAGACGAGCGTGTAGAACTGCTGAAGAAGATGTGGGGCGAAGGCCAGTCGGCCAGCCAGATTGCCAAGGAACTGGGTGGCGTGACTCGCAACGCGGTGATCGGCAAGGTGCATCGCCTGGGCCTGTCCAACCGGGCAACAGGCGCATCCCCGGCCAAGGCGGAACCGAAAGAAAAACCGGCACCCGCCCCCAAGGCTGAGGCCAAGCCCAAACCCACGCCCAAGACCGAACCGGCGCGCCCGGCCCCTGCCCCGACCGCCGAGGCAAAGCCCGCCGTTCCGGCCCGCCGCCAGATCATCCCCGCCGGTCAACCGCTGCCGCCGCAGCCTTCGGCCAATGAAATCAGCCCCGAAGCGCTGGCCAAGGTCAACGAGATCGAGAAGAAGGCCAAGAAGCTGACCCTGATGGAGCTGACCGAGAAAACCTGCAAATGGCCCGTGGGCGACCCCGCGACCGAAGATTTCTGGTTCTGTGGCCTGCCGGTTGAAGCAGGCAAACCCTATTGCGAGGCCCATGTGGGCGTGGCCTTCCAGCCCATGAGCTCGCGCCGCGACCGACGTCGGTAAAGCTCATGCGCCAGGATCCGACAGCGATAGAGGATACCTGGCTAGCCCGGGCAAAACGCCTGTTGGCGCTGGCCGAAACCGGCCAGCATTTCACCAAGGATCCGTTTGACCGCGAACGCTATGACGAGATCGCAACCATGGCTCGTGCCATTCTGGCAGATCTGGGTCAGGTTCCAATTTCGCGGATCGAAGGACTGGTTTCGGAACATGCGGGCGGCTATGCCACGCCCAGTATCGATATTCGCGCCGCAGTGATCCGGAACGGTCGCATCCTTTTGGTGCGCGAGCGCAGTGACGGGCGCTGGTCGATGCCCGGCGGGTTCGCGGATATCGGCAGCTCTCCGGCGGAAAACATCGAACGTGAGGTCTGGGAAGAGGCCGGTCTTCGGGTTCGGGCCCGACGCTTGTATGCTTTGCGCCACAAGGCGCGGCACCCCTACCCGGCAGATGCGCGGGACTTCTATAAACTGTTCTTTTTGTGTGACGAAATCAGCGATAACGTTCCACAGGCTGGCGTCGAAACCAGCGAGGCGGCCTTTTTCCAAAAGAATGCGCTGCCAGAGTTGTCACTGGTGCGAAACCTCAGGCGGGATGTATTGGAAGCGTTTGAAGCGTTTTCCCTCGATCCCGGCGCAACGTCGTTCGACTAACCTTACTGCGCCGGATGCGACGGCAGATTCGGCATCGCGACCCAACCGGGCAGCTCGTCCGGCGATACCGAGACATGTAGGCGCTCTGACTGATCTCGCCCGACTTTGCGGTGTTTGCGCAGAAGGAAAATCTTGCCCCAGCCGCGCCACGTTCCAACCGACCGTGCTTGAGTATCTATGGGAAAGCGGTCGCGCCAGCCCTCAGGCAACGGCAATCCGTGCATCTCCGCCTTGTCCAGCATCCAGATCAGGGAAATGTTGCTGAGCGGTCGCGCCTCTTCAAAGCCGTTCAACTGCCCGCCGATGTCACCGTGGGTGCCCCGAAACCAGACCTGTTCCACATGACCTTTGAACTCGGGCGTGCATTTCCACAGCACCGGGTCGAACACCTCACGCGTCTCGTCCAATGCCATGGCGTGATAGCCGTGGCGGGTCGAAGGGCCCAGTTGATGGCTGTGAAAGGCGTGGCGTTCCTCGGCCCAGCGCCAGAGCAGCGGCAGCCGCAGGCCCAACGCCTTGACAGTGTCCCAGACGCCGATCATTTCGATCTCAACCCCTTCATGACAGAACTTCCGTCGGAAATCGCGCGCGGCGGTGCCGCTGGGATTGCATTCATAGTGGCGATAGGCTTGCTGAATGTTGCGCTCGGTCGCGTGCTCGGCCTTGAGCAGACCGATCATATCGATCACCCCTGCCAGACTGCGTACGCCGTAAGCCCCGCGTGAGTAGCCGATGAAATAGATCCGGTCCCCAGGCTTGTAGCGTGAGGCCAGATAGCCATAGGCACGACGAATTTGGCGGTTGATACCCCGGCCCATCATCACATCCAGCGAGGATTTCCAGTTTTCCCACTGCACGCCCGCCTCATAAAACACCGAAACTTTGCTGCCCATCTCGCAACACAGGCGCAAGGTTTGCCCGGCATGTGTCTCGAACCCCGGTTCGAGCGTCGACATTGTGCCGTCCAGGATGATGACATGGCTGAGCGGTTCGCGGTGGAGCACCTCGGCAGAATGTTCGGACCGCAAGGGCCGTCCAAGCCATCCCAGAACCTTTCTACTCAGCTGCGACAGTTTCATGTGTCAGCAATTCCCATACTCTTTGAGGTGTGAAAGGCATATCCGCCTGTCGCACCCCATGATCCCAGAGCGCATCCTGAACCGCGTTTGCCACTGCAGCCAGCGCGCCCACTGTGCCGGCTTCGCCGCACCCTTTCATCCCCATCGGGTTTGAGGTTGACGGAACCGGCGCCGAGGTAAACTCAATCATGGGTATGTCCGCTGCACGGGGCAAGGCGTAATCCATAAACGAAGCCGTGAGCAGTTGCCCATGTGCATCGTGCACAACATGTTCGCTCAGGGCCTGTCCGATTCCTTGAACCACCCCGCCATGCACTTGCCCTTCGGCAAGCATTGGATTGATAAGGTTACCAAAATCGTCAACGACCGTATAACGGTCAACCCATGTCTCGCCGGTGTAAGAATCGATCACGACTTCGGCAACATGCGCGCCGTTCGGATAGCTGCGCGCATCCAGGTTGGCGCGGGCCTCATGTTGCAGCAGATCCAAACGCCCGTCGGCGCGGGCCATTTCGGCGGCTTCGGTCAGCGTCGGCGTCAGGTTGGACCCCGGCACGCGGAATGTCTCGTGGTCAAAACTTACATCACTTTCCTCGACCCCTATCTTATCGGCAAGATAAGGCGTGAATGCGGCGATTATCTTGTCAACGGTGGCGAGCGTGGCGGTGCTTTGCACCGTAACCGAACGCGACCCACCGGTGCCGCCACCATGGCCGAGCCGGTCAGTATCGCCCTGAATGACAGTGATCTGATTCATGGGAATTCCGGTCTGGTCGGACAGGAATTGGGCATAAACCGTCTCATGCCCCTGCCCGTTCGATTGTGTTCCGACGTACAGGTTCACGGTGCCATCCTCGCAAAACTCGACCTTCGAGTTTTCGGAAGGGTCCCCTAAAATGCTTTCGATATAGTAACAGAGGCCCTGCCCGCGTATCAGCCCCCGTTCGGCATCCGCAGCCTTGCGGGTTTCAAACCCGATGGTCTGGTCAGCCGCGCGGTTGAGGACCATGTCGAAGTCACCAACATCATAGGTTTCACCCGTGGAAGAGGTGTAAGGGAAATCGCCGGGGCGGATAAAATTCTTGCGCCGAAGCTCCCACGGGTCAACACCCAGTTCGCGCGCTGCACGGTCCATCACGCGTTCCAGAACATAGATCGCCTCGGGCCGCCCAGCCCCACGATAGGCATCGACCTGCGTTGTGTTGGTATAGAAACCCTCGGCCCGCAGATAGGTGGTTTGCACGTCATACACACCCATCAGCACTTTGCTGAACAGGCTTGTCTGAATCGCTTGCCCAAAATGGCTGTTATGGGCGCCAAGGTTCACCTTGCTGTGGACCCGGTAGGCGGTGATCCTGTAATCGGCGTCAAAGGCCAGTTCGGCCAGCGAAGTCAGATCGCGGCCATGGTGATCGGACAGCATCGCCTCGGACCGGTCTGACATCCAGTGAACCGGTTGGCCCAGCTTCATCGCGGCAACGGCAACGCAATAGTATTCTGGATAGGGCATCACTTTCATGCCAAACCCGCCACCCACATCCGGGGTGGTGACACGGATGTCTTCGGCCTCGAGTTTCAGCTTCTGCGCCAGTTGCGCCTTCATCGCCCAGACGCCTTGCCCGCCATACGAAAAATGCAGACGCCCCTCGGCCCAATCGGCCTGACAGCCGCGTGGTTCCAGCGAGCTGATGATGACCCGGTTGTCCTGCACGTTCAGCGACACCGTATGGGCGGCGGACTGAAAGGCAGCTTCGGTGCCGGTTTCGTCGCCCAAACCCCAGTCAAAAGCACGGTTATCGGGCGCTTCCGCGTGCAATGTCTCACCACCCGCTTCCACGTCCAGCTTTGCAGGGCGCTCTTCCGTGTCCATCCAGATCAACTCAACCGCGTCCAGCGCCTGTACAGGTGTGTCCGCGATGACCACCGCCACCGGTTCACCCACAAACCGCATACGGTCCTTGGCCAGCATGTGCCGATCCGGGGCCGCCGCCTTGGATCCATCGCGGTTCTGCAGAACGGCGGCATTCAGCACAGTATCGATCCCCGTTGCCGCCAGATCATCCAGTGTCATGACCAGTCGCACACCGTCAGCCGCCCGTGCGGCCTCAAGATCCAACGCTGTGATGTCCCCATGGGCCACCGGGCTGCGGAAGAAGGCAGCAAACAGAGCGTTCGAGGGCACCACATCATCCATGTAACGCCCCTGCCCGGTCAAAAACCGTTGATCTTCTGTCCGTTTGACCGGCTGGCTTTTACCGAACTTTTCCATGGGATGCTCCTGTTGCTGCCTCGGAGGCGACACTAGCCCTGCGCCCAATTATGTCCAGCGCCGTACACAATGGCGTGTGCGACAACTGTGTCGCAAACGGAATTGCGGGACCCGGAACGGGATTCGTAAGCTGGCCCATAACAAAGCCTGTGGGAGTTTATTAATGCCCAAGCCTGTCACACTGAAACAGGGCCGTCTGGACGCCCAAACGGTGGAAGCCTACTGGCAGGACGGGTTTGCCTTTCCCATCACTGCCTTTTCACCGGAGGAAACAGAACAGTTCCGTGTTGAACTGGAAGAGATCGAAGACACATGGCGCGAAGCCGACCTGCCATTGCCCTTGACCATGTACAAGCGCCTGAACGCCCATGTGGTGATGCCCCTGGTGTCGCGCATCGCATTGGACCCAAGGGTTCTGGACGTTGTCGAAGGCGTTCTGGGACCGGACCTGCTGTTGTGGTCTGCGGAATTGTTCATCAAAGAGCCGCGCACGACACAGGTGGTCGGCATGCATCAGGATTTGACCTATTGGGGCATGGGCGAAACACCCGATCAGCTGACCGCCTGGATCGCACTATCCCCGGCAACGGTTACCAGTGGATGCATGGATTTCGTCAAAGGCAGCCACAAGAACCCGATCCTGCCGCATAATGACACGTTTTCGGACAATAACCTGCTGTCGCGCGGGCAGGAGGTCGCCGTCGATGTGGCAGACGGGGACAAGACGCATATCGAATTGCAGCCGGGGCAAATGTCGCTGCACAATGGCTTGACGATCCATGGTTCGGGGCCCAACACCTCGGATGACCGACGGATCGGTCTTGCGATCCGGTACCTGAACCCAAACGCCCAGCAAAATGTGGCCGACCGCGACTATGCGGTTTTGGCGCGGGGCGAAGATCGGGCGGGGAATTTCATCCATATCGATACGCCGACAGAGTTGTTTTCGACGCCAGCGCTGGAGCTTCACGCCCGTATCCAAGAGGATCAGACCAAGGCGATGGCGCAGGGCGTGGCGCAAACCACACGCGTGTACAAAGCCGAGGCGTCCGGCACGCCGTGAATCCGGTAAGAGTCACCGCGCAGACCCTTCCCCTTTTGCCATCCTTTCGCTATTGCAATCGCTGACCCGAATTTGTTGACGCAGGACGCATCCAATGGCGATGGAAAAGACATTCAACGCGGCCGAGGCCGAGGCCCGCATTTATGAGGCCTGGGAACAGGCCGGAGCCTTCAAGGCAGGCGCGAACCGCTCGCGCGACGAAAGCTTTACCATCATGATCCCGCCGCCCAACGTAACGGGGGCTTTGCACGTTGGCCATGCCTTCAACAACACACTTCAGGATATTCTGATCCGCTGGCACCGGATGCGCGGCTTTGACACGCTGTGGCAGCCCGGTCAGGACCACGCCGGTATTGCGACGCAGATGCAGGTGGAAAAGTTGCTGGCTGCCACCCAGCAACCCGGTCGGCGCGAACTGGGCCGTGAGAAGTTCCTTGAGAAAGTCTGGGAATGGAAGGGCGAATACGGCGGCACGATCATCGAACAGCTGAAACGTCTGGGCTCATCCTGCGACTGGTCGCGCAACGCCTTCACCATGGCCGGTGCGACGGGTGATCCGCGTACGGGGCATGAGAACTCGGCCAATTTCCACGATGCGGTGATCAAAGTCTTCGTCGATATGTACGAAAAGGGCCTGATCTATCGCGGCAAGCGTCTGGTCAACTGGGACCCGCAATTTGAGACCGCGATCTCGGATCTTGAGGTCGAGAACATCGAAGTCGCGGGCCACATGTGGCACTTCAAATACCCGCTGGCAGGTGGTGAAACCTATACCTATGTCGAGAAGGACGAGGACGGGAATATCGTGCTGGAGGAAGAGCGCGATTACATCTCAATCGCCACGACCCGCCCGGAAACCATGCTGGGTGATGGTGCGGTTGCGGTTCATCCGTCGGATGAGCGTTACGCGCCAATCGTCGGTAAACTCTGCGAAATTCCGGTTGGGCCGAAAGAGCATCGCCGTCAGATCCCGATTATCACCGATGACTATCCCGATCCCGATTTCGGCTCGGGCGCAGTGAAGATCACCGGGGCGCATGATTTCAACGACAACATGGTGGCTAAACGCGGCGGCATTCCGATGTACCGCCTGATGGACACCAAGGGAGCCATGCGGGCCGATGGTGCGCCTTATGACCAAGAGGCGGGCAAGGCACAGGAATACGCCCGTGGGCGTGAATTCACTGAGAACGAGATCGACGCGATCAACCTTGTCCCCGATCACTTGCGCGGACTCGACCGGTTCGAGGCCCGGGCGAAGGTGGTGGAAGAGATCACCGCCGATGGTTTGGCCGTGATGACCCGCGCCGACAATCCAGTTCTGGGCACCAAGCTGGGCGAGGATGATGATCCCACAGCGCTGGTACCGCTGGTCGAGAGCAAACCGATCATGCAGCCTTTTGGCGACCGCTCGAAAGTTGTGATCGAGCCTATGTTCACCGACCAATGGTTCGTGGATGCCGAAAAGGTCGTCGGCCCCGCGCTGGATGCGGTCAAGGACGGCACGGTCAAGATCATCCCCGAGTCAGGCGAGAAGACCTATTACCACTGGCTGGAAAACATCGAGCCCTGGTGCATCTCGCGCCAGCTGTGGTGGGGGCATCAGATTCCGGTTTGGTATGGGCTAGACCTGTCTGCCGATGACTTCATCGACGACGAGAGTGACGGCGACCTTGATCTGGTCGAGATGGGCCGTTTGCTGAATGAAGGCGGCATGCTGCACCGTGGCAATGTCATGGAATGTGCAGCGAGCCTTGAGGCCGTTACCGAAAAATTTCTCGACGATAATGCCAACATTCCCAGCCCGCTGAGCCACGCGACGGTCATCGAAGTCGCCGACAAGCAGGAAGCGATTCATCAATTCGCCGAAAGCCTTGCTCAGTACGCAGTTGAACAAGACCCGACCAAGCTGGTCTACCCGGTTTGGCGCGACCCCGATGTCCTCGACACCTGGTTTTCCTCCGGTCTCTGGCCCATCGGTACGCTGGGCTGGCCCGAACAAACCGAGGAGTTGGAACGCTACTTCCCCACGGACGTTCTGATCACCGGTTTCGACATCCTGTTCTTCTGGGTTGCCCGGATGATGATGATGCAACTGGCCGTAGTCGATCAGATCCCGTTTCACACCGTCTACCTGCACCAGCTTGTCCGGGACGAGAAGGGCAAGAAGATGTCCAAGACCACCGGCAACGTCATCGACCCGCTTGAAATTGTCGACGAATTCGGCGCCGACGCGCTGCGGTTCACCAATGCTTCGATGGCGGCGATTGGTGGTGTGCTGAAACTGTCCCGCGAACGCATCACCGGCTATCGCAACTTCGGCACCAAGCTGTGGAATGCCGTCCGTTTTGCCGAGATGAACGAGGTCTTCACCGACGCCGTTCCGCAATTGGACGTGGCCGACCTGAAACCCAAGGCCGCGGTGAACCGCTGGATCATCGGCGAAACCGCCCGCGTGCGGGAAGAAGTCGACGCGGCGCTGGAAAGCTATCGCTTCAACGACGCGGCCAACGGGCTGTATGCCTTTGTCTGGGGCAAGGTCTGCGACTGGTACGTGGAACTGTCGAAACCCCTGCTGCAGGGCGATGACGCCGAAGCACAGGCCGAGACCCGCGCCACCATGCGCTGGGTTCTGGATCAGTGCATGGTCTTGTTGCACCCGATCATGCCCTTTGTCACCGAAGAGCTGTGGGGCCTGACCGGCAATCGCGCAAAGATGGTCGTTCACGCCGACTGGCCGACCTACGCCGCCGCTGAACTGATCGACGCGGATGCGGATCGTGAGATGAACTGGGTGATCTCAGTAATCGAAAACACACGCTCGGCCCGTGCCCAGATGCGCGTTCCGGCCGGTCTTTACGTACCGATGCTGGTGACCGAAATCGATACAAACGGTCAAGCGGCTTGGGACCGCAACGAAGCGCTGATCAAACGTCTGGCGCGGATCGATAGCCTGACCAAGGCGGACGAACTGCCCAAGGGTACCATCTCAATCGCCGCCCCCGGCGCCTCTTTCGGCCTGCCGCTGGCCGATATCATCGATATCGGTGCCGAAAAGGAACGGCTTGAAAAAGCCAAAGGCAAGCTTGCCAAAGAGCTCGGCGGTCTGCGTGGCCGTCTGAACAACCCCAAATTCGTGGCCTCGGCCCCGGAAGAGGTTGTTGCCGAAGCCAAGGCCAACCTCGCCGCCCGCGAAGAAGAAGAGGCCAAACTGAACGAGGCGCTCGCCCGTCTGGCCGAAATCGCCTGATCTTCATCTTTTTCCAAATACTCAATTTCCGAACCCCGCCGCTGATCCGGCGGGGTTTTCTTTTATGCGCAAAGCGCTTGCCCGTCCCTGCCCCCGCTTGTTAGCAATCGGCAATCGCAACCGTCCGAGGTCGGCATGACACACACAGCCCCACCGTTCCAGACAATCTCCACCGGGCTGGTTGTTGCCATTGTCGGGTTCTTCAGTTCCTTTCCCATCGTGCTGCAGGGCGTGGCCGCAATGGGCGCATCCCCAGCGCAGGCGGCGTCTGGTTTGATGATGGCCGCCATTGCCATGGGCCTGACCGCCATCGCGCTTAGCCTATGGTATCGTCAGCCGATCAGCGTGGCCTGGTCTACACCGGGTGCGGCGCTGCTGGCGGTGTCTGCCACGCCGGCCCTCGGGTTCGCCGAGGCAACGGGTGCATTCCTTTGTGCAGGGGCGTTGACCGTATTGGCGGGGCTCTGGCGGCCCTTGGGACG
Organism: Ruegeria sp. CDSA079; assembly: GCF_059612245.1. Taxonomy (NCBI): domain Bacteria; kingdom Pseudomonadati; phylum Pseudomonadota; class Alphaproteobacteria; order Rhodobacterales; family Roseobacteraceae; genus Ruegeria; species Ruegeria sp. CDSA079. Next base: position 231,977 of record NZ_JBXWQF010000001.1, on the reverse strand, counting down.
GTTGGCTGCGGCGATACCCACAACGCTGGCGCAGGCGATGCTGGGCGGCGTGTTGCTGCCGCTCTGCATCTTGCCCTTTCAGGCTGCGGTTGAACTGCCGTGGCAAACCTTGCCTGTGATTCTAACATGGTTCCTCGCAGGCCGGATCAATCGTCTGTTCGCCGTACCAGCAGCGGTAATTGCTGCGGCTATCATCGTGGTATTGAACGCGGGGGATGCGTCGCTGACGCCGACGCAGTGGATCGCGGCCCCGGTCTGGACCACACCCAAATTCTCAGTGGCTTCAGTCATCGGAATCGCCGTTCCGCTGTTCATTGTCACAATGGCCACGCAGAACATCCCCGGCATCGCGGTGATCCGCAGCTTTGGCTATGCGCCGCAGACAGGCAAGCTGTTCTCGGCGGTCGGCATTTCCAGCATCCTGTCCTCGCCGTTTGGGGCGCCCGCCACCTGCCTTGCCGCGATCACCGCTGCGATGTGTTCGAATGAAGACAGCCATCCAGACCCCGCACTGCGCTATTGGTCTGCCGTGATGGGGGGCGTGTTCTATTGCCTGTTCGGGGTGTTCGCCGTGGCCATCACCGGGTTCGCCATTCATGCTGACCCGATGCTGATGGGCACGCTGACCGGTATTGCCTTGATCGGCGTAATGGCCAATGCCACCTCAGCCGCGCTGGAGGTTCCTGCTGAACGTGAAGCGGCCATCCTGACCTTTGCCATCACAGCCTCGGGCATCACTGCGTTTGGTCTGGGCGCGGCGGTCTGGGGTCTGCTGGCGGGCGGGATTGCCTATCTGGTGTCGCAACGGGTCAGATAGACAGTTTTGTTGGTGCCGCAGATCGCTTAGACTACGCCCATGCTTGGGAAACTCGGAAAACTGGTCGAACGCCAGATCAAAAAGGCTCAGGCCGAAGGTCAATTGCAGGGTTTGGACGGCGAAGGCCAACCGCTGCCCGACCGGTCATCAGAAGCCATGAGTGACCCGGCCATCGCCGCCGGTCATCGGATCATGGCGCAGGCTGGGGTATTGCCGGAAGAGTTCGACATCAAGAAACAGCTCGATGCAGCGCGACAAAACTATGCGACCTTGACGGACCCTGCCGAGCGAAAAGCCGCAATGGCCCATATCGCCGATCTGGAAATGCGTTACAACATGGCCCGCGATGCGAGGCGGGCCTTTATGCGCTGATCATTTGAACTCGGGCTTGCGGCCCTGCATCCGCGCCATCACCACTTCCATCTGGTCGGGCTTGCCGATCAGTTCCACCTGCTCAGCCGATTCCGCCATCAGTACGTCGGCGCGGCCCTGAGATTCGGCTATTTCGATCAGACGTTTGGCGGCACGAATGGCCGAAGGGCTTTGACCGGCGATGTTTTCAGCAATGGCCAAAGCTTCGGTCAAAGGATCATCAGAAAGCTGCGTAACAAGACCCCAGTCAGCTGCCTGAAGCGCACCGATAGGGCGTGCCGTATAGGTCAGAAGGCGCAGCACGTCCGAACGGACCAGCCGGGGCAGCAGAATCATGCCGCCCATATCTGGGATGATGCCCCATTTCATTTCCATCACGGCCAGTTTCGCTTCGGGATGAGCAAGGCGAATATCCGCGCCCAGCGCGATTTGCAGGCCACCACCATAGGCCACACCCTGAATGGCGCAGATCACCGGAACCGGGACGCGGCGCCAAATCAGGGCCAGTTCCTGCATCTCATTGGCGTCCTCATGACTGCGGGTCATCAGCCATTCCGTGGGGTCCATATGAGCCATCTTGGCAAAGCTTGCCATGTCGAGGCCCGCGCAAAAGCTCTTGCCCTCACCGGAAAGAACCACAGCGCGGGCATCCGAGGCCGCGACCTCTTGCCCCGCGGACAGCAGCGCCTTGATCATCGCGTCATCCAGTGCGTTCATCTTGTCGCCACGGGTCAGGGTGACATGGGCAACATGGTCTTTGTAGGTGACGGATACGCGTGACATGGGGGACCTCCCGAAATTCAATTGCCCCAACAATGCCCGGCCCGGCGGCCGAATACCACTGCGACGTCAGGGCAAATCGCTGACGGGCATCCGCCCGAACCACGGGGAATCGAGGGTCATGACATATAACTGGTCGCCTACGACCTTGCCCCCGGTTGTGATACCTAAACGGCCCTGCGGGTCTTGCAGCGTGCGGAAGATGCGACCTTCACCGTCGAACTGCACCATCATGCCACGATGGATAGGTGCAGGGCGGACGGCCGGACCGAGCCGCCAGATCACCTTGCGCAAAAGCGGGTATGGCATCAGCGCCTCTGACGGTACGCGTGGGCTGGCAAACGCCATCCAATAGGTGCCATCGCCCTGCGCCTCGATGTTATCGGGATACCCTGGCAGGTTATCCATCAGAACGTCTTGCTGCCCGGCCCTGGGACCGCTCAGCCACAACTTGTGCACCCGTGCGCGACCCGTTTCTGCGATCAGCAAAAAGTCTTCATCCGGGGAAAGGGCAACGCCATTGGTGTACACAAACCCTTCGGCGATCTTCTGGGTGGTGCCGTCGGGTGTGTGGCGCGCGACATAGCCGGTGTCGGACTGCTCCCAAATGGTCAAGACCGAGGTTGGCTTGGTTCCACCCATTGTTTCGGGATCAAAACGGTCAGAGGAGTTCGAGAAATAGATCGTGCCATCCTGTGCCACATCCAATTGGTTGGCATAGATCACCGGCACTCCGTTGATGTCAGCTACCACTGTTTCCAACGTGCCTGGCCCTGTCCAGCGCATCACGCCGCGAAAGCTGTCAGCGATGTAAAGCGCGCCGTCAGGCCCGGCCTTAAGACCCAGAGGACGTCTGCCCAAACGGTCGACCTCAACGGGTTCTTCTCCGTCGATGCGATAGAGGACACCTGTCAGGCTGGTTGTGTACACCGTTCCATCGGGCATCACGGCGATATCTTCGGGGCCAATCTCTTCCCCTGGAAGGCGGATAAGCTGTGCGACATCCAGTGCCGTGTTTTCCGAGAAATCCCCTGTAAACCCAGCATCTTCCGGCATTTCAACAGCGACGGGCGTAACCGGGACGGGCCAGAACAAAAGATAGGCGAGGCCCAAGAGAATAACAGCGAAGAGAATGCGCATCTGTGATCCTTTATTCAAAATCTTTTCCAGCGTGCCGGATGCCGCACGCTTGCTCAATGTTCGGGCTTGGGGTTATCTGCGCACATGACCGGACCTCGATACACCCTGCTTGCCCAATCCCTGCCCGCCACCGTGCCCTTTGTCGGCCCCGAAACGCAAGAGCGGCAGCGCGGTGCGCCGTTTGTTGCGCGTCTGGGTGCGAATGAAAGCGTGTTTGGCCCCTCACCACGGGCCATCGAGGCCATGACGCAGGCTGCATCTGAAATCTGGATGTATGGCGATCCCGAAAACCATGACTTGCGCAACGCTGTGGCAGACCATCATGGGGTGACGCCAGAGAATATCGTTGTGGGCGAAGGGATTGACGGGCTTCTGGGTTATCTGGTGCGTCTGCTTATCGGTCCTGGAGATGCCGTGGTGACATCGGACGGAGCCTATCCAACCTTCAACTATCATGTGGCCGGGTTCGGAGGTGATCTGCACAAGGTGCTTTATTCCGGCGATCACGAAGACCCGGCAGCGTTGTTTGCAAAGGCGGCCGAGGTCAGCGCCAAGCTGGTTTATCTGGCAAACCCGGACAACCCGATGGGCAGCTGGCATTCGGGTGCCGATATCGTAGAGGCGATGGAAGCCTTGCCGGAAGGTTGCCTGCTGGTTCTGGATGAGGCTTACGTGGAATGTGCGCCCGAGGGGACGGCGGCCCCCGTCAGCGTGGATGATCCCCGCGTGATCCGAATGCGGACGTTTTCCAAGGCCTACGGCATGGCCGGCGCGCGCGTTGGTTATGCAATGGGTGCGCCCGAACTGATCGCGGCCTTCAACAAAGTGCGCAACCATTTCGGCATGAACCGTGCGTCGCAAGCCGGGGCTTTGGCGGCTTTGCAGGACGGCGCGTGGCTGGAGCACATTCAGGCACAAATCGCAGAGGCGCGTGAGCGGATCGTCGCGATCGTCCGCGAGAACGGGTTGGAACCCCTGCCTTCGGCCACCAATTTCGTGGCGATTGACTGTGGGCAGGACGGGGTGTTTGCGAAGGCCGTGCTGGATGCATTGGTCGCGCAAGGGGTATTTGTTCGGATGCCGTTTGCGGCTCCGCAGAACAGGTGCATTCGGGTAAGCTGCGGTGGCGAGTCCGATCTGGAGGCTTTTGCGACAGCTTTGCCCAAGGCGCTTGCAGAAGCGCGGGCATGGACAGACTGATCTTTTTTCCTTTGGGTTAGGAAGTATAGGGGGGCTGTCTGCCCCCCATCGCGCCACAGCGCGATTCCCCCCGAGGATATTTCCAGCCAGATGAAGAGGCGGATCGGATCCAGCGCGCAAGTGTTGTGTCAGGTGGCCAGCACGGCGGCAGCGGCCTCGAGGGCCCCCTTGCCACGTGGAATACCAAGTGCGGCCATGCCCGTTTCCATACCGCCCAGAATGGCCATCACCATCTGCCCGTTGATGTGGCCCATATGGCCGAGGCGGAAACAGCCGTCATAGTCTTCCATCCCCAACCCAATGCCCAGTGTCAGGCCCAGCTGGGTTTCGGTGTATGAGCGTAAGGCCGTTCCGCGTCCATCGGTCAGACGCAGAGCGGTTACCGCGTGACTGCGGTGGGCGCGGTCAGCGACGTTCATTTGCAGCGCGCCTTCTTCGGCCCATGTCTCACACGCCGCCCAAATGGCCTTGGCCAGCTGTTTGTGGCGGGTCCAGACCTGTTCTATCCCTTCCGAGTGGATCAGGTCCAGTGAAGCGCGCAAGCCGTAGAGATGATGTGTCGGCGCAGTGCCGTTGAAATACTGGTAGAACAAGTCAGGATTGGCGCGCGGCTGCCAGTCCCAGTATTGCGAAACACGCGGCATGGTGGCTCGTTTGGCTTGCGCTTTTTCGTTGTAGAAAACAAAGCCGACCCCCGCCGGGACCATCAGACCTTTCTGACAGGCGGTGACCATAACATCGACACCCCATTCATCCATCTCGAACCGGTCGCAGCCCAGCGAAGCGATACAGTCTGCCATCAACAGTGCGGGGTGTTCCAGATCGTCCAGAAGCTTGCGAAGCGCCGGGATGTCGTTGAGGATTGAACTGGAGGTATCCACATGCACCGCCAGAACGGCCTTGATCTGGCGCTTCTCATCAGCGCGCAACGCGTCTGCGATCCGGTCGAAATCCCAAGCTGAGGATGTTCCGAAGTCGATCAGCTGCACCTTTGCCCCGATCCCTTCGGCCATTTCTGCCCAGCCATGGGTGAACCGACCCGAAGCAGGGGCCAGAACGGTTTCGCCGGGCGCGATGACGTTGGACAGCGCCGCTTCCCATGTGCCGTGACCATTGGCGATATAGATGGCTACGTTGTGCTGTGTTCCAGCAACCCGACGCAGATCATTGGTCAGGGCAGGCATCATATCGATCAGTTCCCCATCATAGATATTGGGCGACGGGCGATGCATGGCCTGCAGAACCGCGTCCGGCATGACCGAAGGACCGGGGATGGCCAAAAATGTCCGCCCCTGGGAAAGGGAAACTGTCTGTGTCATGGGGTCAACCTGTATGAGTTGACGCCCACATTACCGAGAGGCCGCGCCGCGTCAATCCGCCAGCTTCGACGCCTCGTGCGCGAGTGTTTCAATCCCGGCCCAATCGCTGGCTTCGACCATTTGCTTCGGCGCGACCCAGCTGCCGCCAGCACAGATCACATTGGATAACGACAGGTAATCACGAGCGTTTGTGGGCGACACTCCTCCTGTGGGGCAGAAACTGATTTGCGGCAGGGGTGCACCGATAGCTTTGAGCGCAGGAGCGCCGCCCGAGGCCTCGGCGGGGAAGAATTTCAGCATGTCATAGCCTTTTTCCAACAGGGCCATCGCTTCGCTTGCCGTGGCGGCACCGGGCAGCAGCGGAAGGCCCTCGGCCTCGCACGCTGCAATCAACGCGTCGGTTGCGCCCGGAGAGACACCAAATTGGGCGCCCGCTTCTTTGGCGACACGGACGTCTTCGGGCGTCACCAACGTGCCTGCGCCGACCACACCACCGGGCACTTCGGCCATGGCACGGATGGCGTCCAGAGCAGCCGGTGTGCGCAAGGTGACTTCCAGCGCCGGCAGACCACCAGCCACCAGCGCCTCGGCCAACGGGCGCGCCTGCGCCGCATCATCAATGACCAATACTGGAACGATGGGCGCCAGAGCGCAGATTTCGCGGGTGCGTTGGGTTTTCGTCATCACTTATACTCCGAATATGCTGGCACCTGTGTCGGCGGACCCGACATTCTGCCGGAACGCACCGAAGAGGTCGCGCCCGACACCGTGTTGATTGGCTGAAAGATCGGCAGTGGCGGGGGGTCGGTCCAGTACGCCTTCGGTCAGGATTTCCAACTGACCCTGCACCGCATCAACGCGCAGGATGTCACCATCCTGCAGACGCGCTATGGCACCGCCGTCCAGCGCTTCGGGGCAGACATGGATGGCTGCGGGAACCTTGCCCGACGCTCCGGACATGCGGCCATCGGTGACAAGCGCTACTTTTTGTCCCCGACCTTGCAGGATCGACAGAATGGGGGTCAGCGAATGCAACTCGGGCATCCCGTTCGCCTTGGGGCCCTGGAAGCGTACGACAATGATGACGTCATCGGTGAACTCTCCGGCCTTGAAGGCGGTTTTGACATCGTCCTGATCATGGAATACGCGCACGGGGGCTTCGACCACCTGATGTTCAGGAGCGACTGCTGAAACCTTCATTACCCCGGTGCCCAGATTGCCCGTCAGGCGCGACAGACCCCCGGTTGGTTGGAACGGGTCTTTGGCCGGGCGCAGAATCTTGTCGTTCAGGCTGTGGTCGGTGCCGTCCTGCCAGATGAGGTCTCCGTCGAACAGTTTGGGTTCCTTGGTATAGTTTTGCAGTCCTTGACCCGCGACGGTCAGCGTATCGGGGTGCAAGAGTCCATCGTCCAGCAGCGTGCCGATCGTATAGCCGAGACCGCCAGCGGCGTGATAGTGGTTCACATCGGCCAGGCCGTTGGGATAAACGCGCGCAACCAAAGGCACCACGGCAGAGATGTCCGAAAAATCTTGCCAATCCAGCACGATACCACCTGCCCGCGCCATAGCGATCAAATGGATCAGCAGGTTGGTCGATCCGCCCGTCGCCATCAACCCCACGATGCCGTTCACAAAGGCACGTTCATCAAGGATCTGGCAGACCGGCGTGTAGTGGTTGCCCAACGCGCTAAGCGACAGGGCGCGGCGCGCGCCTTCTTCGGTCAAGGCATCACGCAAGGGCGTGTTCGGATTGACAAAGCTGGATCCCGGCAGGTGCAGGCCCATGAACTCCATCAACATCTGGTTGGTGTTGGCCGTGCCATAGAAGGTGCAGGTGCCGGGGCCGTGATAGGCGGCCATTTCAGCGGCCATCAGCTCTTCGCGGCCAACCTCACCCGCAGCGAATTTCTGACGGACTTTGGCTTTTTCGTCGTTCGGCAACCCGCTGGTCATGGGCCCGGCAGGTAGAAATACCGCAGGTAGGTGGCCAAAGGCCTGCGCACCGATGATCAGTCCGGGGACGATCTTGTCACACACGCCAAGAAATACCGCCGCATCATAAGTGTTATGGCTGAGCGCCACGCCAGTCGCCAGCGCGATCACATCGCGCGAGAACAGCGACAGTTCCATCCCTGCTTCGCCCTGCGTAACGCCATCACACATAGCTGGCACGCCCCCTGCAACCTGAGCGGTGCCGCCAGCTGCGCGGATCGCCTGGCGGATCAGTTCGGGATAGCGCTCGAACGGCTGATGCGCGGACAGCATGTCGTTATAGGCTGTGACGATGCCCAGATTGCCTGCTGTGCCAGTGGCCATGGACTGCTGGTCTTCACCCGCACCTGCAAAAGCATGAGCCTGACCGCTGCAAGACAGATGCGCGCGAGCCGGGCCTTTGGACCTGGCCTGGTCCATTCGTTCCAAGTGAGGACCGCGCAGATCGGCGCTGCGGTCGACGATCCGTTTTGTGACGTCGGCAATTACTGTGTGTACCATGATTACCCTCCGATCTGACGCCACCGGCGTCCATCGCGATGCATCAGCATCAGTGCTTCTTCGGGACCTGAACTGCCCTGATCGTACCGGGACGGGCGGTCTCCGCGCTGTTCCCAGCCGTGAATGATGGGATCGACCCAAGCCCAGGCGGCTTCGGCCTCGTCACCGCGCATGAACAGTGTCTGATCGCCACGGATGACATCCATGATCAGCCGCTCATAAGCGTCCGGGGCTTGTGCTTCGGCCCCAAGGGCATCGGCAAAGCTCATGTCGAGGGCCACGTCCGACAAGCGGAAGCCACCCGGCCCAGGATCCTTTATCGTGGTGCGCAGGGTGATGCCTTCGTCAGGCTGCAAGCGGATCACCAGCACATTTCCGTGCAGCGGGCCGACATTGGGGAAAATCGTGTGTGGCGGATCGCGGAAGAAAACCGCGATCTCGGATTCGCGCGCGCGCAGGCGTTTTCCGGTGCGCAGATAGAACGGCACACCTGCCCAACGCCAATTGCCAATATGAACCTTGAGGGCAATGAAGCTTTCGGTTCGGCTGGCGGGATTGCCGACATGATCGACATAGCCGCCCTCGCCCTTGTCCGCCCGGTATTGGCCGCGTGCAATATCTTTGGGCTCGACCGGCTCCAGCGCTTCGATCACCTTGACCTTTTCATCGCGCACGGCGTTGGGAGCGTATTTCGAAGGTGGCTCCATCGCTGTCAGACACAGCAATTGCACCAGATGGTTCTGAATCATATCCCGCATTGCACCGGATTGATCGTAATAGGCCCCGCGCCCTTCTACGCCCACGGTCTCGGCCACGGTGATCTGAACGTGATCGATATGGGTGGAATTCCATAGCGGCTCGAACAGCGAATTCGCGAAACGAAGCGCCATCAGGTTCTGCACGGTTTCCTTGCCCAGATAATGGTCGATCCGGTAAATCTGATGTTCTTCAAAACAGGCGCGCAATCCTTCGTTCAGCGCCTTGGCCGATGTCAGATCATGACCAAACGGCTTTTCGACCACGATGCGGCTGTCGGGTGTGGCCAAACCGGTGTCATGCAAACGCTGCGCAATCCCAGCGAACAGGCTTGGCCCCACCGATAGATAAAAGGCCCGCACAACATCATCACGCACCAGTTTTATCAGATCAGACCACCCGGCATCGCCCATGGCATCCACGGGCACGTATTCAACATGTGCCAGGAACCGGTCCAGTGTCTCGGCAGAAAAACCCGGAGCAAATTGCTGCATCGAGGCGCGGACCTGCTCGCGGAACCCATCGCTGTCGACTTCCGACCGCGCCGTACCGATGATCCGCGCGCCCTTGGGCATTTGCCCAATCGCAAATCGATGGTACAGGCCCGGCAAGATCTTGCGTTGCGCCAGATCGCCGGTGGCCCCAAACAGCACCAGATCGAATGGTTCTACCGGAATTACGCGTGAAACCATCACGGGCTCCTTCTGAGTGTGCCGATATCAACCTAGCATGGCGCAAGACCGCACAATACAAAGTATGTTATCGCTAACATAGCCTGTCAGATAAAAAGCCCGTGCGAAAAAATCAAGCAGAGTTTCCCAAAACGGATCTTTTTGCGCCCTAACCCTGATTGCGCAGCCATTCCATCACAGCCGGGCGCACGCTTTGCTCGCCGCGATGGCGGGCATCGGCAATTATTTTACGCACCTCCGACAGATCACAGCGCAACAGCAGACTTTTAACCGGACCGATGGAGGCTGGACGCATCGAGAGCGTCCGTATCCCAATCGCCGCCAGACACAGCGCCTCGACCGGGCGGCCTGCGTCCTCGCCACAGAAGCTGAGCGGGGTGTCCGAGATATCGCAGCGCTCGACAATCCGCTCCATCAAGCTCAGGAAGCTGACGTTCAGTGTGTCGTATCGCCGACGGACCAGTTCGTTCTCACGGTCGGCCGCGAAGAAAAACTGTTTAAGGTCATTGCCACCGATCGAGATGAAATCCACCTCGTCAAAAAACTTCTGAGGGGCAAAGGCCAGCGACGGTGTTTCCAGCATCGCGCCGACTTCAAGCATTTCTGGCAGGACGTGGCCCAACCGTTTCTCGCGCTCGATGGTTTTATTCACCTCCCACCGGGCTTCACGGAACTCATCAGCTTGCGCCACAAAGGGGAACATGATGGTCAACGGACGACCATTGGCAGCGCGCAGAAGCGCTTGCAACTGCATCCGCATGACACCGCGTTTGTCCAGGCCTACCCGAATGGCGCGCCAGCCCAGCGCGGGGTTTGGTTCGGCCACATGTTTCATGTAGGGCAACACTTTGTCCGACCCGATATCGAGGGTGCGGAACACCACCCGTTTGTCGCCCGCCGCATCCAGAACACGTTGATATTGGGTGACAAGCTCCAACCGTTTCGGCATTTTGTTGCGGATCAGGAATTGCAGTTCTGTGCGGAACAGGCCCACGCCTTCGGCGCCCGAGGTACCCAGCGACGGCAGGTCAGCCATCAGGCCCGCGTTCATCACCAAGTTGATGCGCGCGCCATCGCGTGAAACACAAGGGGTTTCTCGGATCGAGGCATAACGTTCCTGCGCCTTGGCCTGCATGGCGATTTTATCACGAAATGCACTGACCACGGTGTCTTCGGGGCGCAGATGCACAACGCCCTGATCACCATCGACCAGAATATGGTCGCCGTTCAGCGCCTCGGTCGTGATCCGACCGACATGCACCACAAGCGGAATCGCCAGTGCCCGCGCCACGATGGTTGCGTGGCTGCCGACCGAGCCTTCCTCAAGCACAATCCCTTTCAGCGCCCGCCCATATTCCAACAGGTCTCCGGGGCCGATATTGCGGGCGATCAGGATCGGATCAGGTGGCAGATCGGCACTGTCGGTCTTGCCCTGCCCGGTCAGGATGCGCAGCAGGCGGTTGCTGAGATCGTCCAGATCCGCCAGCCGTTCGCGCAGATAGGGATCGGTGACCTGCCCCATGCGTGCCCGCGCCTGCGATTGTTCCTTTTCAACTGCAGCCTCAGCGCTGAGGCCAAGGGCAATGTCCTCTTCCATCCGGCGCATCCAGCCTTTGGAATTTGCGAACATGCGATAGGCTTCCAGCACTTTGAGTTGTTCGGTGTCGCCGTTCTGAGAAATCTCGAGCATCTTGTCGACACCGACACGCAACTCATCAACCGCCTCGATCAGACGCTCGCGTTCCGTGTGCGGGTCTTCCGCGATCGGGTTGGTGACGACCACGCGAGGTTCATGAAGCCAGACATGCCCTTCGGCTGATCCCTCCTGCGCCGGGCCACCACGCAACAGAACCGATTGCTGGTGCAATGGTGACAGGGCTGCGCCCTCGCCCACAAAAGCACCAAGTTCCGCCATTTCGGCCAGCACCATAGCGACCACTTCCAGCGCATAGACTTCGTCAGCGGAAAACTCGCGCGCTTCACGCGACTGAACCACCAAAACACCCAGCTTTTCCCCAAGGCGCTGTACCGGGACCCCAAGAAAGGACGAATACCTTTCCTCGCCTGTTTCCGGCATGTACCGGAACCCTTTTTGGGATGGCGCATCCGCCGTATTGACCACCTTGCCGAATTTCGCGACGCGCCCCACCAGACCCTCACCCATACGCATTCGCGTCTTGTGGACCGCTTCAGGAGAGAGACCTTCGGTCGCGCACAGCTCCAGCGTCTCTTCATCGCGAAACAGGTAGACCGAGCACACTTCGGCCCGGATGCTGTCGGCAATTAAGTGGGTGATCCGGTCAAGACGCTCCTGACCGGCGGCTTCGCTTGCCATCTCTTCGCGCAGCCGCCGCAACAGCTTGCGGGATTCTGTTTCGGTGCCGTCCGCCATGGCCCACCCTGTCTAGTGTGTCAGGCGAGACCCGTGGCTTAAAAGCTCAGGCCGCCTTATCCAGTTCAAAGGCATCATGCAGCGCCTGAACAGCAAGTTCCATGTATTTCCTGTCGACCAGAACGGAAATTTTTATCTCAGAGGTTGTAATGACCTTGATATTGATCCCCTCATCCGAGAGCACCTTGAACATTTTGGCCGCAACGCCCGACTGCGAGCGCATACCGATTCCCACAACCGAAACCTTGCAGACGTCGTTATCCGCGACTAGATCGGCATAATTCAGTTCGCCTGCCTCTTTGATCGCCAGCAACGCCTTTTCGGCGTGGGCCACCTGATCGGTCGGGCATGAGAAGGTCATGTCGGTGCGCCCCTCATCCGAGATGTTCTGAACGATCATGTCAACGTTCACGCCCTCATCACTGAGCGCGGTGAAGATGATCGAGGCGATACCGGGGCGGTCGGCCACCGATACGACGGTCATCTTGGCTTCGTCACGGGAATAGGCCACACCGGCCACAACATTGGATTCCATGATATCCTCCTCGTCGCAGACCAAAGTACCGGCCTCGTCGGATTGTTCTTCGAAACTTGAAAGAACGCGCAGTTTCACCTTATAGCGCATCGCCAGTTCGACCGAACGGGTCTGCAGCACTTTTGCCCCCAGCGAAGCCAGTTCGAGCATCTCTTCGAACGAGATCCGGTCAAGCTTGCGCGCCTTTTCACAGATGCGCGGGTCAGTGGTATAGACGCCATCCACATCTGTGTAGATGTCACAGCGTTCAGCGCCGAACGCTGCGGCAAATGCCACAGCCGTAGTGTCCGAGCCGCCACGACCCAGCGTAGTGATACGGCCTTCGGGGCTGAGGCCCTGGAAGCCCGCGACAACAGCCACACGCATTCCTTCACCGAATTTCTGATTCAGGTTCTCGGTCGGGATTTCCTCGATCCGGGCCTGGCTGTGGGCGCTGGTGGTCAGCAGCGGTACCTGCCAGCCTTGCCAACTGCGCGCCGGGATGTCCATTTCCTGTAAGGTCAGGGCCATCAGGCCAGCGGTGACGTTTTCACCCGAAGACACGACAGCATCGTATTCACGCGCGTCAAACATGGGCGACGTCTCATTCACCCAGCCCACCAACTCGTTGGTTTTGCCCGACATGGCCGAGACGATTACGATCACGTCATAACCCTTGGCAACTTCAACACCGATGCGCTTGGCGGCACGGCGGATGCGGTCCAGATTGGCGACTGATGTGCCGCCGAATTTCATTACGAGTACGGGCATGGGGGCAAAAGTCTCCGCGCCTTGGATTAGAAGTTCCGTGCCTCATAAGCGAGGGGCACCGCAAGGGCAAGGGCGCAAAAGCCGTCTGCCTACGGCGCAGGGCCGCTTTACATTATGCAGGCGCGATGTCAGCCTATGGACAACAACCAAATCAAGAGGTTCTTCATGTTTCGCCTAGCCCTTGCCGTCGCCCTTATTTCGTCGCCTGCCTTGGCTCAGGTCGCAAGCGTTGCTGGAACCGACGGCAAAAACGCATTGGGCACAGTGCCTTGCGCCGCAAACGCCGGTGATCCGCTACAAAGCTGCAATGCAGAGCTGCGCCGCCACGATGACGGCACGACAACCCTTGCTGTTGGCCTGGGCGGTGGGCAGGTGCGCAATATCTATTTCAAGGACGGCGTCCCTGAATCCAGCAGTTCGACCTCGAAGATGTCCTATGAAACGCGCGGCGATCTGTTGGTGATCTATATTGATCCTGGCGAAGTCTACGAAATCCCCAAGGCCGCGCTGACCTCTCAATAAGCGTGCTGCTGTCCGTCATAGGTTTCAAAGCACCCTGTGGTGGCCAGTGACAAATCATCGAACCGCTTTATCAGGCCGGACACGGCCTGATCGACGTCGATATCCGCTGTCGCTCCGCCCATGTCTGTCTGAACCCAGCCCGGATGGTAGATACCAACGGCAATACCGTCTTTTTTGAGGTCAGTCGCCAGATTACGTCCTAGATTCAACACCGCCGCCTTGGACGCGCGATAGATATAGCTGCCGCCCGGAGCACGGGTATGCGACGCCATTTGTGACGAAAGGATCGCCACCTTGCCGCCTGACGCGCGCAAGTTGGGCAACAGCGCTTGCACAGTCAGAAACACGCCAGTGACATTGGTCGCAAAGCTCTGCGCCCACATGTCAGCCGGGTAGTCGTCGATCGTGTGCCCCTTGTCCAGATACACTCCGGCGTTGCAGATCAGCAAATCAACAGGCTGGTCTTTCAACTGTTCTGCCATGGCCGATTGCTGCAAGGGATCAGACACATCAAGGCGAACCTGCAAACTGTTGTCACGTGCTGTTCCGGTGACGTTTTCACCCCGGTTGACGTAACATTGCGCCAGAGTTTGCCCGATGCCGCGATTAGCACCAGTGATCACGATGTGCATGGTTCAATTGGTCTTTCTGCTGGGGACAAACGGTAGTGGGGCCACCGGTACGCCGTCTTCGATCAGCGATTTCGCCTCATCTGGCTTGGCCTCGCCATAAATGGCGCGGTCCGGGGCTTCGCCCAAATGGATCTTACGCGCCTCGCTGGCGAATTCCTTACCTACATAATCCGAGTTCTCTTCGACATGGCGGCGTATCTCGGCCAGAACCTTCTCGATTTCCGGAGTCGGTGTGGCCACATCAATCTTGTCGTCCGCAGCGGGCAGTTGTTCCAGCTTCGGCTGCGCATTTCGTGCCGGACGGACACGCGGAGTCATGATCGCTTTTTCAACCTGCGTGCACCCGCAGACTATGCAAGTCACCATCCCCGTCGTGGCCAACTTGTCATAGGCTTCAGCGGATTGGAACCAGCTGTCGAACGTGTGGCCTTCAATGCATTTCAATGCGTATTGAATCATGTTCAGTCCAAAAAATAGATTGGCGAATAGATACCGACCAGAATGACAATATCAAGCCTCTCTGGCCCAATCTTAATGTGCGTAAGGCTTAAAGTCTCGTAACAGTTCGGCAAGCTCCGGAGAATGCACCTTGAGAGCCGCTTTTTTGAGCGGGCACCACTTGCGTTTGCGCATCCCCTGTTCAGGGAAATCCTGCGAAACGGACCGCACAAGAACGGGGAAGACATCCACCAGAATCGGTACAGGCGGGCGATTCAGCCGGTGCTTGTGGTGCAAAAACTGCCCCAACCGCCCCCCACTGCTTTGACCGGCCACACCTGCTTCTTCCCAAGCTTCCTGCAATGCCGTGTCAGCGCGTGATAAGCCGGGGATAAGCCAGCCTTTGGGAATAATCCAACGTTGCGCCCTGCGTGTCGTTATCAGCAAGACCTCGGGTCGATTGCCTTTGATCCGGTAACACAGCGCTGCAGCTTGCTGCAAAACGGGCTGTTCCGCAGCAATGAGATTTTCAAGACGCAGCAGCCGTGGCTTCATCGTTTGATGGTCCCTTCAGCCAGTACCTAATCCCTTTGCACTTGAGGTCAGTGAATACTCATTTTGTGGAAGGTTCACGCAAGGATACCACATGATGTAGAATCCGCCAAGTCAGGTGCTTGTGCTGAGGGTTGATCTACATGCGGGACGAGAGTTGCCGCACCAGATCATCATGTGGAATATCGGCGTCGATTGCCAGCCGCCGCAGACCAAAATGCACACGCGCGATCTGCTGATAATACCGCGTGTAGACATAGTTTGTCCCGCCTCCGGCCAAAGCCCCAAGGACAGGAACTGACTGGGCTGCCAGTTTTTGCCCCAGCACAATCGAAAAGCGCGGCGCAACGGCAGCGATCAAACGCTGCATGGCCGGTCCCGTCAGCGTCAGACGCACCGAGAAAAAGCCAAGATCTGCACCGTCGTCATGTGACAGCGGACCAGCTGCGGACAGCACACGTACACAGTCGAACTTTACGTTTTCTGCAGATGGATCGAACCCTTCGCGGGCGGCGGCCCCCTGAATGGCGCGCAGCAGCATGGTGGTCGTTGCAGGCAGTTCCATCAGGGATGTGGAAACACCGCCCAGCCCCCCGGCCGCACCCATGGCCGTGGTCACGGCGGTGTTCACCCAAGGCTGTTGATCGGGAACAGCGCGCCGTGACCCCTGTGCCGCGTGCATCGCCAGCCACAAAGCCTGCTCGGTCGCTCCGGTCAGGCCATGCCGCACTGGTTCCGGCAATTTTTCCAGCAATGACTCGGCCGAGCCACCCAGCTTGTTCAGCAGTTTGACACCAGCCCCTCCGGCAGATCGGTAGTGATCCGCCAAGCGATCCAGCTCGGCGTCTGTATCTACGTTTTCGACAAGAACCACGTTTTGCATTCACGCCCTCCTGCCTTTCAACATCGGCGTTGCGCGGCGTGGATTCAATAGGTCAGCGGCTCCAGCGGGTCACTGTCCCCTGAACCCCGCACCAGACACCGGGCACCAACTCCAACCCTAGAACCCGGTCCGGGTTGGTGGGCGGCGGCATCTCAACCCCTTGCAATCGGGTAAAACCAAACCGTTTATAATAGGATTCATCCCCCACCAACATGACGCGCTGCCACCCACGAGCTTGCCCGGCTTCGACACCGGCATGAATCAGATATCGGCCCAACCCCTCGCCCTGATGGGTCGGGTGCACAGCAACCGGCCCCAGCAGCAGTGCATCATGATCGCCGACATGGACGGGCCAGAACCGGATCGCACCAGCCAGAATGCCCTGACCGTCGCGCGCAACCAGAGACAGGCCCGCAACCGGAGGCACATCATCGCGCAACCGATATGACGACAATGCCTCACGACCCGGTGCAAAACACAGGTCATAGAGGGCTTCGACCTCCCACCAATCGTCCGGCTCTTCCGGCCTGATCCCGAATTGCTGCACCCTGCCCTCTTTTCCTTGCTGGAATTCGCCCTAGCACTTCGGTACGCCTTGGGCAAACGCTTGGAGATCAGATGTTCTATCGCCCTGAAGACGGCCATGGCCTGCCGCACAACCCGTTCAACGCCATTATCACACCGCGCCCAATCGGCTGGATATCAACCCGGGATGCGGACGGGATCAACAATCTGGCGCCTTATTCCTTCTTCAACGGAGTTGCTTACACACCGCCACAGGTGATGTTTGCCACAACTGGTACCAAGTATGATCAGGATGGTGGCAAAGACAGTGTTGCCAATATCGAGGCAACGGGAGTTTTCTGCGTCAACGTGGTGGCCCATGCCCACCGTGATGCAATGAATGCCAGTTCCGAAGGGTTGGGAAAGCATGTTGACGAGTTCGCACATGCTGGGCTGACGCCAGTTGAATGCGAGACCATCCCTTGCGCCCGTGTCGAAGGGGCCCCAGCAGCCTTGGAATGCAAGCTGACGCAGATCGTGACCCTGCCCGGAGTGGCGAACCGGGTTGTGTTCGGCGAAGTGACAGGTGTGCATCTGCACGACGATCACCTTCGGGATGGCAAATTTGACGTGACTTCTTTCAAACCACTGGCACGGCTTGGGTACCGGGACTATTCGGTCGTGTCCGAGTTGTTCAGCCTTTCAAGACCGGATGACTAATGCCTTTACCTGACGCATCGCGCCGATACCCCGTAACACTGCCGGACGGCTCGGATTACCCCGGGACGGTCTTCCTGTCTCAGGCCATCGACCACCCCAGAATAACAATCGGTGATTACAGCTATGCGTCGGATTTCGACGTGCCCGAAGACTGGGCGAAACGGCTTGCCCCTTACCTGTTCCCGTTTTCCCGCGAAAAACTAGTTTTGGGTAAATTCTGTCAAATCGCCCACGGCGTCCGGTTCATCACTTCATCGGCCAACCACGCCATGGACGGGGCGACTTGTTACCCATTTCCGGTTTTCGATCCCGCAAAGCTGCTGGAGTATCAGCCGGACAGGCGCGATACCGTGATCGGCAATGACGTTTGGATTGCCTATGGCGCTTTGATCATGCCGGGGGCAAATATTGGCGACGGAGCAATAATTGGAGCAGGCTCTGTCGTGCGCGGAACGATCCCGCCTTATGCGGTCGTCACAGGCAACCCAGCCGAAGTGCGCCGATTTAGGTTTGACCGGGACACCATTGATCGATTGCTCGCCTTGAAATGGTGGGACTGGCCTGCCGATAGGATATCAGAGGCCGAGGATGCATTGTTGTCGGGCAATATCGAGGTGCTTGAACAAATGGCTCCATGAAAAAGGCGACCCTCAAAGCCGCCTTTTGAAATCAGTGCCCGCCCAGAACGCCGGTGCGGACGGAGTAATCGACCGCCAGTTCGTAATCCGGGTCGTCGTCACTGTCGACCATCAGGTGACCTGCTTTGTTCAGCAGCTTGTGACAATCGCGGCTCAAGTGGCGTAGCATAACGCGTTTGCCCGCCGCCTCGTATTTTGCAGCGATGTTTTCGATGGCCTGAAGGGCTGACTGATCCACGACTCGGCTTTCCGCGAAATCGACGATGACAGTTTCAGGGTCGTTCGGGACATCGAACAATTCGATAAAGCCTTCCGACGATCCAAAGAACAGCGGCCCCTGAATTTCATAGACTTTCGCACCTTTCTCGGTCTCGGATTCGCGCGTGACGGCGTGAATGCGTTTGGCGTTGTTCCACGCATAGGCCAGCGCCGAGACAATGACACCGACCACAACCGCAACAGCCAGGTCTTCCATCACTGTCACGACGGTCACCAGAACGATGACGAAAGCATCCGTCATCGGCACTTTGCGCATGATCTTGAACGAGTTCCACGCGAAGGTGCCTATCACCACCATGAACATCACGCCGACCAGCGCGGCCAGCGGAATTTGCTCGATCAGAGGTGAGGCAAACAGGATGAAGACCAGCAGGAAAAGTGCCGCCGCGATACCTGCGATACGGGTACGTCCGCCAGATTTCACGTTGATCATCGACTGACCAATCATCGCGCAGCCGCCCATACCGCTGAAGAAGCCCGTTACAATGTTCGATGCGCCCTGAGCGATACACTCCTGAGACGCCCCACCGCGCTTGCCGGTGATCTCGCCAACAAGATTCAGGGTCAGCAGGGATTCAATAAGGCCAATTGCGGCCAGAATGACAGCATAGGGCAGGATGATTTCGAATGTTTCCCAGTTCAGCGGGACCATCGGAATGTGGAATGCAGGCAGGCCGCCTTCAATCGACGCCAGATCGCCAACGCGCGGGACATCCAGACCAAATCCGATCACCAGAGCTGCAACCACGAAAATTCCAGCCAGAGGCGCGGGAATAACGCGCGTGATACGCGGCATGACCCAGATCACAACCATGGTCAGCGCCACAAGGCCCAGCATGGTGTAAAGCTGCATTCCCGACAGCCACTCACCACCGCTCATTCCATGACCGGTGTTTTCCATGGTTCCGGGCACCTTGAACTGCCCCATCTGGGCCAGAAAGATTACGATAGCCAGACCGTTCACAAAGCCCAACATCACCGGATGTGGCACCAGCCGGATAAAACGCCCCCAGTGCATCGCCCCGGCAATGACTTGGAGAATCCCCATAAGAACAACGGTCGCAAACAGATATTCGACCCCATGCTCGGCCACCAGCGCGACCATGACAACCGCCAGCGCGCCGGTCGCGCCCGAGATCATACCGGGCCGTCCGCCAATCAGCGCGGTGATCAAACCCACCAGAAACGCCGCGTAAAGACCAACCAGAGGGTGCACGCCTGCCACAAAGGCAAAAGCCACGGCCTCAGGCACCAAGGCAAGGGCCACGGTCAGACCTGACAACAACTCAATCCGCAAGCGAGAGAAGGTCAGCCCCTCATCTGGCACCCAGCGCAGATCGGGCATGGCGACGCGTTTGGCAAAACTTGCCAGCAAGGCTCGGGGCATTGGTCAGTCCTATTGGGTTTTATGTTCGCGCGAAGGCGCCGTTGTAGCGGACGCGAGGGCATTGAGCTACTGCAGTACGTGGGATACAGCCATGCGCCCCACGCATGTCTTGGCCTCGCGGCAACGTGATTTGCGGGACCGTGGTCGAACGACCAACTCTGAGATCATGCGCTGGATCATCCTCTTTTTCCTCTCTGCCCTTCCCGCCGTCGCGCAGGACCTGCAAGGCAATGACACAGCCGGAAACTGGCGCGTGACCCATCACGAGATTTTCGGCATTTGGAATTCGATCTGCGACGAGCGCGAAGAAAATGGCGCGCTGAAGCAGCGGTGCTACATCCGGCGGGCAGAGGTTTTTTCACTTAGGCCCAAGTTTGCAGCGCAGTTCGTGTTCATTACGCCCGAACCCAACGGGTTCAAAGTGGAATTCGGGATGGAGCCCGGCACCTTTTTCAGCCCGTCTGGGTTTCGCATCGACAAGGGTGAAGAAACAATCTGGCGCACAAGGCGGCCGGGGTGTCTGACCGGGCTTGCCTGCATCTTCGAAGATCGGCGGGCCGAAGACGTTTTGCAAGCAATGCTGACTGGGGATGCGTATCGCTTTGTCTTTCGCGACAGGCACGGGCAATCACAGGATTTAACTTGGCCTTTGGACACGTTCGGCACGGCCTGGGCTGACTTCACAGCGCAGTCGCAGCAGCGTAACCTGTTGCCGAAACAAGACTAACCCTCTTGTCAAACCGGGCCGCAACCCGCACAAATCCTACAGTATTCAAGATGTGGAGCAGGACAGTGACCCAAACCAAGATTGCCGTCATCGGCGGATCAGGCATCTATGACATTGATGGGCTGGAGAACTCGGAATGGGTCGAGGTTGAGACCCCATGGGGTGAACCCTCGGACCAGATCCTGACCGGGTCGCTGGAGGGTGTCGAAATGGCCTTTCTGCCACGTCACGGGCGTGGTCATGTGCATTCACCGACAGATGTACCCTATCGCGCCAATATCGATGCTTTGAAACGGTTGGGCGTAACGGACGTGATCTCGATTTCGGCCTGTGGATCATTTCGCGAGCATATGGCACCGGGCGATTTCGTGATTGTCGATCAGTTCATCGACCGGACTTTCGCAAGAGAAAAGAGTTTTTTCGGCACAGGATGCGTCGCCCATGTCAGCGTCGCGCACCCCACCTGCCCGCGCTTGTCGGACGCCTGCGAAACTGCAGGCAAGGCCGCAGGCATCACCATCCATCGCGGCGGCACCTATCTGGCGATGGAGGGACCTCAATTCTCGAGCCTCGCTGAATCCAAAATGTATCGCGAGCAATGGGGCTGCGACGTGATCGGAATGACCAACATGCCCGAAACCAAACTCGCCCGCGAAGCCGAACTCTGTTACGCCTCGATCGCGATGGTCACTGACTATGACAGTTGGCACCCCGACCATGGTGAGGTGGACGTGACGACCATCATCGCCACCCTGACCGGCAATGCTGACAAGGGCCGCGCAATGGTCAAGGGCCTGCCCTCTCTGTTGGGAGGTGAGCGCGCGCCCTGCCCGCATGGCTGCGACAGAGCATTGGAATATGCGATCCTGACTGCCCCCGAAAAACGTGACCCGGCGCTGTTGGCCAAGCTGGACGCAGTGGCCGGGCGCATTCTCTAGAGCCGCGTTAGGGCACGCGCGCCATGGCTGTCAGCAGGTCCTTTTCGCGGATCACGTTCAGCAAATCCCGAACCCTGACATCAACCGATTGCCCGTAGGTTTCCGGGCATTCGGGATCCGAGTCCAATCTCGCGTCAGGGTTGACACCGTCGCAATGCATCAATTGTGAAAAATCACCCACCGTAATCCCAGCGGGTCGAAAATTCACACCGATCGTGACTCTCTGCACCCTGTCGCGATCCGGGAACGCACCCGGTTGCAATGTGATCAGTTGCGTTTCAACCAGCGATTTCGTGACAACGCAGACTTTGTCGCGCGCCATCAAGGCCGCGACCATCTCACATGCGCAATCATCTTCTGTATCCGGCATCACGTTGGTGTTCTCCAGCCTCGAAACAGTTCCCTCAAAGGCGACGCGCCGACTTGCGGACGACATGTCGTGACCAGGCGCAGTGGCGTTTTCACCGTCGGAAAACCACGACTGTACGAGTTCGACCAACTGAACAAAATTCGGAAGCGCTTCGGTCAGGCCGTTCACATATTCGGAATTCTTGTAATAGGTGTTTTTGTCCTCCTCATCAATTTCAAGCGGACACAGCTTGGTCATACGCTGCCCGTCGGCCGAGACACGTACCAGATCGCCGGCTTCGAAAGGTGCGGCGTTCAACAGGACGTTCATCCCGTTATACTTCACCACATCCCCCTTGTGCACGTCCGACATCACGAAATAGGCAAACCAACCCGCCACAAAAAACCCTGCCACCAGAGCAACCGAGACCAGTGTTAATACTAATTTACGGGTCATGTCGCACCTATGGGTTTGGGCAACAGAAACCGTTTCCACAGGCATATTTGCCCGGACCACATAAAGCCAAGGAAACCGAGGGAACGCTGATCAAAGATGCGCAGACAAGCAAGCAAAGGAAAAATCTCATATCTAATCTCCTTAAAAAAATATCAGTATAGCACAAAACACTATACAAATCGAATCTCGCTGAACCCTAACCTGAACCAGAATGTCTGATCTCAGCCGAAGTCTGGCGGGCGCAGGAATTGTCAGGCAGCCGCAGTTTGGGTAAGCAAAACTTCAGGAATGTGTTTCGAGAAGAACCTTATGTCTTTAGAACTCTGGCTGACCTTTGTCGCTGCTTCGACCGCCCTACTGTTGATCCCCGGCCCGACCGTGCTGCTTGTGCTCAGCTATGCCCTGTCCAAGGGGCGCAGTGTTGCCGTGGCATCGGCTACCGGGGTCGCTGTGGGTGATCTGGTGGCCATGACCGCCTCGCTTCTCGGGTTGGGCGCATTGGTATTGGCCTCGGCTACCCTGTTTTCAGTGCTCAAATGGATTGGGGCCGCCTATCTGGTCTGGCTTGGGATCAAGCTGCTGCGCAGCGCCCCGGCCAGCGGGCTGAACGCGGTCGATACCGGACGCGATGTGACGGCGCGCAGTGTGTTTGGCCATGCGGCGGCCGTAACTGCGTTGAACCCGAAATCCATCGCCTTTTTTATCGCCTTTGTGCCGCAATTCCTGCGCCCGGCTGATCCGCTGGGTCCCCAATTCACCATTCTGATCGTGACCTTTGTGGGACTGGCTTGGCTGAACGCGTTGGCTTACGCATTGCTGGCCGACCGGCTGCGGCGGCTGATTGGCCGCGCCAGCGTCATCACGGCAATGACACGTTTTGGCGGGCTGACCCTGATCGGGATGGGCGTGGCCACAGCGGTTCTGCGCCGCCCGGCCTGAGGCGGCCTCAATCCTCGGCGTGTTCCTTCATGAAACCGCGGATAAACCTGCGGATTTCACGTGCGGCCGAGGTGTCAAGCTCCTTGCATAACTCAACAAAAGCGTCGCGTTCGTCCTTGTCCAAGCGCAGGACCAATTGACTGTTTTTCTTGGTTGATCCCTTGCCGTCTTTCTTAGCCACGCGCATTGTCCCCAACAAAAGTTTGCAATTTTAGACGATACATTGTATATACATAGCATAGTGATTGTCGTTATCGGGCACTTAACAACAATAAAAGGAATATGGCAATGAACCTTCATGCTGCTCAGGCATTTCTTTTGCGAGATCAACGCAATTGGCGCAAACCGCACCTTTCGTGGCTGCCGTCCACGCTGTACCGCTATTACAGCCTGCCGAAAGCCATAATCTCGCGCCGCTCCTGATCGCGTATTTGAATTGTTCCTTGCATGGCTAACCCTCATGGGCGAAACACACTTTGGTGTTTGAGGCAAAAAGGGTTGGCCCATGTCCAGGAGCAAAACTGTAAAAGATTACATCCGTACCATCGTCGATTTCCCGCATGAGGGGATCATGTTTCGTGACGTGACCACTCTGTTTGCGGACCCGCGCGGGTTTCGGATGGCAATTGACCAGATGCTGCACCCCTATGCCGGCGAACGAATTGACAAAGTTGTGGGACTTGAGGCGCGCGGTTTCATTCTGGGCGGCGCGATTGCGCATCAACTGAGCGTTGGTTTTGTGCCGATCCGCAAAAAAGGTAAGCTGCCCGGCACAACAATCAGTCAAGACTACAAGTTGGAGTATGGTGAGGCGATTGTTGAGATTCATGACGATGCCATCCAACCCGGCGAAAAGATTCTGGTGGTCGACGATTTGCTGGCCACGGGCGGCACTGCAGCAGCAGGCATCAAGCTGATCGAGCGACTTGGAGGCGAGATCGTCTCGTGCGCGTTCATTATCGACCTGCCCGAGTTAGGAGGGCGCAAAGTTCTGGAAGAGATGGGAATGGACGTGCACATCCTGTGCGAGTTCGAAGGACTCTAACCCAGATACCTTCACAAAAGCGTGACTGGAAAGCAAAAACCGCGCTGGCTTAGCGCGGTATTTCATTTCTTCAATCCACAAATCAGCGCAAAACAAGTGATCTTGCTGTGAACGTGCCGCGTACTTCGGGTGATGCTGATTGAAGCATTCTAACCTTGGGAGTTTAAGTTATGTTCCGCAAATTTGCCGCTGCCGGTGTAGCCTCGATCCTGTTCAGCACCACTGCATTGGCCGATGGTCACGGCAAGGACATTGTTGACACCGCTGTTGCCGCTGGCAGCTTTGAAACACTCGTCGCCGCTGTGCAGGCCGCCGAACTGGTGGAAACACTGAAAGGCGAAGGTCCGTTTACCGTATTTGCCCCCACTGATGATGCATTTGCGGCTCTGCCCGAAGGAACGATCGAAAACCTGTTGAAGCCGGAAAACAAAGATCAGCTGGTTGCCATTCTGACCTACCACGTTGTGCCGGGCAAAGTGATGTCAGGGGATCTGAGCGACGACATGACCGCCGCAACTGTTCAGGGCGGCGATATCACCATCGATCTGGATTCGGGTGTGATGGTGAACGACGCCAACGTTGTTCAGGCTGACATTGAAACCAAGAACGGCGTGATTCACGTGATCGACAAGGTGATCCTGCCTGCGTCGTAAGAGATGTCCGAACACGGCCCGGGTCTTGGGCCGTGTTCATTCATTCAGGACCGCGCCGGGGTTCATGATGCCCTGCGGGTCCAACGCCGCCTTGATGGCCCTCATGGCGCCCAGCTTAACCGGGTCGCCATAGCGCTCAAGATCGTCCGTCTTCAAGCGTCCGACCCCATGTTCAGCACTGACCGAGCCGTCGTATGCGTCAACAAGATCATGCACCGCTTGTTTGATCGCGCCTCTTTGACCCTCAAACTCTGATCGGTTCTGTCCTTTCGGCGGAAACACGTTGTAATGCAGGTTTCCATCCCCAAGATGGCCAAAGCAATTGATCCGAAATTGCCCACGGTCAGCGATCATCTTTCCACCTTCGCGAATGAAGTCGGGAATTCTGGAAATCGGGATCGAAATATCATGGCTCGAGACCGAACCGACCAAGCGATTGGCTTCGGGGATGCGTTCACGCACAGCCCACAAATCGGCGCGCTGCGCCTCACTTTGCGCAATGACCCCATCCCGAACCAGACCAAGGCTTTCTGCATGGTCGTAAAGGTTCTCCAGCGCATCTGACGATGACTGCCCTTTTGCCAGACCCAACTCGATCAATACGCTCCATTCCGGCGGCGCGCCGAAGGGTTGACGAACATCCGGCAGAACCTCAGTCAGGAAATCCAGCCCCTGCCGGTGGATCAATTCAAAGGTGCTGACGGCCTCACCCACCTGATCCCGAGCCAACGCCAGCAAGTCGATGGCCGCTTCGGGCGAAGCAACTTGAAACATCGCAGTGCCAACGGCTGCGGGTCGGGGAAACAGCTTGAGCGACGCGGCGGTAATGATCCCCAACGTGCCCTCGGCCCCGATCAGAAGGTCCCGCAGGTCGTAACCCGTGTTGTCCTTTCGCAACCGGCTGAGACCATGCCAGATCTCGCCATTGGGCAGCACCGCCTCAAGCCCCAGACACAGGTCGCGCGCGTTGCCATAGCGCAAGACATTGACGCCCCCGGCATTGGTCGACAGGTTGCCCCCGATCCGGCAGGACCCCTGCGCCGCCAACGACAGCGGAAATAGACGGTCCGCCTCCTCAGCCGCGGCCTGAACGTCTTGCAGAATGGCTCCGGCCTCGGCGATCAGGATGTTCTCGGTCGGAAAAACAGACCGAATGGCAGTCATTCGTTCCAACGCGATCAGCAAAGGCTCCGGACCCTCTGACATCACCTGCCCGCCAACCAGACCTGTACCGCCGCCGTAGGGTACAACCGGCACCCGCTCCACCAAAGCCAACCGCACCAGCGCGGCAACCTCTTCAGCGGTGCGAGGCAAAGCCAACACACCGATCTGCCCGGCAAACCGCCCGCGCGGTTCTTCCAGATACCGTTCTTCAACAGGGTGCAGGATTTCGTCGCCCAATTTCGAACGGATCAGTGCAGCAAAACTGTCATCAGCGGGGTTCAAACTCATACGTTTTCAATGCCCAAGCAACGCGGCTGCGGCAAGCCCTATTCCAGATCAATCAGATACTGCGGCTCCAGCACAATGACCGTCGGTCGATCTGGGAGATCCCTCAGAGAGACAGTGATCTCTGACACCCCGTTGCGTTCAACTGGAAATGTATCCCGAATATCGACCAGAAACCTGTCCAGCGAGAACCCTGAAAACCAGTGCATCGGAATGATCACCGAACTCTTCAACCGCTTCAAGACCGAGATCATGTCCGGCAAGGGCATTGTCGTCCCGCCATCAACTGCGGCCATAACCACATCCAACCGCCCCAACGCAGCAAACTGTTCGTTTGACGGCACATGATGCAGATGACCCAGATGACCGATACATAGCCCCTCGACCTCGAACACAAAGATCGAGTTGCCCCGTTCTTCGACACCGCCATAGGCTGAACGAATATCGGTCGAAACATTGCGCACCAGCAACTCCCCTAGATCAAGGTGATGCTCAATGCCCTGCCCGAACTCGCCCCATCCCGACAGAACATGCGGGATCGCTGGGTCGGGATGGGCCGTCCAATGGGTAGAGTGGGCATGGTTCATCGTCACAACGTCGGGGATAAGGTCAGCGCTGCCGATGAACCCGGTGAAGTCGGTCACGGCATTCAGCCCACCCCGCGTCTGAATCAGAAAAGACGCGTGTGCGATATAACTGATCCGCACCGAAAATTCCGGCACCGGGTCTTGCCAGGCAGCTTTGTGAAGGTACTCAATCCCCGGCGCGGCATCTGCGATCGCAATACAATGGCTGGGCCGCCGATCCTGCGCCGCGGCCCCGCCCGAAATCACCATCAATGCCGCAACCAACCAGCGCATACGGCAATTGTAGCGCAGAACGCGCCCAAGTCATGCCCCTTGTTCATCTGGCCTAAAATACTTCGGGGAAGGCGCGGCTTGCCGCAAACGGGGGCAGAGCCCCCTACCCAGCGTCGGTTTTCCCGCGCCGGTCGGACCGCAGGCTGGCATACAGAACATGCGTCCGCCACCGCCCGTTGATCTGGAGGTAAGACTGCGCAACGCCTTCATATTTGAAGCCCGAGCTTTCCAGCAGCCCGCGCGACGCCTGGTTTTCGGGCAGGCAGGCGGCTTCAATCCGGCTCAGATCCAGACGGGTAAAGGCGTGATGCACCATGGCCCCGATCGCCTCGCGCATGTATCCCTGACGGGCAAAAGACTGGCCGGTCCAGTACCCTAGGGTACCGGCCTGCGCGGGCCCACGCCGTATATTGTCCAGCGTTATGGCCCCAACCAAGACATCGTCTTCCCGGCGAAACAGAAATAACGGTATGGCCGTCCCGCTTGCGACCGAGCGCTGCGCCCAATAGACCCGGTTGGTAAAGGATTTGCGGCTTAGATGGTCGTTTGCCCAGATCGGCTCCCACGGTGTCAAATAACCCTGGGACGCCCGTCGCATCGCCGCCCAGCCATTGAAATCGGAATGGGCAGGCGGGCGCATACTCAGCCGCGCGGTTTCGAGTTTCAGCTTGCGTCTGCCCAACAGCATCACGCCGCCCGCCTCTCCTGCAGTTCAGCCAGTGTCGGCGCGCCTGAAACCGGACCATACAGCGCCAGTGCCGCCGGGGCTTGCAGGGCCATGGTCTCAGCGAAGGCGCGCACATCCTCGGTACCAACCGCATCGATCTTGGCAACGGTATCCTCTAGCGAAGGCACCCGGCCCCAGATCTGCACCAGCCGTGCCAGACGCTCCGCGCGGTTCGACGGGCTTTCCAGCCCCATCAGCATCCCGGCCTTCATCTGGGCGCGGGCACGAGCAACCTCTTCCGGGCTCATGTCTTCAGCGGCGCGTTTCATCTCATCGATGGTGATCGCTGCCAACTCACCCACCTGATCCGCCGAAGTTCCGGCATAGATCGTGGTGGTTCCGGTATCAGCATAAGCACCAGCCTGAGCAAAGATCGTGTAACACAGCCCACGCGTCTCGCGCACTTCCTGAAATAGACGCGAAGACATGCCACCACCCAGAGCAGTCGAATAAATCTGTGCTGTGTAAATAGCATCGTCGCGGTAACCCGGGCTTTCCAGCGCCAGTGCGAAATGAGCCTGTTCCAGCTCTTTCTCTTGCCGCGCTTCGCCGCCAGTGAAACGGGCCATTTCGGGGATCAGACCTTTGCGCGGCTGTAAATGGCCAAACATCTCTTCGGCCACTTTCATCAGCTGATCATGACCCACAGCGCCAGCTGCCGACAAAATCATCTGTTCCGGCCCGTAGTGCTGGGCCACGAAGCCCGACAGATCCTCGCGTGAAAACGCGCTGAC
The DNA here is from genome assembly GCF_059612245.1 of Ruegeria sp. CDSA079. NCBI lineage: Bacteria > Pseudomonadati > Pseudomonadota > Alphaproteobacteria > Rhodobacterales > Roseobacteraceae > Ruegeria > Ruegeria sp. CDSA079. The sequence continues at coordinate 203,299 of NZ_JBXWQF010000001.1, read as the reverse complement.
CCGTTCGGTCGGGCCCAGAATGGTGCGGCCCAGAGGCTGGTCGTGATAGCTCTGCTCTTGCAGCCAATCAAAGATCACGTCATCGGGCGTGTCATATGCCTGACCGATTTCCTGCAGGATCACGCCACGCTCGACCTCGATCTCGCGCGGATCAAAAACCGGGTTGAGAACGATGTCACCGATCACGTCCATCGCCAACGCCACGTCGTCCTTGAGAACGCGCGCGTAATAGGCCGTCACCTCGCGCGAAGTATAGGCGTTAATATAGCCCCCCACATCCTCGATCGCTTCGGCGATCTGCAGCGCCGAACGTCGCTCGGTTCCCTTGAACGCCATATGTTCAAGGAAGTGCGCAATACCGTTCTGTTCGATGCGCTCATGCCGCCCACCTGCGGTCACCCAGATGCCGATGGCTGCCGATTGCAGCCCCGGCATATGTTCACTGACGATACGAAAGCCGTTCTTCAGTTGGTCTTGTCTGACAGTCACTCAGCGATATGCCTTCTGATATGATCCTCAAGTGCACCCAGATCATTGGCAATGCGGGTCACCCGTTCCGGACGTTCATACAGATCAGACATGCGGGATGGAAGAGGCGGATGTACGTCGCTCGCCTTCTCAACCGCCGCCGGGAACTTGGCGGGGTGCGCAGTTGCCAGCGTGATCATCGGAATGTCGGCGGCACGCTGGTCTTCTGCTACTTTGATGCCAATCGCGGTATGCGGGCAGACCAGTTCCGCGCTATGAGCCAGCGTAGATTTGATGGTGGCAAGCGTTTCGTCTTCGGATACACGCCCCGAGTCATAAATCTCACCCAGCGCTTCCATCGCGCCCTGGCTGACATTGAAACCGCCGTTCTTGAGCTCATCCATCAAATGCGCCACAGCCCCGCCATCCTCGCCATAAGCATAATACAGCGCCCGTTCAAAGTTCGAGCTGACCTGAATATCCATCGACGGGCTAATCGACGGGATGGTGTCGCCCTTGAAATACCCCTCGCCCGACAGGCAGCGGTGCAGGATGTCGTTCTGATTGGTCGCCACGACCAGCCGATCGATCGGCAGGCCCATGCGCTTGGCTAAATACCCTGCGAAGATGTCACCAAAATTGCCGGTCGGCACCGTGAAGCTAACCTTACGATGCGGTGCACCGAGGCTGGCGGCGGCCGTAAAGTAATAGACAATCTGCGCCAGAACCCGCGCGAAGTTTATCGAGTTCACCCCCGCCAGTTTCACGCTGTCGCGAAACTCGAAATCGTTGAACATATCCTTCAGCGCCGCCTGACAATCGTCGAAATCTCCGTCCACTGCCAACGCATGCACGTTGCTGTCCGCAGGTGTTGTCATCTGACGGCGCTGCACCTCGGAGACACGGCCATGGGGAAACAGGATGAACACATCCACTGCATCCAGCCCCCGGAAGGCCTCGATGGCTGCCGATCCGGTATCGCCACTGGTCGCACCCACGATGGTCACGCGGTCGCCACGGCGTTTCAGGGCTACCTGGAACAGCTGACCGATCAGTTGCATGGCGAAATCCTTGAAGGCCAACGTGGGGCCGTGGAACAACTCCAGCAGGAAATGGTTTTCGTTCAGCTGCTTTAGCGGCGCGCGGGCGTCTTGGCCGAAGCCTTCATAGGCGCGGGCGATGATGGCCTTGAACTCATCCTCGGCAAAGGACTCGCTGACATAGGGCCACATCACGCGGAACGCGATCTCTTCGTACGGCAAACCTGCCAAGGCTGCGATCTCGTCCTGCGACATCACTGGGATCTCGGCAGGCAGATACAAGCCGCCGTCGCGGGCCAATCCGGTCAGCATCGCCTCTTCAAAGGTCAGTTCGGGCGCCTGCCCACGGGTCGAGATGTATTTCATGTCGCGTCACTCTCAGAATTGGCGCGGCTGCGCCACAGGAAGTATCCGGTCATCGCGGCCCAGACCAGAGCCAGACCAAACCAGGTGATTGCATATTGCAGGTGATCGTTGGGGATGCCTGCCGTATCAACCGGCAAGGGCGTCACGTTCGGGTCGGTCTCGGACCGGGCGATCAACAGCACCGGTTCGGCGCCCAAAGCGGCAGCCAAATTGGGCACGTCGCGGGCAAACCAGATATTGGCTTCTATATCAGCTTCGGGCGTATAGCTGTCGATCTCATCCGGCCAGTGCAGGTTGCCGGTGATTTCCATCGGACCAGTCAGGCGATCCGCCCGTTTGGCGGTTGTCGGAATAAAGCCCCGATCCACCAAAATAGTCCGGTCCCTGGTGCTGAAAGACTGAATGATCCGATACCCTGCCCCGACGTGCTTGACCGAGACGAGAACATGAATTTCGCCTGGCTCCAGCTCGCCCGAAACGGTCACCGGAAGGTATTTGTCTGCGCCCTCTGAGACCTGTGGCGGCAAGGCGACGGGATCGGCCGAAATTCGGCTTTCGATTTCGGTCAGCACGTTCTGTTTCCACGCCAAACGCTGCATCTGCCAGATACCCAGCCACAGCAGCACCCCCAGACCAGCAAGGCCGAAGATCAGCAGGAACAGAATGCGGCGCATGTCAGGAACAAACCTCGTTGCAGGAACCGGCGTCTTGTTAAGGGGGGCGTGCACCAAATTGCAACCACGCAATTGTATGGGGCGCAATCTTGCGCCCGGAATAGAGAAAAAGCCGCCCCGAAGGGCGGCTTTTGCAATTGGATCACCTGAACAGCGTTACATCAGCGGGGCTTGACCCCAGATGTAGACGGCGAAAAACAGGAACAGCCAGACAACGTCAACGAAGTGCCAGTACCAGGCGGCCGCTTCGAACCCGACATGTTTCTCAGGCGTGAAATCGCCTTTGAGCGCCCGGATCAGACAGACCGACAGGAAGATGGTCCCGATGATCACATGCGCGCCGTGGAAACCGGTGGCCATGAAAAAGTTCGAATAGAACTGATCGCCACCGAATTTCCAGCCTTCATGCGCCAGCAGCTCGTAGTATTCAAAACCCTGCAGGAAGGTAAACGCGATACCCAGAGCAATACCAATTGCCAGACCCTGCACCAGCGCCTTGCGGTCATTGCCATGCACCAGCGCGTGGTGTGCCCAGGTGATGGCACAGCCTGACAGCAGCAGGACCAGAGTGTTGATCAGCGGCAAGTGGAACGGGTCAACCGCGTGGATATTTGGCTGGATGTATTCAGTGCCCGCATAGTCGTACATCGGGTACATGCGATGTTTGAAGAACGACCAGAACCAGGCGAAGAAGAACATCACCTCGGACATCACAAACAGGATGAAACCATAGCGCAAGCCGATGCGGACGACGGGTGTGTGATCGCCCTGGCGGCTTTCAACCACCACTTCGGACCACCATGCGAACATGGTGTATAGCACCGCGACCAGACCGGCCCAGAACATCCACGGCGTAATGCCATGCATCCAAAGGACGGCTCCGAACAGCATCACAAAGCCACCAACGGCTCCGATCAGAGGCCAGATCGACGGGGCCAGAATGTGATAATCGTGGTTTTTAGCGTGTGCCATCAGCGTCCCTCACCTACAGGCGTTAGTTCTTTGTTGTCTCAGCCTGCACGTCAAGGGCGGCGTAGCCCTCCGGCAGGTCAATTTCGTAGAATGTATACGACAGAGTGATCGTATGAACATACTTGGCTTCAAGATCATCGACCATTTCAGGATCGACGAAGAAAGTTACCGGCATCTCTACGCGTTCGCCGGGTTGCAGCACCTGCTCTTCAAAGCAGAAACAGGCAATTTTCTGGAAATACCCACCCGCCGAATAGGGGGCCACGTTGTACGAGGCCTGACCGGCAATCGGGCGGTCCGTCGGGTTATAAGCCTCATAAAAGGCCAAACCGGTCTCACCGATGCGCACTTCCATCTCGCGTACAACCGGCTTGAATTCCCAGGCCATGTCCTTGGCCTTGGAGGCGTCAAACCGTACGGTAATGGTGCGATCCAGAATGTCATCGGGCGCTGCTTCGGCCACACCTGTGGTGCCACCAAACCCTGTCACCCGGCAGAACCAATCGTAAAACGGCACAGAAGCCCAGGCCAGGCTGCCCATCAGAACAACCACACCGACAGTCTGGACAACCGTTTTCTGGGGGCCGGTCAACGCCATCAGTTCTGAATCTCCTGTGTTGCCATACCGAAATCCGTGCCCGACACCTTTACGACCGTCAGCCCGAAAATGATCACGATAAAGGCAGCCAGTGTCAGAGCAACGCCCAGATTGCGGCTGAAACGGCGCTGATGCAGTTCGTGGTTTTTGCTCAGACTCATGACCAGCCTCCCAGCCCATAGGGTTTCAGCAGCGCCTCAGACAGAATGGCGCCGAAATGCAAGAAGAGGTAGAGCAGCGACAATTTGAAAAAGCTGCGCTCGACCTTGAAGTTGTCGGCCTCGGAATCCTCTTCCGTCCGACGCGAGATTTGCCAAGCGCCCCGCAGGAACAGCGCGTTCAATACCAAAGCAACGGTCAGGTAAATTGGTCCACCAATGCCAGAGAACGCGGTTCCCACCGCCAGAATGGCCAGCAAAGCCGTGTAGAAAAGTATGTGTACCCGTGTGGCGCGGCGACCATGCGTGACCGTCAGCATCGGCACGCCCGCATCGTCATAGTCCGAGCGCATGAACAGAGCCAACGCCCAGAAATGCGGTGGGGTCCACATGAAGGTCAGGGCAAACATCAGCCACGGCTCAACTGACATCGACCCGGTTGCGGCGACCCAACCAATGACGGGCGGGAATGCACCTGCAGCACCGCCGATGACGATGTTCTGCGGTGTCGAACGCTTCAGCCACATCGTATACACAACGACATAGAAGAAGATGGTGAATCCCAGGAACGCGCCTGCAAACCAGTTGGTTGCAAGGCCCAGCATGATCACCGAAAGACCAGACAGCGCCAGACCGATGGCCAACGCCTCGCCCTCTTCTACTTTGCCGGACGGGATCGGGCGGCCCTTGGTGCGTTTCATCACCCGGTCGATATCCGCATCCCACCACATGTTCAAAGCGCCAGAGGCCCCACCGCCGATAGCGATGAACAGGATGGCACAGAAGCCGACAACGGGATGTACGGTAACAGGCGCCGCCAGCAATCCGACCAGCGCCGTGAAAACGACCAGAGACATCACACGCGGCTTCAGCAGGGCGAAGTAATCGCCAAAGCTGGCCTCGTCCGCCTGGGCTGTCGCGGTGCTGGCATTGATGCTTGCGTCGGTCATTTTCGGTCCTTCTGGGGCGAAAGCTGCGCGGTTCACCCGCGCAGCCTGCTTTTCATATCAGGTGGGGACTATCCCTGCCTTTAGCTCACTCAGTTCGAAGCGACCTGATAGCTTTGTGGCAGTCCCGCATATTCGTCGATCGCGCCTTGTAGCCACTGGTCATAGGCTTCTTGACTGACCACTTTGACGGTGATCGGCATATAGGCGTGATCTTTGCCACAAAGTTCCGAACACTGGCCGAAATAGATGCCTTCTTTCTCGGCTTCGAACCACAGCTCGGCCAGGCGTCCTGGCACACCGTCCTGCTTCACACCGAAGGACGGGATGGTCCAGGAATGGATCACGTCAGACGCCGTGACTTGCATCACGATGACCTTACCAACCGGAACAACAACGGCGGTATCGGTGGCCAGCAGCCATTCGTCGTCGCTGTAACCCGCGTCGGCCAGCTTGGCACGCATGGCGTCATCCAGAACAAACGGGGTCACGTCCGCATCGGCTGGGCGCGCACCTTCATCCAGGGTCGCAGGGTGGCCCAAAAGATAGCTGTCGAACGCAAAATCGTGATCGACATACTCGTAAGTCCAGTACCACTGGTTGCCGACCACCTTGATGACAATGTCGCCTTCAGGAATTTCCTGCTGCTTGAACAGAACCGGCAATGAGAACGCGCCGATGAACACCAGAATCAGGATCGGACCCAGGGTCCAGGCAATTTCGACCGGGGTATAGTGCGAGAACCCCGCCGGGGTCGGGTTTGCGCGCTTGTTGTAACGCACGATGCAGTAAATCAACAATCCGGCAACCAGCAGGCAGACGGCGGTGATGATCACCAGAATCATGCCGTCCAGACGCTGAATTCCTGTGGCAAGGCTGGTGGCTGCTGGCTGAAAACCCATGCCGCCGTCGACCGGCTTGCCAATAATCTCAAGCTCCTGAGCCATGGCGGGAAGGCTGGAGAGGGCTGTCATAAACCCTGAAAGCATCAAAGCATTCTTCATATTCTGTCCTGATCGTTTGATCTTTGCGTCCCTGGCGAAAAGGTGTGAATCGGTCGCACCTCTCCCGTTGTCTTTGGCCGCGTTAAAAACCATATTCCTTCGGGTAGATAAAGCAAAATGCTTGCGTCAAACAGACGCTATTTTTGATCTGGATCAAACCCGAAAGGTCACAACCCATGCCCGACGCCCCATTTCGCCCCTTTGAAAGCGCCCTACCGCATGATGAAGCGCTATCTATTTTGCAATCGGCGACCGCCGGGGCTGAGGACGGAGAACTGTTTGTCGAGCGTCGAAAGTCCGAGTCATTGGTGTTTGATGACGGGCGTCTGCGCACTGCTTCTTATGATGCCTCCGAGGGATTCGGCCTGCGAGCGGTCCAAGGCGAAGTCGCAGGTTACGCACATTCAACGGACGTTTCGATTCCTGCGCTGAAGCGGGCTGCTGAAACCGCGCGTCTGGCCGTTGGGGATGGCGGCGGGACGCTGGCCGAGGCACCCCGGCCCACCAACACGCGCTTCTACACAGACGATGACCCCATCGACTCTGCTGAGTTTCCGGTCAAGATCGAAACCCTGCGCGAGATCGATGCCTTTGCCCGCGATATGGATCCGCGCGTTGTGCAGGTCAGCGCAATGATTTCGGCCGCTGTTCAAGAGGTCGAGATTCTGCGCCCCGATGGCGTGATTGTGCGCGATGTGCGTCCGATGACACGCGTGAATGTTTCTGTGATCGTGGAACAGAACGGACGCCGAGAAAGCGGTTCGGCAGGTGGCGGTGGGCGCGTGGGCCTGAGCGGATTGATTGATCCGGCAGATTGGCAGGCCAAGGCCCGTGAAGCCCTGCGTGTTGCCTTGGTCAATCTGGATGCGGTCCCGGCCCCCGCAGGTGTGATGGAAGTGGCGCTTGGACCCGGCTGGCCCGGTATTCTTCTGCACGAAGCCATCGGCCACGGATTAGAGGGGGATTTCAACCGCAAGGGCAGCTCGGCCTTTGCCGGGCTGATGGGTCAGCAGATCGCCTCAAAAGGTGTAACCGTTGTGGATGACGGCACCATTGCCGATCGTCGCGGCTCGATCACCGTGGATGATGAGGGCACGCCCAGCTCTCGCACAGTGCTGATCGAAGACGGTGTCCTGACTGGCTATATGCAGGACCGCCAGAATGCGCGGCTGATGGGTGTCGCACCCACAGGCAACGGGCGGCGGCAGAGCTATGCGCACAAACCCATGCCACGCATGACCAACACGATCATGCTGGGGGGCGAGTCCGACCCTGCAGCTTTGGTCGCGGATATCAAGGACGGCATCTGGGCGGTGGGTTTCGGCGGCGGTCAGGTGGACATCACCAATGGCAAGTTCGTTTTCTCGTGCACCGAAGCCTACCGGGTCGAAAACGGCAAGATCGGCGCGCCCGTCAAAGGCGCAACGCTGATTGGTGACGGGCCATCCGCTTTGAAACGTATCCGCGGGCTCGGCAACGACATGGCGTTGGATCCTGGTATGGGCACCTGCGGAAAGGATGGGCAATGGGTACCGGTGGGCGTCGGGCAGCCGACCGTCCTGATGGATGGGATGACTGTTGGCGGCTCGGCGGCCTGAGTCGCAAAAGACTGAAAAACACGGGCACAGGGTTAACCTTGCGCCCGTGCGCCAAACCCGCAAACCGTTGAAAGATGCTTTGCTTCAAAAAAAAATAGTTTTTGGCTTCTCCATTTCTTTCAATAACTTAATGTAAGTTTGGGTAACAATTTCGGGCAAATACAGATCTAATTTTCCACGATTTACAGGCTGTTAACCCGCCTTCTTGTAAACCAGTTTTGCAACAAGGCGGAGCACCGGATGACCGAAGAGCAGCTTTCTTCCAATCACCCCCCACTCCCACCCACCACGGAAGAGGACCGGTTTTCGTGGCTTCGCCTTTTGCGTTCTCGCAAGGTTGGTCCGGCGACGTTTCGCCGACTTCTGCGGGAACATGGCTCGGCGCAGAACGCGCTGGCCGCGCTGCCCGAAATGGCACGCGCCGCCGGAATAGAAGGGTATGAAATCTGCCCCCCCGGCGTGATCGAGGCGGAGCTCAAGGCCGCAAAAGCCGCAAAAGCGCGGCTTTTGTGCCTTGGGTCCGCTGCTTTCCCATCAGCCTTGAATGATCTGAACGATGCGCCCCCGATACTGTGGGCGATCGGCAACGTTTCCCTGCTGCAACAGCCAGCAATTGCGATGGTCGGTGCGCGAAACTGTTCTTCACTTGGCGCACGAACGGCCCGAGGGTTGGCGACCGATTTAGGTGGCAAGGGACATGTGATCGTGTCTGGCCTGGCCCGTGGAATTGATACGGTAGCACATATGGCAGCCCTGACTTCCGGCACCATCGCTGTCATGGCGGGCGGCGTGGATGTGATCTACCCGGCAGAGAATACAGAACTGGCCCATGACATCGCCTCGGACGGGCTGCGCCTGTCGGAACAGCCGATGGGCGTGACACCTCAGGCCCGGCACTTCCCCCGTCGCAATCGGATCATCTCGGGCCTCGCGCAGGCTGTTGTCGTGGTCGAGGCTGCCGCCAAGTCCGGCAGCCTGATCACGGCACGCGATGCCTTGGATCAGGGGCGCGAGGTTCTGGCCGTTCCCGGTCACCCCTTTGACGCGCGGGCCGCCGGGTGCAATCTTTTGATTCGGGATGGCGCCACCCTGGTTCGGTCCGCTGAGGACGTGATTGAAGCCTTGCCGCCAAAGGACAACCTGTTTTCACGTCAACCTGAGCGGCCACCTACCGCCATCGTGCACCCCACCCAAGACTTACACATTCAAATCCTTGAACGACTTGGCCCCTCACCCATCGCAGAAGACCAGTTGTTGCGCGACATCGCGGCCTCGGCTGGTGAGCTTGGCCCCGCATTGGTCGACCTGGAACTGGAGGGGCGAATCCAGCGGCAGCCTGGGGGTCTATTGTCCCTGGCAGGCTGATTGAACCGCCCACTGGGGTCGCCGCGTCGACCCCTCTGTCGGCACGGCACCCGTAATAGTGACCTGAAATCACGTTGTTTTTCAGCCTGCAAAAGGAACGCATTGACAATTCCCGCTTGCCCCTCACATTTTGCACCACCATAGAAGGCGTCAAATTCGTCGAGCGAGGTTTCCCCTTAAATGCCTGTAGTTGTTGTAGAATCTCCGGCCAAAGCTAAAACAATCAATAAATATCTCGGCCCCGACTACACAGTTTTGGCCTCTTACGGCCATGTGCGGGACCTTCCCCCGAAGGATGGATCAGTCGATCCCGAGCATGAATTTTCCATGAAATGGGAAGTCGGCAATGACAGCCGCAAGCATGTCAAAGCCATCGCTGACGCGCTGAAAGAAGACAACGCACTGATCCTCGCCACCGACCCTGACCGCGAAGGCGAGGCGATCAGCTGGCACCTGCAGGAGGCGCTGACCAAACGCCGCTCGATCAAGAAAGATACGCCGGTCAGCCGCGTAACCTTCAATGCCATCACCAAAGAAGCCGTCACTCAGGCGATGCAGAATCCGCGTCAGGTCGACATGCCGCTGGTCGAGGCCTATCTGGCCCGCCGCGCATTGGACTATCTGGTGGGGTTCAACCTGTCGCCCGTTTTGTGGCGCAAGCTGCCCGGTGCGAAATCAGCTGGGCGCGTCCAATCGGTCTGTCTGCGCCTGATCGTCGAACGCGAGATGGAGATCGAAGCGTTCAAGCCAGTCGAATACTGGTCGGTCAAAGCACTGTTCGAGACTCCACGAGGTCAAACCTATGAGGCGAGACTGGTCACGCTGGCAGGCAAAAAGCTGGACAAACATGATCTGGCCAATGCGACCCAGGCGGAACTGGCGGTACAGGCCATCACCAGCCGCGCACTCAGCGTCACTTCGGTCGAGGCCAAGCCCGCTGCTCGAAACCCCAGCGCGCCATTCATGACGTCAACCTTGCAGCAGGAAGCAAGCCGCAAGTTCGGAATGGGTGCACGCCACGCGATGCAAGTCGCGCAGCGGCTCTATGAGGCGGGCTACATTACCTACATGCGGACCGACGGCATCGACATGGCGCCTGAGGCCGTGGTGGCAACGCGGGATGCCATCGCGGATCGTTTTGGCGCAGAATATGTTCCGGGCAGCCCGCGCATCTACAAGAACAAAGCCAAGAATGCGCAGGAAGCGCACGAGTGTATCCGCCCGACGGATATGTCCCGCGACGCCAAGGCGCTGAAAGTCACGGATGACGATCAGCGCAAGCTTTATGATCTGATCTGGAAGCGTACCATCGCCTGTCAGATGGCCGCCGCCCGTTTGGAACGGACCACCGTCGAGATTGGCAGCGACGACGGTCAGGTCGGCCTGCGCGCCACCGGTCAGGTGGTTCTGTTTGATGGCTTCATGCGCGTTTATGAAGAAGGTCGCGACGATGTGGCCGATGACGACGAAAAGCGCCTGCCGCAGATCATGCAGGGCGATCCGGCGCGTTTTGCCAAGACTTCCCTAAAGGATCAGTTTGCCAAGGCGACCAGCGACAGCGGTGACAGGGTCGCGAAAGAGGCGGTCCTGTCCGAGAACGAATCCGTTCTGGCCCTTCAACACCACACTCAACCGCCCCCGCGCTATACCGAAGCGACGCTGGTCAAGCGGATGGAAGAGCTGGGGATCGGACGGCCTTCGACCTATGCCTCGATCGTAACGACGATTCAGGACCGGGAATATGTACGCAAGGACAAGAACCGGCTGATCCCCGAGGAAAAGGGGCGGATCGTTACGATTTTCCTGCTGAATTTCTTCCGGCAATATGTCGGTTACGAATTCACCGCCAATCTGGAAGAAGAGCTGGATGACGTCAGCGCCGGGGACCGTGACTACAAGGACCTGTTGGGCAAATTCTGGCGCGATTTTTCGGCTGCAATTGGTGAGACGTCCGAGCTGCGTATTTCCGAAGTGCTGGACAAGCTGGACGAAGCACTGGCGCCGCAGTTGTATCCGCCACGCGAGGATGGATCGGATCCGAGGATTTGCCCGAAATGCGGCAACGGCCAGCTGCACCTGAAGACCTCGCGCACCGGCGGTTTCGTCGGTTGCGGCAATTACCCCGAATGCACCTATACCCGCCCCATCGCAGGTGAAGGTGCCGAAGGTGAAGAACGCTTGCTGGGTGAAGATGCAGGTGATGAGATCTGGCTGAAATCCGGTCGTTTCGGTCCTTACGTTCAGCGCGGCGAACCCACGCCCGAGAACAAGAAACCTCCACGCGCCTCTTTGCCACGTGGGTGGAGCAAGGATGACATGGATCTGGACAAGGCGCTGACGCTGCTGTCCCTGCCCCGCCAAATCGGCGAACACCCAGAGGGTGGCATGATCAGCTCGAATTTCGGGCGGTTCGGGCCATACCTGATGCATCAGCTACCAGAAGACGCGAAGCCGGTTTACGCCAATCTCAAGGATCCCAACGATGTGTTTGAGATCGGCATGAACCGCGCAGTCGAGATGCTGGCCGAAAAGCGTGCCAATCCGGGTCGCGGGCGGCGGGCGGCGGCGAAACCGCTGAAAGAATTGGGCGAGCATCCCGATGGCGGAACTATGCAGGTTCTGGACGGGCGCTATGGGCCTTATGTGAAGTGGGAAAAGGTCAACGCGACCATCCCCAAGGACATCAAGCCCGAAGACGTAACCCAGGAAATGGCCATCGAACTGGTGAATGAACGTGCCTCCAAGAAGGGCACCAAGAAAAAGGCCGCCCCTAAGAAGAAGGCAGCAGCCAAGAAGGCGGCGGAGTAGGTAGAAATACCAACACCCCCTTGGTTTCATTGACTTCCCAATGACGTGGCGGCACAACCTGCCCATCACCATGTCATTGGGGGAGTTTTCCATGAAAAAAATCTATGCCAATGCCACCGAAGCGCTCGATGGGGTGCTGACGGATGGTATGTTGATCGCCGCGGGCGGCTTTGGCCTGTGTGGCATTCCGGAACTGTTGCTTGAAGCTATAAAAGAGTCGGGCGTCAAAGACCTGAGCTTTGCATCGAACAATGCCGGTGTGGACGATTTCGGTATCGGCATCTTGCTGCAGACGAAGCAAGTCAAAAAGATGATCAGTTCGTATGTCGGCGAAAACGCTGAATTCATGCGCCAGTATCTGAGCGGTGAGTTGGAGCTGGAATTCAACCCGCAAGGAACACTGGCCGAGAGGATGCGCGCGGGTGGTGCCGGCATTCCCGGCTTCTATACCAAAACCGGTGTTGGCACCGTGATCGCCGATGGCAAGGAACATAAGGACTTCAACGGCGAGACCTACATCCTTGAAGAAGGCATCTTTGCCGATCTGGCCATCGTCAAGGCGTGGAAAGCCGACGACACAGGAAACCTCGTATTCCGCAAGACCGCCCGGAATTTCAACGTCCCTGCGGCGACCTGCGGCAAGATCTGCGTGGCAGAAGTGGAAGAGATCGTTCCGCGCGGCTCGCTCGACCCTGATTCGATTCATCTGCCCGGCATCTATGTGAATCGCATCGTTCAGGGCAGCCATGAAAAGCGCATAGAACAGCGCACCACCCGCAAGAAGGAGGAAGCATAATGCCCTGGGACCGCAATCAGATGGCCGCGCGCGCGGCAGAGGAACTGGAAGACGGCATGTATGTGAACCTCGGCATCGGTATTCCGACGCTGGTGGCCAACTATGTGGGTGACAAAGACATCACTCTGCAATCCGAGAACGGTATGCTGGGCATGGGCCCCTTCCCGTTTGAAGGCGAAGAAGACCCGGACCTGATCAATGCGGGCAAGCAGACGATCACCGAACTGTCCCGCACGGCATATTTCGACAGCGCCACATCTTTTGCCATGATCCGCGGCGGCAAAATCGCAGCAGCGATTCTGGGCGCAATGGAAGTGGATGAGAAAGGCGACCTGGCCAACTGGATGATTCCCGGCAAGCTGGTGAAAGGTATGGGCGGTGCAATGGATCTGGTCGCTGGTGTTGGCCGGGTGATCGTTGTGATGGATCACACCAACAAGCACGGCGACAGCAAGGTCCTCAAGGAATGCACCCTGCCACTGACCGGCAAAGGCGTGGTCGATCGCATCATCACCAATCTGGGTGTGCTGGATGTGGTCGAAGGTGGCCTGAAGATCGTCGAACTGGCTGATGGGGTCAGCGAAGACGAGATGCGCGCGGCTACACAAGCGACACTCGTTTCCTAAAAGAACCAAGGCCCGCCGGATCAAGGCGGGCCTTATTCAGTTTGAGGTCTGGAACACGCATCCGTCAGAAATCAGATCGGGCGGCGTGGCACACAAGGCCTTTGCGATCTGGAATGCGGCCAGAACTTTGGGCACATAATCCCGTGTTTCTGAGTACGGTGGAACGCCGCTGTGTTTGCGCACAGAACCTTCACCCGCGTTGTACCCGGCCAACACCAGAATCGGATCATTCCCGAATTCTTCCATCAGCCAGTTAAGGTATTTCACGCCCCCGGCGATGTTCTGAGCTGGCTGAAGACTGTCTTTCACACCGAAACGAGCTGCCGTGGCCGGCATGAGCTGCATAAGCCCCTGCGCGCCCGCAGAACTGATCGCATCCACCCGCCCTGCGGACTCGACCGAGATCACCGCCAGGACAAGGGCTGGTGAGACATTCGTTCCAACAGTTGAACGCAGGATCTCTTTGCCTTGCTGCTGCGCAATGTTCTGAAGCGTTTGCAGGCGGGGAGACCGCACGCTGGTAGCAGCAAGGGCAGAAATAGCCGCATCAAGGCGCCCGGCCCCGCCCTGACCGATTTCGGGCGATATCCTGTCCCAGAACGCCTTGTACGACCCTTTGGGATCACGCTTGGCTTGTGTCTCTGGTTGAACGGGTTGGGCAACTTCTGTCCGTGCGACGACATCCGGCACAGATATCTCTGCCCCTGTGCTGGGTGCTGAAGGGCGTGTCGCATGTTCTTCTGCAGTGATCTGCACCGTCACCCGGGGACGATCGCCGGGTTTGGGGGCCTTGATCCTTTTGTACACGCCGCGGGGTTCAGCCTCGGTCGCGCCAACCGATGGGGGCCCCGATAGAAGAAACGCCAGTACACCGGCGCAATGAAGTGCGGTCCGGAGAGTCATTTGCCTGCCTCATGTTTTCTTTTTAGGCGATTTGAACTCCGAATCTTCGCGCAAAGCCAGAAAAACAAAGCGAAATGGGGCAATTTCGCCTCATTTGACGCAATTTTGCATCGCCAAAGGATGAGCGAACCAGCTTAGGGAGATTTTTTTTCTTTTTATTTCAGGGCGTTACAAATTTCATGACCAAAAAGTTAAGTTGCACGAAAAAAAATCTGCGTTTGGCCCAATTCCTGCCACGCCTAACAGGCAAACATAGTCCCATACCGAGACGATCGGGAGCGGACTGAGAGAGAAAGCTCTGGAAGACGCCGAGGTTCATTAAACTTTTTTAGATCCTTTAGGAGGGACGTAACATGATCAAGTTCATCAAGAACTTCCGCAAAGACGAAGACGGCGCAGTAACAGTTGACTGGGTTGTTCTGACCGCAGCAGTCATCGGCTTGGCAGCCGTTGCATATCAGCAGATTTCGGCTGGCGCGACTGGCCTGGCAACCGATGTGAACACCGCGCTGAACGCAGCGTCGCTGAGCACCGGCAGCAACACCGCAACAGGTGGTATCACTGCTGCAGGCTCCAACTAAGCTTCTGCTTTAATAAGAATTCGAGACCGCGCCTTCTTGGCGCGGTCTTTTTTTTTGCGATGCATGACCACCCACTTGAAGTCAAAAGACTTGAGCTAGAACCAGCACGAATAGCTGGGCGCTTATCCCAAAAAGCCGCGATCCCGCATCTGTGTCTCTGCACAAAATTGCTGTCAAAAAGCGCGAAGCCCTCAACCATTCCAACAAAATCAATTTTTGGCCCGATTTCCGCCATTCGAGCGAACCAGTTATGGGTGACGCTACGGAAAACACATACGTAATAGATTGGAGAGAAAGTCATGCTCAGGTTCCTTAATCGGTTTAAGTCCGACGAAGCGGGAGCGGTGACAGTTGACTGGGTGGTATTAACCGCTGTGGTCATAGGATTGTCGGGTGCGACCTTCCTCGTCATCAGCTCAAGCGTTGACGGCATGGGCGGCAACATCAATGAGGCCATGAGTAGTTCTGTAGTCAGCACCGGCTCAAACAGCGCAGCCGGTGGCCTTGTCACAGAGGGAACCAACTAAAGCTCAGCAGGCTTACGTATTGGCCCGTTTTTCCCGACATGGTGCCGAGCTGGCTGAACAAAAAACGCTGCACCCCTCAACGGAGCAGCGTTTTTTTGACGTCTGCATTCCGGTGGAAAGCAGACAAATGGACGACATTTCTGAGCCAAATTGTGCTGAAGATAACGCGAAATCTGATAATCAGACATATTTGTCCCACATTTCGACACAATTTATGGCTAGGCATTAGGCTGTTTCAAAGCGACCTCTTGGCCGCTAAGAATTCGACCAAACAATAGAAGAGGTACTCGCATGCGAGCGGTATTCGGACTTGTCCTGATTGTCGGCGTTGCTCTGGCCGGGGGTGCTGTCTATATGGCACGCAACTATATTTCGGCCTACCAGAACGAGCTGGCCCGTCAGAGACTCGCCGCAGAAGAGGCGCTGGCCAATGCCCAGGTCGAAGTCATCCCCACGGTAACAGTTTATGTCTCGAATCGCCTGCTGAAATACGGTGAGCGTCTCACTGAAGAGGACATCCGCGCCGTGGACTGGCCGGAAAACGCGATTCCTGAGGGAACCTTTTCCGAGATCGCAGCACTGTTCCCGGAAAGCGGCCCCAATGAGCGTTTTGTTCTCAGGACAATGGAAAAAGACGAAGCGATCATGGGCGTCAAGATCACCGAACCCGGTGAAAAGGCTGGCCTGACGTCGCGCCTTGAAAAAGGAATGCGCGCCTTTGCGATCAGTGTTGACGTCGCTTCGGGCGTGTCGGGCTTTTTGCGGCCGGGTGACAATGTTGACATCTATTGGACCGGCACCAGCGGCACTGTGGAAGGCAACGGCAACGGCGGCATCACCCGTTTGATCGAAACCAGCGTTCAGCTCATTGCCGTCGACCAGACAGCCGGTTCCGACGTTGCCAACACAACCATTGCACGGACGGTTACGGTTGCAGTTACACCGGAACAGGTTGCGGCACTGGCGCAAGCTCAGAATTCCGGACGACTGTCCCTGGCACTGGTGGGTGTCGCAGATGAATCCGTTGCATCCACGATTGAAGTCGACCAGCGCAAGCTGCTTGGCATTCAAGACGCAGCCCCGGAGCCAGAGAAACAAGTCGAGCAAGTTTGCACGACCCGCATCAGACGTGGCGGCGAGATCGTAAATGTGCCCATTCCCTGCACAAACTAACGCCAATTCAGAACCTTACAAGATCAGAGCCGCGCCGTGTGCGCGGCTCTTTTCTTTGTGAATGTTGCCATTTCTCCACATAAGGAAAATTCCGGAAACCATTGATTATTGCAATAAATTCGGATTTCGCGCAGTCTCCTTCCCCATAGGGCATAAGACCCAAAAAACGAGGCGTGATCGGAGAGGCAGGTCACATGACATTACGTTCCTGGATCAGCGCAACCCTGCTGGGGTTGACGCTTGTAGCAAGTCCTGTCGGAGATTCCGCCTGGGCTGAAACTTTGCGTGTGGTGAAGAAGGGCACGGTGGAAACACTTGATGTCCCTATGAATCGCGCGATCGTCGTTGAAAGCGAGCAACCCTTTGCAGAGCTCAGCATTGCCAACGCGGGCATTGCAGATATCTCATCCCTTTCGGACCGGACCATTTACGTTCTGGGTAAGGCCCCGGGCCTGACGACACTGACCCTGTTTGACGGGGCCGGCAACCTGTTGGCCAACGTCCGGGTGCGAGTCTCGCCCGATGTTTCAGAATTCAAGGAACGTCTGCGTCAGATTCTTCCCGATGAACCAATCGAAGTTCGTACCGCCAATGATGGCATCGTGTTGTCTGGAACGATTTCAAGCGCGGCCAAGCTGGCACGCGCGCTGGAATTGGCTGAACGCTATGCTCCTGAGCGCGTTTCGAATCTGATGTCGGTCGGTGGCGTTCAGCAGGTCATGCTGAAAGTACGCTTTGCGGAAATGAACCGCTCCGTCGCCAAAAGCCTGACAGCATCGCTTGGTTTCAGCGGTGGAGACGTAACTGGTGGTTTCAACTCGCTCAACAACCAGTTTTCACTTAACAACGCTCTCGCAAACAACATCCCGGCCGTGCAAACAAACACTGGAGCGATTCTGTTCGGGTTTGGCGCTGGTTCGACGCAGGTTCGCTTGTTGCTAGAAGCGCTTGAAAGCAAAGGTCTGGCCCGCAGCTTGGCTGAACCCAATCTGTCGGCCCTATCTGGGCAGGAAGCAACGTTTTTGGCGGGTGGCGAGGTTCCGATTCCCGTGCCGCAGGATGACGGTGTCGTAGCCATCGAGTACAAGGCGTTCGGTGTCGAGATAGATTTCATCCCTCGCGTTGTAGATGGCGACCTGATCAACCTTGAAATGGGAACAGCAGTTTCAAGTATTGATCAAAGCTCAGATTTTACAATCAACGGGGATTCCGTTCCCAGCTTCATCACCCGTCGAACCACGACCACGATCGAGTTGCGCGATGGTGAAAGCTTTGCCATTGCAGGGCTCATTCAGGATGATTTTGCAGATCTGAGCAATCAGGTGCCGTGGCTAGGCGATGTACCGGTTCTGGGTGCTTTGTTCCGCAGTTCCAACTATCAGCGGCAACAGAGCGAACTTGTGATTATCATCACTGCGCACCTAGTTACGCCGACACGTGGAGAGGCACTTGCCCTTCCGACCGACCGAGTCAAACCGCCCAGCGAATTTGACCTGTTCGTCAATGGCAGGGTAGCGCGGACGCAGCGTGCTGGCGCCGGAGGGGCATCAGAAGTTGCACGGCAAGACTTCGGCAGTTCCTACGGCTATGTCCTAGATTGATCAGGAGGATCGGACCAATGCAAAAGTGGATCATCACACTGGGTCTTACGGTCGCTGTCGCCGCATGTACGCGCGAGGCCGGATACGAGATCGATGCTGGAACATTCGGCAACGCAACATTGAACAACATCCAGGTACAGAACGGCGAACTGACATATGCTCAGATTCTCGGCCGCCGCTTTGCCGCAGATGTGCCAAGTCAGGTCAACTTTGCGTTCAATAGTTCGCAACTGGACGCATCGGCCCAACGTGTTCTGTTGCAACAAGCCGACTGGATCAAACAGTTCCCCGAAGCGCGATTCCGTGTTTACGGGCATACGGATGCGGTGGGATCGACCAGCTACAACAAAAGCCTGGGTATGCGCCGCGCGCAGGCAGTCGTGGCTTTCCTTGAACGGCAGGGTATCTCACGTTCACGCCTTGAAGCAGTCGTGTCCTTTGGCAAAACACAACCGTTGATCGCAACACCGAACCGGGACCGCCGCAATCGCAGAACGGTAACTGAGGTTTCAGGTTTCGTTGACCGCAACCCGCAATTGCTGGACGGTAAATACGCCGAAGTAATTTACCGCGAATATGTCGAAAGCGCGACTTGGAAAAGTACGATTGAACAGGTTACAGCGACAGAGGGCGCTGACGCGGGTCAATAATACGCACGAAATGGGCGACATCGTCGCCCATTTCCCTACAATTGGTTCTTTTGCGCCCAATTCTCGCCCAACTTCAAAGCGATTTTGTGAACAATAGGGTGACCTGCGGCCAAATTTGACCGTATCGGGGCGACAGCACATCAAACTGGCGGATTTCGTTCATATGACATGCTGAGCCCTCACGACGAGGATAATGTTTATGACCAGCGCGACGCCGCAAGATGACAATACTGCAATTTTGGCCTGCACCATCAGCCGGGATGTCCAGAATTTCGATCTTTTGATCGAAGATATGGAAGCCATTTTAGGCGAACGATGGGGTGACCTGGGATTTGCAGAAGCATTGGCCTTTTTCAGCCAACCCGAAGCCGAAACACTTGAGTTTGTCGCGTTGGCGATCGATGGCGAAGATGAAGACAACCTCTCTTTGATGGGTGAGATCATCACTCAGGCCAAAGAGAAGAAAATCAAAGTTGTTCTAATTGCTGAAGACGTCACTCCCGCCTCGCTGCATCAATTGCTGCGCAAGGGCGCTGACGAGTTTGTCCCCTACCCCTTGCCTGAAGGCGAGTTGCAGGAAGCCATCGAGCGTATGAAGCAACCCGATCCGGTTGCCATGGCCCAGGCCGCTGCGGTCCCCCTTGCAAAAGGGGATTCGAAAGAAGGCGCGTTGTTTGTCGTTCAGGGACTGGCCGGCGGCGTCGGTTCTACCACCATGGCCGTCAATCTGGCCTGGGAACTTTCCTGTGTGTCCGACAAGGATGCCCCCACTGTCTGTTTGATCGACCTCGATCTGCAGTACGGTACTGTTTCCACGTATCTGGATCTGCCACGTCGCGAAACAGTGTTTGAAATGTTGTCGGACACCGATTCGATGGACAGCGAGGTGTTCTCGCAAGCCCTTCAAACATATGAAGAAAAGCTTCAAGTCCTGACATCGCCTTCCGACATGGTGCCGCTGGATCTTATCACACCTGAAGATATCCAGCGCGTCATCGACATGGCGCGCACGCATTTCGATTATGTCATTGTCGACATGCCCAAAACGCTGGTCCTGTGGTCCGAGACGGTCTTGCAGGCGGCGCACGTGTATTTTGCCATGATTGAGTTGGATATGCGATCTGCACAGAACGCTCTGCGCCTTAAGCGCGCTCTGCAGGCCGAGGAACTGCCCTTCAACAAATTGCGTTTCGCGCTGAACCGGGCGCCAAAGTTCACCGACTTGAATGGGAAAAGCCGCGTAAAGCGAATGGGCGAAAGCTTGGGGATCTCAATCGACCTGCAATTGCCCGACGGGGGCAAGCCAGTCATGCAAAGTGGCGACCACGGTCTGCCATTGGCAAATTCTGCCGCCAAGAACCCGTTGCGCCGGGAAATCGCCAAGTTAGCGAAATCGCTTCACAGCCTTGGTAGCAGCAGCGCCGAAGAAGCAGCTTAACATCTTCGCAAAGGGGTACCTGCCGTGTTTTCAAGATATAAAAAACAGCCCGCTGCACAGCCGGTTAAAGCTCCGGCAAAAGCCACTGAACCGGCATCGCCCGTCGCAGAGGCTGCGCCCACAACAACGGCAGTTGCACGCAAACCCCATAAGAAGAAAGTTGGCGAGTTCGCCGGATCTGACCGTGATCGCAAGCGTAAAGAGCGGCTGGGCGAGATCAAAATCGAACTCCACCGGGAATTGTTGGAAAACCTGAACCTTGCCGCTTTGGAAAACGCTGGCGAAGCTGAATTGCGTGCAGAAATTAGCGCAATCGCAAGCGAGGTTCTGGAAACAAGAAACATTGTCCTTAACCGAGAAGACCGGTCGCAGCTGAACAAAGAGCTGTATGACGAAGTGACCGGCCTCGGCCCGCTTGAAGCTCTGCTCCAGGACGATACGGTCAACGATATTCTTGTGAACGGCCCGCAACAGATCTTTGTGGAACGTGAAGGTAAGCTGGAACTCAGCGACATTACCTTCAAGGATGAAAAGCACCTGATGCGGATCATCGACAAGATCGTGTCTGCCGTGGGCCGTCGTGTTGATGAATCAAACCCTTATGTTGACGCCCGTCTGGCTGATGGGTCGCGTTTCAACGCCATGGTGCCCCCGGTTGCGGTTGACGGCTCTCTGGTTTCGATTCGTAAGTTCAAAAAAGACAAGCTGGGCATCGACGACCTGGTCAATTTCGGTGCATTCACCGAAGAAATGGCCGCGTATTTGCAAGCGGCGGTCTCGACCCGTCTGAACGTGATCGTATCTGGCGGTACCGGTTCTGGTAAAACCACCACGCTTAACGCCCTGTCCAGCTTTATCGACGATGCCGAACGTATCCTGACCATCGAGGACACGGCGGAACTTCAGCTGCAACAGACCCACGTGGGCCGGATGGAAAGCCGCCCGCCCAACGTCGAAGGCAAAGGTGAAGTCAGCCCTCGCGACTGCTTGAAAAACGCCCTGCGTATGCGCCCCGACCGCATTATCGTGGGCGAGACTCGTGGCGCCGAGGTGATCGACATGTTGCAGGCCATGAACACGGGCCACGACGGTTCGATGACCACGATCCACGCCAACTCGGCGCGTGACGGGATTTCGCGTCTCGAGAACATGATCGCGATGGCCGGGATCGAAATGCCGATCAAAGCAGTGCGCAGTCAAATCTCGTCCGCTGTGAACCTGATCGTGCAGGCCAGCCGCTTGCAGGACGGTTCGCGCCGCATGACCTCAATCACCGAGATCACCGGCATGGAAGGCGACGTCATATCAATGCAGGAAATCTTTCGTTTTCAACGTGTTGGCCTGACACCGGACAACAAGATTATCGGACATTTCACAGCAACCGGCGTGCGCAGCCACTATTCGGAACGCTTCCGTCTGTGGGGCTTTGACCTGCCAGCGTCGATCTACGACCCAACCGCAATGTAGGAGAACCGGGTATGCAATTGCCTATGGAGGTGATCATCTATGTCGCCATCTTTGTGGGGGTCCTTGCCCTGGTCGAAGGCATCTATCTTGTCGCCTTCGGCAAATCCATCAGCCTGAACAGCCGGGTTAACCGACGTCTGGACATGCTGGAAAAGGGTGCCGGGCGCGAACAGGTGCTGGAGCAGCTGCGCAAGGAAATGCAGCAGCATATGAAATCGCAGAGCATCCCTCTGTATTCGTTGCTTGCTGACAAGGCGCAAAAGGCGGCAATTGCGTTCTCTCCACGCCAACTGATCATGATTATGGCCCTGGTGTCTGGGATGGCCTTTGTCGGCCTAAGCATCGGCACCGCGACGGACACGACTCTGCGCATCGCGATTTCCATCGCCATCGGCATCGGTGGCGTCTATGCCTGGGTCAACCACAAAGCCAAGAAACGTATGGGCATGATTGAAGAACAGCTGCCGGATGCGGTTGAACTGATGGTACGCTCTCTGCGCGTCGGAAACCCGTTTGTTTCGACAATTCAAGTGGTTGCAAACGAAGTCCAAGACCCTTTGGGCACTGAGTTCGGCGTTATCGCCGACGAATGTGCCTATGGCCGCGAGGTCGGCGAGGCGCTGAAAGACATGGCTGAACGCCTGGACAATCAGGATTTGCGTTTCTTGGCCGTGGCTGTGGGCATTCAACAACAATCAGGCGGTAACCTAGCTGAGATTCTGGCAGGTTTGGCACAGGTGATCCGCGCGCGCTTCCGCCTGTTCCGCCGCGTGAAAGCCATCACTGCCGAAGCGCAGTGGTCAGGCAAGTTCCTGTCCGGCTTTCCTGTCGCCTGTTTGATTTTCATCTTGGTCAAAGACCCTGGATACTACGACGACGTTATGGACCACCCTTGGTTTATCCCCGCGTGTTTCGTCGTCGGCATACTTCTGACGCTGAACCTGATCGTCATGAAGATCATCACCAACATCAAGGTCTGAGGAAAGCCAATGGAATTTCTGACGCGCATCAATGACCTTTTGACCCAGAACCTGGGTGAATTCGGACCCCTCATAGCTGTAGGCGTCCTCGGCTTGCTTCTGATTATCGTGGCCGTGTTGCTGATGGTGAATCAGCCTGAAGACCCGCTGAAGAAGCTGCAGAGGTCGAACGCCGCCCCTAAAAGGCAGCCCAAGGACAAGAAAGAGCGTCTGCGCAATTCCGGCCGCAACGAACAACTTGAGAAATTCGCGAACTTCCTTGAGCCCAAGAACGAGGAGGAGTATTCGGCGGTCGAGCTGAAGCTGCGTCAGGCCGGGTACCGATCAAAGGACTCGGTGCGTTTCTTTCATTTTGCGCAGTTTGCGCTGGGGATTGCTGGCATCATGGTTGGCATTCTCTTGATCACAGTTCTGGCCGGTGATCAGGAGTTCACCGGTCAACAGATGATGATCCGGGTGTTTGTTCCCGCCGCAATTGGCTATTTTGCCCCCAAGTACTGGATCACACGCCGCGTGGCCGAGCGGCAGGAAGCGATCACCGCAGGCTTTCCGGACACGCTTGACCTGATGTTGGTCTGCGTCGAAGCCGGACAATCTCTGGATCAGGCCATCGTGCGTGTCGCCAGCGAAATGAGTTCCTCTTACCCGGAAATTGCCCAGGAGTTCGAAATCGTCGCCCACGAAATGAAGGCTGGTAAGGACAAAGATAATGTTCTGCGGGACTTTGGCACGCGGTGCGGGGTGCAGGATGTGACCTCTTTTGTAACCGTGATGATCCAATCGGCCACATTCGGTACATCGATTGCCGAAGCTCTGCGGGTTTATGCCGGCGAGATGCGCGATAAACGGGTCATGCGCGCCGAAGAGGCTGCGAACAAGTTGCCGACCAAGATGACTCTTGTCACAATGATGCTGACAGTGCCGCCACTGCTGATCATTCTGGTCGGTCCGTCGGCAAACGTCATTTCGAGTTTTGGTCGCTAGGGCGGATAGAACCCTATGAAAGCTGAATTCAGGTGCTTCCCTGTGGGGTTTCGCCGTATCCTCAAAGCCACCATGGTTTGCGCCGTGGTGGCTTCCTGCACGGAAGGGGTGTCCCCCGATGCACTGGATGCGCCAGGCGTCGATAATAAGGGGCAAGCTGAAGACAGCATAACGGTCGGAAACAGGTTGATGGCCGCCGGGGAATACGAACTGGCATTGGAATCCTTTTCCCGCGCGGCACTGGATCAGGGTATGACAACGCAGGTCCTGACCTCTTTGGGAACAGCCAATCTTGGCTTGCGGCGCTTAGGCCAGGCTGAAAAACTCCTGCGACGCGCGGTCGAAGATGAGCCGGATTGGCCCGTCGCCTGGAACAATCTCGGCGTCCTGTTGATGGAAAAACAGGAATACCCCGAGGCCGCGCAGGTTTTTCAAAGGGCATTTGCACTGGACAATGGCGAAAGTGACGCAATCCGGGACAATCTGCGCTTAGCTCTCGCAAAAATGGAAAATCCTGTTAATACTGCTCCTCAAGAACAAGAATACACACTGGAACAGCAGGGCGACGGGCAATTTACGCTCCGCAAGATCCAGAATTGAGGAAAGAGCAGTAAAGGACGCAAAAAATGCGCCAGCAATTCTTGATTCCGGCTGTCATTGTCAGCGGTCTGGTCCTTTCGGCCTGTGCAAAGGAAACCGAAGAGGAAAAGGTTGAACGCACCTTTCAAGAGGTGAACGTCATTGACGAAACCAATCTGAACGAAGTTCTGCTAAGCGCCGCCGACCCGAATGAGGCCGTGACCTATTTTCATGGGGCCGCGCTCAAGAATCCGGACCGGATCGATCTTCAGCGAGGGCTGGCCATTTCGCTGGGCCGAGCCAAACGGACGACCGAGGCCGCAGCCGCCTGGAAGCGCGTGACAACGATGAAGGGCACGAACGCCGCGGACAAGGTCGAGTATGCGGATGCGCTGGTGCGCAGTGGTGATTGGACGCAGGCAAAGACCGTTCTGGATTCAGTTCCTCCGACATTCGAGACCTTCAAACGCTATCGCCTTGAAGCCGTGGTCGCGGACTCCCGCAAAGATTGGAAGCGGGCCGATCATTTCTATGAAACAGCCATCGGTTTGACCACCCGTCCGGGCAGCGTGATGAACAATTGGGGTTATTCGAAACTGACCCGGGGCCAATATGCCGAGGCCGAGCGCCTGTTCTCCGACGCTATTCGTCAGGACAATTCTCTGTTCACCGCCAAGAACAATCTGGTTCTGGCCCGTTCAGCGCAGGGCAACTATAACCTGCCCGTCGTTCCAATGACACAGGTCGAGCGTGCCCGCTTGCTGAATACGATGGCGATTTCAGCGGTCAAGCAGGGCGATGTCACAACCGCCAAGAACCTGTTCCGCGAAGCCATTTCCACCCACCCGCAGCACTTCGACGAGGCGGTGCGTTCGCTTCGCGCGCTTGAAGGGGCCTGATACATGCACATCCCCGCAGCCGCTGCGGCTTGGTTTCTGCCGTTCGTGCTGCCGATTTGCTTCTACGTTGCTTTCACCGATATGCGTGAAATGCGGATCAAGAACCATGCCGTCTATGCATTGGCATTGGTCTTTGTTGTGGTCGGCCTGATTGCGATCCCGCCCTGGTCCACGGGCTGGCTGGGCGGTCATCTTGGTCCGTATTCCGTGTCGTTGCCTATTTATGTCTGGCAGCTGCTTCATATCGTTGTTGTCTTGCTTTTGGGCATCATCCTGAACGCGTCAGGTGCCATGGGTGCCGGCGACGCAAAGTTCATGGCCGCAGCATCAGCCTTTGTCTGGCTGGGTGATCTCAAGGTGATGGTAATGATCTTGACCGCCTGTATTCTGGCCGCTGTTATCACACACCGACTGGCCAAACACACCCCTCTCCGGGCCATCGCACCACATTGGGAAAGCTGGGATCGCGGCAAGCAGTTTCCAATGGGGCTGGCTCTGGCTGGGACACTGGCCATGTATTTGATTTTGGGTACTGTTCTCGGATCGTAAACTATCATCAGCACGCCTTGCCATTGCCTTTGTCCCGCCACAAAGCTGGGTCATTTTTCCTCCAAACCGCCCACTTTCGGGCATTTGGCGTGACATTTTGATGAACGAGCAACGCGCATGAATATGCAGACTTCCTCTGTTATGGCCCCCCCTACCCCCAAGGGATTGGGTGAAATGAGACTTCCGCTGGTAATGATGCGGGACATTCTGCTGAAGACCGTCTTCCGCAAAAACGCCAGCACCGTTTCCGAAATCGCAGAGGCAATCTGTCTGCCCGGTTCGGTCACGCAAGAGCTGGTCGACATCGCACGCGACCAGAAGCTGCTTGAGGCGACCGGGACACTGAATGCCAACAGCGGTAACGAAATGGGCTATCAGTTGACCGATGCAGGCAAAGCCCGCGCGTTGGACGCATTGAGCCAGTCAGAATATTTCGGCGCGATGCCCGTGCCGCTCGATGTTTACCGCGAGCAAGTCAAACGCCAGTCGATACGGAACATTCAGGTCACACGGGAACAACTGGTTGGTGCAATGGGTCATCTGGTTCTGCCCGACAGCCTGCTGGACCACCTGGGCCCTGCGGTCAGCGCCGGCCGGTCGATTCTGATGTATGGCCCTCCGGGCAACGGTAAATCCTCGATCTCGAACGGTATCCGCGACGCGCTGGGGGACAATGTCTATGTGCCTTACGCCATTGAATATGCGGGTCAGGTGATCACGGTCTATGACCCGATCGTACACACCGCGATCGAACAGGAGCCCGATGATCCCAATAGCCTGCGCCGCCGCAAACGTTTCGATTCGCGTTATGTGCAATGTGAACGACCCACGGTTGTGACCGGTGGTGAACTGTCGCTGAGCATGCTGGATCTGGTCTACAACCCGACCGCCCGAACTTATCAGGCCCCGTTGCAGTTGAAGTCGACCGGCGGCATCTTCATCGTGGACGACCTTGGCCGTCAGGCCGAACCGCCGCAGGCTCTGGTCAACCGTTGGATCGTTCCGCTGGAAGAGAACAAGGATATCCTCGGCCTGCAATCGGGCGAAAAGTTCGAGGTGCCCTTCGACACGCTTGTTATCTTCTCGACCAACTTCCACCCGAACGAGATCTTCGACCAAGCCGCCCTGCGCCGGATCTTCTTCAAGATCAAGATCGACGGCCCAAACCAGGAAAACTTCCTGAAGATCTTTGCCATGGTGGCCCGCAAACGCGGAATGCCGCTGGATGAGGCGGCACTGGTGCACCTGCTGAAGGTCAAATACCCGACCATCAACAACATCTACGCCAACTATCAACCGATCTTCCTGATCGATCAGATGATCTCGATCTGCGAGTTCGAAGGCATCCCCTATCAGATGAGCCCCGACCTGATCGAGCGCGCCTGGGCCAACATGTTCGTAAAAGACGAGAAAATCGTCAAATAACGCCCTGCCAATCCCTCCTATGGGCGAGTAATCTGTGTTCATGACGCAGATTCCCGCTTCGATTGGCGCGTGGTTTTCCACCAAAGGCTGGTCCATTCACCCGCATCAACAAGAGATGTTCGACCGGGCGCATGACCAAGCGACCTTGCTGATCGCCCCGACCGGCGGCGGCAAGACTATGGCCGGGTTTCTGCCCTCTCTGGTGCAGCTGGCTGACGGTGCCCATAGCGGATTGCACACGATCTATGTTTCACCGCTCAAGGCGCTGGCGGCCGATATCAAACGTAACCTGCGCTCTCCGGTGGACGAGATCGGCCTGCCAATCCGGATCGAGGATCGCACCGGTGACACTTCGGCCACGCAAAAGAAACGTCAAAGGGTCGACCCGCCCCATATCCTGCTGACCACACCTGAAAGCCTCGCACTGCTGACCTCGTACGAAGATGCTTCACGCATGTTCGATGGCGTGCAGCGGATCATTGTGGATGAAATCCATGCTCTGGCCGAAAGCAAACGCGGCGATCAGTTGATGCTGGCTTTGGCGCGACTGCAACGCCTCAACCCCGATCTACGTCGCGTTGGCTTGTCAGCCACTGTAGAAGACCCCGATGCAATTGCCCGTTTTCTGACCCGCCACCCGGGTCCCTGCCAGATCGTGCAGGCAGATCCCGGCCCGGACCCGGATATCCGCATGTTGGAAACGGTCGAGATGCCGCCCTGGTCCGGCGGTGGCGCGGCTTATGCAATCCCGGCGGTGCTGGAGCACGTCCGGCAACACAAAACCACGCTGATTTTTCACAATACGCGCGCACAAGCTGAGATTTTTTTTCACAACCTGTGGCTGGCCAATGAAGACGGCCTGCCCATTGGCATCCATCACGGCAGTCTCGACCGCCAGCAACGCGAACGGGTCGAGGCAGCGATGGTCCGGGGGGATTTGCGCGCCATCGTCTGCACCGGTTCTTTGGATCTGGGCATCGACTGGGGCGATGTGGATCTGGTAATCCAGATCGGAGCACCCAAGAATGTCAAACGTCTGGTGCAACGGATCGGGCGGGCCAACCACCGCTATAACGCTCCTTCCAAGGCGCTGCTGGTGCCTGCCAACCGATTTGAAGTGGTTGAATGCGTCGCCGCACTTGAGGCCGCAAAGGCCCATGAACTTGACGGAGAACCCCGCGGCCCCGGCCCCCGAGACGTCTTGTGTCAGCACATCCTGATTGCGGCCTGCGCCGGACCGTTTGACGCCGACGATCTGTACGTCGAAATGACTGCTGCGGGGCCTTATGCGCATCTGACCCGGCCCGAGTTTGACGCATGCGTCGATTTCTGTGCCACCGGCGGTTACGCCCTGAGGGCATATGACCGCTGGCAACGGCTGCAAAGACGCGCGGATGGCAAGTGGCAGTTGCGCGATCCACGTGCAGCGTCGCGCATTCGTATGAATTTAGGAACGATTCAGGACACGGACACCCTCAAGGTACGCCTGAGGCGCAGCCGGGGTGGCAAGCCGTTGGGAGAGGTCGAAGAAGCTTTTGCAGCCTCGCTGACGCCCGGCGACACTTTTTTGATCGGCGGGCAAATCGTGCGGTATGAAGGCCTGCGTGAAATGGTGGTTGAGGTCAGCCGTCGCGCCGATCGCAAGCCCAAGATCGCGACCTTCTCGGGCACGAAATTTGCGACCTCCACCCAGCTCAGCGACCGTATTCTGCGCATGTTTGCCCAAAAGGATTGGCCGCAATTGCCACCGCATACCGCGGAATGGTTGGCCTTGCAGCGCCAGATCTCGCGCCTGCCTCAGCGCGACCGTCTGCTGATCGAGAGCTTTCCAAGCGACGGTCGGGAACATCTATGCGTATACGGTTTTGCCGGTCGCAACGCGCAGCAAACACTGGGTCTGCTACTGACCAAACGGATGGAGGATACCGGCCTGGCCCCGATGGGCTTTGTTGCGACAGATTACGCAACGCTTATCTGGGGGCTGGATGCGGTCACCGATCCTACGCCATTGTTTCAACGCGACGCGCTGCGCGACGGGCTGGACACTTGGTTGGCTGGCAACGCCGTGATGAAACGCACATTTCGCGCCTCTGCCACCATAGCGGGTCTGATCGAACGCAACACGGCCGGGCAACGCAAAAGCGGGCGGCAGGCTACGTTTTCATCGGATATTCTGTACGATGCCCTGCTGAAATACGACCCGGATCACTTGCTTATGCAGATCACCCGCGAAGAAGCCATGCGCGGATTGGTCGATTTTGGTCGGATTGAAACGATGCTGGACCGGATCGGCGACCGTATTGATCTGCTACGGCTGGATCGCATCTCACCCCTGTCCGCCCCACTGTTCCTTGAGGTCGGAAAAGTGCCGGTCAAAGGCGCGGCAGAGGAACGCCTGCTGGCCGAAGAAAGCGCGCGCCTGTTGCAGACAACCGGGCTCGATCAGCTTTGATCCTCTTGCGTCGGGCATAAAAACACGCCAAGAACGGATCATGAACGTGTGCGAGTTTTCCTTTGCAGGTCAGCGCCTCGGCGCTTTACCTTCCGGTGCTCTGTGGTGGCCCGAGCGCCAGTTGCTTTGTATCTCAGACCTGCACTTGGGTAAATCCGAACGTATGGCGCGGCGCGGTGGGCCTGCATTGCCCCCCTACGACATCCGAGAGACGCTGGATCGGTTGGCGAGTGACTTGGAGCGCACCAACGCCGAAACTGTACTGTGTCTGGGTGACAGCTTTGACGACCTTGAAGCCGCGCAAGCGTTGCCTACAACCGAAAAACTTCGGATCGCGGCCTTGCAGGCCGGACGCAAATGGATATGGATCGAAGGTAACCACGACCCCGGACCGATTGAGCTGGGCGGCACCCATCTATTCGAATGGCGCTGCGGTCCAATGGTCTTTCGCCATATCGCAGAGGGCCGAGCGCAAGGAGAGGTTTCCGGCCATTATCATCCAAAAGCGCGGATCAGGGTAAAAGGGCGGCACATTTCACGACCCGCCTTTCTATTGGATCAAAAAAGGCTGATCCTGCCTGCCTACGGCGCTTTCACAGGTGGGTTGCGCAGTTCTGATCAAGTTCTGGCGGACCTCATGGACCAGAACGCCATGGCTATTCTGACCGGCCCGCACCCGCAGATGATTCCAATGCCGCGCTAGCGTCAGATCAAACCGTCCTGTTCCAACATCGGTTTATACTTGCGGCTGACCGGAACCAGATCGCCGTTGACCAGCTTAAGAAAGGTCTTGCCGCCTGTTTTCTCGACACCCACGATCGCGGCGTCTGTCACCCAATGTGAGCGATGCGAACAATGACCCGGAACCGGCTCCATCTCGGCAATGGCGTCCGTGAATCGCGACCGGAGTGTGAATATCCCATCCGAGGTCACTACATCCACGTTATGATCCCGCACGGTAAGGCGATAGATCTGACCGTCAAAGCCGGCTGGAAGGCGTCTGACAAGGCGTGGCTGTTCCGCCTTAGGCACGGCTGCCTTCGCAGTGGTTAGGTCATTGCGTTGTACAAAAACCAAGCCTGCGGCCAGCAGCGCCCCATAGACGGCAACCGTTTGCGCACCCGGAGCCATCTGCCCCCCAAACGTAAACAGAATCCAGGCCAGCAGCCATAGCGAGGGCGTAAACAACGCGAGGATCAACCCAGCGTAAGCCAGATCGCGAAGGGGAATTCTTAACAAAGCAGGATTGTTTTGCATGAGTTTTCGGGCCAGCCCCGTCACCGTAAGTGCAAGAACCATGACCCCGGTCCAAAACAAAAGCCGCAACCCAAAGCTCAGTTCAAACGCAAGAAAGGGCGGAAACGCATATGCCAGCAAGGGAAGGAATACCACGCCCGCTGTCACTCGCTGCGGAGTACATGCACTTCGTATCGTACTTAGTTTTGACGTCATACTGCTTTTGAATGTGCTTAACCCAAGCGCGAACGACACTAAGGCATTGTGACCTGTAAACAAACGAGAAAACAGGAATATCACGATTTTTCAAGCTGTAAAACCCAATCCGGATTCGTGGCCACGACGTCTCTGGCCAGCCGGGCCAGTCATATTGACCCCGCGTGCAGTGTCGGGCCGATTAGAACGGCCCGACCTGAGGTGTTTATGCCGTCAAGCCTTCAAGCTCTGGCAGGCCGTTCGAGCGGCAGCAGGCGGTCAATGTGTTGGCCAGCAGGCATGCGATGGTCATCGGACCTACGCCACCTGGAACCGGAGTGATCGCACCCGCGCGCTCAGCCGCGCTGGCGTAATCCACGTCGCCTACCAGCTTGTTCTTGCCGTCGCGCTCGATGCGGTTGATACCCACGTCGATCACCGTGGCACCTTCCTTGATCCAGTCACCCGGCACCATCTCAGGACGGCCTACAGCGGCTACAACGATGTCAGCACGGCGCACGACGTCGGGCAAGTCCTTGGTGCGCGAGTGCGCGATGGTCACCGTGCAGCTGTCACCCAGCAAAAGCTGCGCCATCGGCTTGCCCACGATGTTCGAGCGGCCGATTACAACTGCGTCCATGCCCGACAGCGAGCCATGGTGGTCGCGCAGCATCATCAGACAGCCCAGCGGTGTGCAGGGCACCATCGATTTCTGGCCGGTGCCCAGCAGGCCCACGTTCGAGATGTGGAAGCCATCGACATCCTTGGCCGGGTCGATTGAGTTGATCACCAGATCTTCGTTCAGGTGTTTGGGCAGCGGCAGCTGAACCAGAATGCCATGAACCGCAGGGTCGTTGTTCAGTTTGTCGATCAACGCCAGCAGATCCTCTTCCGAGGTCTCCACATCCAGCTTGTGCTCGTATGAGTTCATACCGACTTCGACAGTCATCTTGCCCTTTGAGCGGACATAGACTTGGCTGGCCGGGTCTTCGCCGACCAAAACCACGGCCAGGCCGGGGGTGATGCCGTTTTCTTCTTTCAGCTTTGCGACCTGATCGGCCACTTGCCCGCGTACTTTCGCGGCAAAGGCTTTACCGTCGATAACCTGAGCTACCATTCTTCGATCCCTTCTTTCAAAAAACAGATCGGGCGCACAAAGCGCCCGATCAGTCAGTCGATGCCGATCACGCGCTCTTCGCGCGCAATCGACCAGTCAATCAAAATACGCCACAGCTTTTCAGCCAGATCCGGGTCCATCCCCAGCGCGTCCGAGCTTGCGCGCACACGTTGCACCACCTCTTCGACGCGGGCCGGTATTCGGGCCGGAAGGCCCTCACCCGGCTTAAGCTGAGACGCTCGGTCGATATAGCTGGCGCGTGTCACCAGCATCTCGATCAGTTGGCGATCCAGCTTGTCGATCTCAACCCGCAGGTCCTGCATCGTGCTACAGTGCTGGGGCGGTGTCAGAGTGGGCATTATCATCTCCTCATGGCCCGGGAATGAATCCCCGGACCACGAGATGGTTCAAAAAGCGGCTTAGAACAAGCCCTCGATCTCACCTGCGTCGTTAAGGCAGATGGTTTCAGCAGCCGGTTTGCGAGGCAGACCAGGCATGGTCATGATCTCACCGCAGACAACCACGATGAAACCGGCACCTGCGGACAGGCGAACCTCACGCACCGGAACCGAGTGGCCGGTCGGTGCGCCGCGCAGGGTCGGGTCGGTCGAGAACGAATACTGAGTTTTCGCCATGCAGACCGGCAGATTGCCATAGCCTGCTTCTTCCCACTCGCGCAGCTGGTTGCGGATCTTGTTGTCGGCCAGAACCTCGTCCGCGCGATAGATGCGCTTGGCGACAGTTTCGATCTTCTCGAACAGCGGCATGTCGTCGGGGTAGATCGGCGAGAAGTTGGCGCTGCCACCTTCGACGATTTCAACAACTTTCTCGGCCAGCGGGGCGGACCCTTCCGAGCCCAGTTCCCAGTGACGTGACAGAACCGCCTCGACGCCATGCTCGGCACAATACTCGCTGACTGCCTGCACCTCGGAATCGGTGTCGGTGACGAAGTGGTTGATGGCGACGACAACCGGTACACCGAAGGACTTCACGTTCTCGATGTGACGGCCCAGGTTGGCACAGCCCGACTTGACCGCGTCGACGTTTTCCGCACCCAGATCAGCCTTGGCAACGCCGCCGTTCATCTTCATCGCGCGTACGGTGGCGACCAGAACAACAGCCGACGGTGCGATGCCCGCCTTGCGGCATTTGATGTTCATGAACTTCTCGGCACCAAGGTCGGCACCAAAGCCAGCTTCGGTCACAACATAGTCAGCGACTTTCAGCGCGGTCTTGGTTGCGATAACCGAGTTACAGCCATGCGCGATGTTCGCGAAGGGCCCACCGTGGACAAACGCCGGGTTGTTTTCCAGCGTCTGCACCAGATTCGGCTGCATGGCATCTTTCAGCAGAACAGTCATCGCGCCTTCGGCCTTGATGTCGCGGCAATAGACCGGGGTTTTGTCCCGGCGATAAGCAACGATGATGTCGCCCAGACGCTTTTCCAGGTCTTTCAGGTCATTGGCCAGGCACAGGATCGCCATGACTTCGGACGCCACGGTGATGTCAAAGCCAGTCTCACGCGGGAAGCCGTTCGAAACACCACCCAGAGACGCCGTGATCTGACGCAGGGCGCGATCGTTCATGTCGACCACACGACGCCATGCAACGCGGCGTACGTCGATCTCGGCTTCGTTGCCCCAATAGATGTGGTTGTCAATCATCGCCGACAGAAGCGAGTGAGCCGAGGTGATGGCGTGGAAGTCGCCGGTGAAGTGCAGGTTCATTTCTTCCATCGGAACAACCTGTGCGTAACCGCCACCTGCAGCGCCACCCTTCATGCCGAAGTTCGGGCCAAGCGAGGCTTCGCGGATACAGATCATCGCGTTCTTGCCGATGCGGTTCAGGCCGTCACCCAGACCAACGGTCGTGGTGGTTTTACCTTCACCTGCCGGGGTTGGGTTGATCGCGGTCACGAGGATCAGTTTGCCGTCTTCACGGTCCTGAACCGAGTTGATGAAGTCCTGGCTGACTTTGGCTTTGTCGTGGCCGTAAGGCAGCAGATCCGCAGAGTCGATGCCGATCTTGGCACCGATTTCCTGAATCGGCTTTTTGTTCGCTTCACGAGCGATTTCGATGTCGGATTTGTAGCTCATTGGCCGGGGTCCTTAATTGAATACCGTGCATAGCCGACGCAGAACGCCGGCGCTGCGCATCCATACCCTTGTGTACAATCTCAATAGCCATGGATTCCGACATTCTGGTGTCGTGAAGCGTCGTAAGGCCGTTTCAGGGGTTTCTAATCGGAAACCAAAGCGGACTAAGGAGTCCAGTCGGGCTGATCGGGAACAAATAAATTCAACTGATCTCCCACCTGAACACGTCCGGGACGTTCGACCCAGCCGGTGATGCCCCGACGCCCAACCGCCGCAGGTTTGAACGCAACGCCGTGCCCAGGCTGGTCCGCCTCGATTTCGCGCCCTGGCAATACGCAAGGCGCGTTTTCCATGTCCACGGTTATCGTCAGACCACCGCTGACCTGCAAACGCGACGACGGGGGGATATGTGAAAAATCAGGAATACCCTTTAGTACGATTGACGCGCCGAGATATGAAGGGTCCAACACGTCCAGACCTATCTCTTGCGCGATCTGGTCAAGCTCTTCCACTGACAGAACCGACAACTGACGTACGTTGCGGATTTCCGTTCCTGTGGGATAGAGGTTTTTGACCCGCACGCAGGATGCTCGATTGAACCCCGCGTGTCGTTCTCCTGACGCTCCGTCAAAATCTAAATCCAATGCCTGGACCGATTCAGCCCGAAGCGACTGCCCGGCAGGGACATAACCCAGCCAGACCGCTTCGCCTACGTATTCCGTTTCACGCAAAAATGGCATTCCGGCATCCCTTTTCCGCTGGAGTTCAATGGGCATAATGCCCGGCAAACGCCTGATGAAAAGAGAAAAGACCCGAGCCTTGGCTCGGGTCTTTGGTACCTATGTGGTCGGTTCAGGCTCCATCCCGCCGTCGGGCGGTGATTTCTTGGCCTTTGTCTTGGGAATGGCCGTGACACTGGGCGCGCTGCCCTCATCCGGTTTGTCGCCTTCGTCGTCGCCTTCGGTCGGCGATTCGCCATTCATGACGCGCTTGATCTCCTCACCGGTCAGAGTTTCATACTCCAGCAGGCCCTGTGCCAAACGCTCCCATTCCTCATTCTTTTCGGTGAGAATCTGATGCGCGCGCTCATATCCTTGCTGGATCAGGCGCTTAACCTCTTCCTCGATCATTTCCTTCGTATTGGCGGAAACCGAGAATCCGGCGGTATTGCCTGAATAGCCCTCATGCGCCTCGGCATAGTCGATATTACCGACTTTGTCGGACATACCCCAGCGCATCACCATGGCGCGCGACAGCTGGCTGGCTTGCATGATGTCACCAGCCGGACCGTTCGAAACGTGATCTTCACCGTATCTGATAACTTCGGCGGCCTTACCGGCCATCGTCATTGCCAGCTTTTGCTCGCACTCATCGCGGTGGTAGTTCAACTGATCCATCTCGGGCAGGCTGACAACCATGCCCAACGCACCGCCGCGCGGAATGATCGTCGCCTTGTAGACCGGATCGCACAGCGGCAGGGACATACCAACAACGGCATGACCAGCTTCGTGATAGGCAGTCTTTTCTTTTTGGTCCTGTGTCAGCACCATCGAGCGCCGCTCGGCCCCCATCATCACCTTGTCCTTGGCGTTCTCGAAATCTTCCATGGTGACAAAGCGACGACCAACGCGGGCGGCCATCAGCGCGGCCTCGTTCACGAGGTTGGCCAGATCAGCACCCGAGAAGCCCGGCGTCCCGCGCGCGATGATGCGCAGGTCGACATCGGGACCAAGCGGTGTCTTGCGCGCATGCACGCCCAGGATCTTCTCACGACCTTTGATGTCCGGGTTACCAACAGTCACGTTGCGGTCGAATCGGCCCGGACGCAGCAGCGCGGGGTCCAGAACGTCCTTACGGTTGGTCGCGGCCAGAATGATCACACCTTCGTTGGCTTCGAACCCGTCCATTTCTACCAGCAACTGGTTGAGGGTCTGTTCGCGTTCATCGTTACCCCCGCCATAACCGGCACCACGATGGCGGCCCACGGCGTCGATCTCGTCGATAAAGACGATACAGGGCGCATTCTTCTTTGCCTGTTCGAACATGTCGCGCACTCGGCTTGCACCGACACCCACGAACATTTCAACAAAATCGGAACCCGAAATGGTGAAGAACGGCACACCCGCCTCACCCGCAATCGCGCGAGCCAGCAGCGTCTTACCGGTACCCGGAGGGCCAACCAGCAACGCGCCTTTTGGGATCTTGCCGCCAAGACGGCTGAATTTCTGCGGGTTGCGCAGGAATTCAACGATCTCTTCCAGTTCTTCCTTGGCCTCATCAATGCCGGCCACGTCATCAAAGGTCACACGGCCATGCTTTTCGGTCAGCATCTTGGCCTTGGATTTGCCAAAGCCCATCGCGCCGCCTTTGCCGCCGCCCTGCATCCGGTTCATGAAATAAACCCAGACGCCAATCAGCAGCAGGAAAGGCAGAAGCGTGATCAGGAAGGATTGGAAGCCTGACTGCTGTTGCTTGACCGCTTGAACAGGGATGTTCTCGTCGATCAGCAGCTTTGTTACCTCGGCGTCGGTCGGTTTGATCGTGACATAAGTTGCACCGCTTTCAGTGGTGTAGCGAATCTGCTCGCCATCCAATGTCACTTTCTTGACTTCACCGCTTTGCACGGCGCTGACAAAGTCGGAGTAAGTTCTTTCGTTGCTCTGAAGCGTTCCGCCTGATCCACTGAACAGATTGAACAGTGCCAGAATAAGCAGAAACAGAACGACCCAAAACGCGATATTGCGAGCGTTGCCCAAGGAAAATCTCCCAAAAGTTCCGGCAGGTGAGAAGCTGCCAAGTTACCTCTTAAAATAGAGAGGATTGTGGTATGTTCAATGCGATAAAAAAGATGCGTAGAACTCAGGCCATTCCGGTGCAATGTCGGCCTGCCATCCGTTCGTCAGGCCCGCAAGCGGAGCAGCCAGCACCGATTCGCCCTTCCAGACAGCAGGTGTTGCGCTCAGAGCAAGTCGGGGGCGTCCTGTTTCGCGCCATTCCGGCACCTGTCGCAACCCGTCATCGCCCAAGGCGCGGATTTCAGCACCGACAGTTGCGGGCCCGCTGACGCGCCATTTTCCATCCCATACCTCGCCGGGTGCGATCATCTGGTCCTGCACGGCCCTAAATTCCCTGCAAATCCAAACACTCTCACCTTTTGGAACCAAAAGACACCCAGCAACCGAACCGGCCCGTCCTTTCGCCAAAGCATCCATCGCTTGCCCGACCGCGGCCTGACGTGGGGGATATCCCTGTCCCACGATCCAGGCGAGAATCCCAACCAGAACACGGCGGCGGATTTCTTTGGGCAGCGCGGAGAAACCGACCCTGTCCACCTTCACGTCACTTTGAACAACCTGCGCCACGTTCCGCGCGGATTCCTGCGCAAACACCCCCAACGCCACATGTGCCTGCGCCAGATTGTCTGCCACCCGAGACAATGAAAGCGCATCAATTCCCAAGGGTTCGAGGCCGCACAGGGCGTCACGCGCCTTGATCCGGTCGAAACGTGTGTCCTGATTCGAAGGATCTTCGACCCATGACGCGCTGTTCTCAATTAAGTAGGCACGCAGGGCGTCTCGGGTCATCCCGAGCATCGGACGCAGCAGTGTCAGGCCATCCAGTTGACGACATGCCGACATGCCGGACAGGCCAGTGACACCAGAGGATCGCCCCAAGCGCATCAGCAGAGTTTCCGCCTGATCATCTGCTGTATGTCCCAAGGCGATGGCATCAATTCCACGGTCTCTTGCCCAGTTGCTCATTAAGCTATACCGCGCCTGTCGCGCTTGATCCTGCATGTTGCCGACCCCGTCCCAGCCCGCCCAACGCAACGTCTCGTGCGACAGACCCAAGGCAGAGGCCTGCCGAGATACACTCTCAGCCTCCTGTGCAGCCTCGGGCCGCAACCCATGATCAACGGTAACGATAAAAAGAGTAGTCGTTTGGGTCTGTGCGACCTCATGCAACAGATGCATCAGGGCCACGGAATCCCCGCCGCCCGAGACCGCTACACCCAATTTGCGCGGCAAGTTTTCGGGCAACCGGGCGCGAAGTTCTTCAAGCAACTTGTCGGAGTGACGGCTCAAGAACACCCCAACGCGGACATCTCTTGTGTAGCATTGGCAAACGCCGGTGCAGAAGGAAAGCGCACACCAACTTCGTTGAGCGTGATGCAGGCCTGATCGGTCTGCCCCAGACGCCCCAGCGCTGCGCCCAGTTCATACAAGGCCTCTGGTGCAAATGCGCCCTCAGAATCGCCAGTGAAGCTGGCCAAAAACGCACGTGCCGCTTCGCGAGTATCGCCAAGACCTTCCAGCGCATGACCACGTTTCAGATTGGCCTCAGGGGCAAGGGGACTGCCGGGATAGGATGTTTCGAATTGCGCAAGCAGGTCAGCCGCAGTCTGAAATTCGCCATCAGCCAAAGCTTTTGAGGCCGCGTCAAAATCCTCACGCTCACCAACGGCCAGCTCACCCTGATCCGATGACGGGGGTGTTACAACGTTTACCGGACCTGTTTCCGTGGTCGCTGCGTCACCACCCAGCGTTGAGGTCTCTTCCAGCGTCGACAAATCTCCGCCTTCCAATTCGACCAGCCGGAATTCCAGATCACCAATGCGATTGGTGCCGTCGGTAACAATATTCTGCACCCGCTGGTTCAACTGTTCTGTTTGACGGGTCAGGCGCTGCAATTCGGCCTCAATGGCATCGACCCGTTCCAGGATCGAACTGCCGGACAGGTTCGGTGCGGGCGATCCCGTGGTGGAAAACTCGCGCTTCAGACGCTGAACCTCCACATGCAACACAGTCAGCTCCTGACGAATATCCGCCAGGGTCTGCTGATCCTGTGCCTGTGCAACACCAGCAGTCGTCATGACCGCCGCCAAAACCCATCCTGTAATACGCATCGTCTTACCCCAGAGTTGAACCGGTCAGCACAGTCACCGCGCGGCGGTTCTTGGAATAGCATTCCTCAACGCTGCAAATCTCGATCGGACGTTCCTTGCCATAGCTGACAGTGTTGAGGCGGTTACCCGCAACTCCACGCGAAATCAGGTATTCGCGCGCGGCGTTCGCCCGGCGCGCACCCAGCGCCAGGTTATATTCGCGCGTGCCCTGCTCATCTGCGTGCCCTTCGATGGTGGCCACAAAGTCCGGATTGGCCAACAGCCATTCTGCCTGCCCTTGCAGCACGGTTTGCCCTTGCGTCGAGAGGGTCGACTGATCAACAGCGAACAGAACACGGTCGCCAACAGTCTGCTGGAAATACGCAGGCGAACGCGGGTCGCTCGGCGAACCCGGTACGATTGCGCCGGTTCCACCTGCACCACCGCCCCCCAATGCGGAGGGGTCATTGTTTGCACAGGCAGCGATCACACTCAGCGCGCCCAGCGCCAGGACTTTGCTCAATACGTTCATTTCAAGTGCCTCGTGTTTTGATTATTGCCGCCTGTCTATCACAGGCGCGATTCGTTGTGAACTTTGCTGCGATCAATTCTGCAAGGGCCCCCATGACGGGTCGCTGCCACCATCCGGCGTGCGCACCGGGCGCAGGTTTCGACCCGATATATCCACAGAATACAGCGAGGCACGGCCGCTCGCCCCCTGCGTTTCGCGGGTGAACATGATGACGCGGCCATTGGGCGACCAGGTAGGGCCTTCGTCGAGGAACGATGCCGTCAATAACCGCTCTTCCGATCCGTCTGTTCGCATGACGCCGATATGGAACCGGCCTTTATTCTGCTTGGTAAAGGCGATCAAGTCGCCGCGCGGTGACCAGACGGGTGTGCCATAGCGCCCCGCGCCAAAGCTGATCCGCGTCGCCTCACCCCCGTTTGCGGGCATTACATAAAGCTGCGGCGTGCCGGAACGGTCGCTCTCAAAAACAATCAGACTGCCATCCGGGGAATAGCTGGGCGCTGTCTCGATCGCGGGAGTGTTGGTCAGGCGCGTGCTTTGCCCTGAGGCCAGATCCATCTTCCACAGATCCGTGTTACCGCCCTGAATAAGCGAGTACACGATCGATCGCCCATCCGGCGAGAAGCGGGGCGAAAAGCTCATAGTGCCTTCCCGGGTCTTGAGTTCCTGCCGTTTGACGCGTCCTACATCCAGAACATAGATGCGTGGGCTGCCGCTTTCGTAGCTGGTATAAAGCAGCCGGTCCCCTGTCGGCGAAAAGCGCGGTGCAAGCACGATGGCAGAACTGTCAGTCAGGTACTGCACATTCGCACCATCATAGTCCATGATTGCCAACCGCTTGAGGCGCTGATTTTTGGGACCGCTTTCCGATACAAAGGCCACGCGGCTGTCGAAATAGCCACCTTCGCCCGTGATCCGGCTATAGACCTGATCAGCCACCTTATGCGCCATACGGCGCCAGCCTTCGGTCGTGCCTGCCAGTTGCAGGCCAGTGCCCAGTTCTTGACCCGAGAACACATCCCAAACACGGAACCGGACCGTCAATCGCTTGCCCGAGACATTGACCGCTCCGGTGACCAGCGCATCGGCATTTATCGCTTTCCAATCGGCGAATTGAACCGGCGCTTCAAAACTGCTGACCCGACTGATGAATGCATCCGATGAGATTTCACGGAACAACCCCGTCCCGGTCAGGTCCTCCGCCACCACGCGCGAAATATCCTGCGCATATTGCGCGGCAGAGGGGCCATCGGGCACAAAACTGGGAACCGCAAAGGGCAAAGGTTCGATAATACCCTGATCCAGCTCCAGTCGCAGAGGGCTGTTCTGGGCATAAACCGGCGCGGACATCAGCGTCAGGCCGACAAAGAGGTTGGTCAGAAGTTTCATCATTTGATCCGCATCCTCTCGGGATTGAATGTAATCTCAACATCCTGCCACTGAGCGTATTTGTCAGCAGGCAGGTCATATCCTTTGGCCCCGCAGCGTAAAATTGCACGCCGGGCGGCCTGATAAGCCTGATTAGCAGCACCAGAGGACCCGCCGGAACTGTCCAGCATCCGAATACTGCCATCTACAACTGTACCATCTCGGTTCAGCGAAAACGCGACAACAACCACTGTACTCAGCGCATCCGTGGACAGTGAACCCACGTTCCAGCACCTGGACACGGCCAGTCGCATTGCATCCTTCTCACCGCTGGTGAGCGGTGGGCCCGAGGGTTCGGTGCCTGCACCCAAAGCCTCAGCCAAGGCGTCGTTGATCGCGGTCTCATCAGCCTGCGCCGCAGGTTCCGGAGCCGCCTCGGGCGTTTCTGCAATTTCCGGTTCGGGTGGCGGACTGGGCCGGTTGGGGCGCGTGCGCGGGCGAGGCGAACTGAGCAGAGGCTCCTTAGTCTCTTCCGCTTCGGTTACAATCTCAGGCGCGGCCTCTTCCGGTGCAGTCTGGTCTTGCTGCTCCTGCTGCACCTCAGCACCCTCATCCAAGGACACAGGAGGTGTTTCAAACTCATCCGGCTTTGCCTCGGGCGGTGCCGGAGCAATCGCTTCGGGCGCGACACGGTCAGCGGGACGTGGCTGCGCCTCGGGTTCTGGCTGCACGGGCTGTGCAACAGGTTCCACCTCCGGCTCGGTCAACAAGGGCGGTTCTTCCGGAAGCTCGGGCTCTGGCGGGGCTTCGACGATAACGGGCGCGGGTTCAGGGTCGGGTTCTGCAGGCACCACGGGTTCGGGGCGCGGCTGTTCCTCAACCACCGGTTCCGGCGGTCTGGTTTCGGTCTGCTCGGGCTCGGGCGGTTGTTGCAAAGCGGCCGGCACCTCGGAAACATCAGGCGCATCGCGCTGCGCAGTCATGGCTGCAAACTGTTCAGCGGTAATCACGGAGACATCCTGTACGGCCATCGGCAACGGCTCGGACCGAAAGGTACCACCCAAAAGTGCCACGCCAATCAGACTGACATGCGCAATCGCCGAAATCTTGGTGCCGGTATCCACCGCGCGACCTCACTCTCCACCTTCGTCCAGCGTTGGCCCGCCGGTATCGGTCACAAGGCCAACGTTGGAAAACCCGCCCGCGTTCAGCGCGCCCATGACCTGCATAACCTGCGCGTAGGGAATCGCGCCATCAGCGCGCAGGAACACCCGGTCACTGCTTCGCTCTGCCGCAATCGCCCGCAGCTTGCCAATCAACTCTTCGCGCAGCACATCAGTCGTCTGGATTTGTACCCGGCCCTCTGCGGTCAGGGTCACAGTCAAAGGTTCTTCGTTGTCACCAGGCAATGCGCTGGCTGCGGTCTTGGGCAAATCGACTGGGACACCAACCGTCAGCAACGGTGCCGCGACCATGAAGATGATCAGCAACACCAGCATGACGTCCACAAACGGCGTCACGTTGATCTCGGCCATCGGCTGCGCGCGACCACGCCGCCGCCCGCGTCTGCGCCCGTTTCCACCTGACGACTGCTGAACCGCGGCCCCCATCGTCAGCTGTCCAACTGGCGTGACAGGATAGTGGCGAACTCATCGGCAAACGCCTCGTACCCGCCTACAATCCGGTCGCTATCGGCGCTGAGCTTGTTATAGAAAATGACGGCCGGAATAGCAGCCAACAAACCCAACCCCGTAGCCAGAAGCGCTTCGGCAATACCGGGAGCGACAACGGCCAGATTGGTATTCTGCTGCTCGGCAATCTCGATAAAGGCGTTCATGATGCCCCAGACGGTGCCGAACAGACCAATGAATGGTGCGGTCGAGCCCACCGTGGCCAAAATGGGCAACCCTTTCTGCAAGGTTTCGGCCTCTTTCGCGATGGCTACATCCATCGAGCGATCGATCCGCGCGGTTGCTCCGGCGATCAGTCCACCATCATTTCGGTGTGACCTGCGCCACTCGATCATGCCTGCGGCAAAAATCTTTTCCGAGCTGCCGTCCGGTTGTGTTCCGGTCTGATCGAACAGTTCATCCAAAGGGTTGCCCGACCAAAAACTTTCATCAAACACCAGCGCCTCACGCCGTGCGGCCCGATAGTTGATCAGCTTTTGGATGATGATCCCCCAGGACCAGATGGAGGCACCGATCAGCATCAGCATCACCAATTTGACCACAAAGGTCGCGCGGGCATACAGCCCCCACATGGAGAAATCGATCTCCTGCGCCAGCGCCAGCGTTTCAGCTTCCATGAACCTGCTCTTTGTTTTTGCCTGACGGCCGTTCGTTTGGCCTTGTTTTGCCAAACGCTAACGCAGTTGGGGTTGAAATGCCAACAGAACCACCTCTGGCCTGCAAATTGTTACATCAATGCGCGAATCTCTGCCGGAAGACGGATCGGCTTGCCGTCCTTGTTGATGCACACAGCCGTGACCGAAGCGCGGAAAATTTCGGTCTCACCACGTCGCACCAGTTGCGCCATCGTCAGGCGCACACCAGAGATTTCAGTCACTTCGGTTTCAACGATCAACTCGTCATCGAACTTGGCAGGCGAAAGGTATTCGGCCTCTACCCTCCTGACGACCCACACAACTCCCT
This sequence comes from Ruegeria sp. CDSA079, assembly GCF_059612245.1. NCBI lineage: Bacteria > Pseudomonadati > Pseudomonadota > Alphaproteobacteria > Rhodobacterales > Roseobacteraceae > Ruegeria > Ruegeria sp. CDSA079. The sequence continues at coordinate 159,588 of NZ_JBXWQF010000001.1, read as the reverse complement.
CTTCCCGCATTGCGTTCTGATCATTGCCCAGATTGCGCACCCAGTCCGAACGCGCGCGTTCGATATACCGCAGGTAATTCGCGTGATAGACAACACCGCCCATGTCGGTGTCTTCGTAATAAACACGAACCGGGTATGTGTGTTTCATTGCGGAGGCTCCAGCCGGGCGAACAACCTGAGCGCATGAGACGCATCCTGCGCCGCCCCCGGCAAGACCGGATCATATGCAGCCCGGATCAGAGCGGCAATGTCGGGGCGCAGGATCGTCGTCTCACCCGCGACAGCCAGCGGCGATTGCGTCCGAAAGGCTGTATCGGACCAAAGCAGAACAGTCTGAACCACCTGGCTTAACGCAAGAGTTTCCGCCGGAACTTTGGACAATTCCCGATCCATTCGCAGAAACACAAAGGATGCACGGATTGCGCCATCTTCTTCGAACCGGAATATGCGGTACTGATTGGCATCTGCTGCCACCAGACGTTCGACCAAAGGCTCAAGATCCGGGACCAACCGATCCAGATCAGGCACTTCCAGCAGTTCTTGCCAGTCCCGGAAAAAGAAGACCATGCAATTGGCGCCAAGCTCGGGATCGGTCTCGGCCATCTTATGTCCAGCCAGAGTGACAACGGCCTCAAATGCGCCTTTCACCGTGGCCATCGTCTTGTCTTCGACGCCAAACACGATCGGCACGATGGGCCGCGCCCAACGGGCAATCAGAAACTCGCCGCTCTCGCGCGTGAACAGCGCCTTGATCTCTTCCGGTGTCACGCCCAGCCCTTCATCTTTTCAAAAATACTCTCGCCGAAGGCTTAGAATCTCTGGGCGCAGGCTTCAACCAAACAGATCACTTTGACGCTTAGGCGCTGCCATCCCCAAATGCGTCCAAGCCTTTTGTGCCAACATCCGTCCACGCGGGGTTCGCTGAATCAATCCCTGCTGCAAAAGATAGGGTTCGATCACTTCTTCCAGCGAGTCGCGGCTTTCAGACAAGGCGGCCGACATCGTTTCGATCCCGACGGGACCACCACCGTAATTCTCGGCGATCAATTTCAGATACCGGCGGTCCGCCCCATCCAGCCCCAGATGGTCCACACCCAGCCGCGTTAAGGCTCCGTCAGCCAGTTCCCGGGTAATCCGACCGTCGCCTTCAACGATAGCGAAATCCACCACGCGCCGCAGCAACCGCCCCGCAATCCGGGGTGTGCCGCGTGACCGGCGCGCAATCTCGCGCGCGCCGTCAGTATCCGCAGGCGCGCCCAGCTTCCGCGCGTTGCGGGTGACGATCTCGTGCAATTCATCCACGGTGTAGAACAGCAATCGAGTGGGAATACCGAACCGGTCGCGCAGAGGCGTTGTCAGCAATCCCATCCGCGTGGTGGCCCCCACCAGCGTGAACGGCTGCAATTCAATCCGCACGGTTCTGGCCGCAGGTCCTTCGCCGATCACCAGATCCAGCTCGAAATCCTCCATCGCGGGATAAAGCACCTCTTCCACCGCCGGGTTCAAACGGTGGATTTCATCGATGAAAAGCACATCGCGCTCTTCCAGATTGGTCAGGATTGCCGCCAGATCGCCCGCCTTGGCCAGAACCGGACCAGAGGTCATGCGGAAATTCACCCCCAACTCGCGCGCCATGATCTGCGCCAGGGTCGTCTTGCCCAATCCCGGAGGACCATGGAACAAGGCGTGGTCCATCGCTTCACCACGTTGCCTGGCAGATTGGATGAATATGCGCAGGTTGGCCCGCGCCTCGGCCTGACCGATGAACTCGTCCAGCCCCTGCGGACGCAAGGCGCGGTCGTTGTCCTCGGGCAAAGGGTCCGGGCGCAGGGTGGGATCAGCATCTACCATTCACTTACCCTTTCGGAGCCAGAAGTCTGAGCGCGGCTCGGATCAGATCAGTCTCGCCTGCCTCTGGTTGGCTGGCAGCCGCCTCGGCCACAGCTGCTGCTGCGTCAGACGGCCCATATCCAAGATTGGCCAAAGCCGACAAAGCCCCGGCAGATGCGGCAGCCGCGCCGGATGGCGGTTTCGCAGACCGTTTTGGCGCAGGCGAGGGTTCGGCCAGTTCCACAACCTCAAGCTCGGGGCCATCCATGGCCTCAGTCACAGTTCCGCCCATGGCCATGACCCCCGGCGCCTTGTCCTTGAGGTCCAACACGATCCGCTGCGCCGTTTTAGGCCCCACACCTTTGGCCGCCTTGACCGCTCCCCAATCCCCCAAAGCGATAGCGCGGCTAACGCCATCCGGCCCCAAGGCGCTGAGGATTGCCAAAGATACCTTTGCACCGACGCCCTGGACCGAGCACAAAAGGCGATGCCATTCTTTCTCGACCAGGGAGAGAAAGCCATAAAGCTGCATCAGGTCTTCCCGCACAACCATGTCGGTGTAGATCGAGACCGCCTCGCCCACGCCCGGCAACGCCGCCATCGTCCTGTTGGAACAATAGACGATATAACCCACGCCCCGGACATCGATCAGAACATGATCCGCCGCGCGGTAATCGAGCCGTCCAGTCAATTTGCCGATCATACCCGCACCTCTTTCACACGCGCCTGTTGCGCCTTTCCGTAATAGGCATGGCAGATCGCAATCGCCAGCGCATCTGCGGCATCGGCCCCTTTTGGCGAACAGCCTGGCAATTGCAGTTTGACCATATGGATGACCTGCTCTTTCTCGGCGTGGCCGACGCCGACTACGGTCTTCTTCACTCGGTTGGGCGCGTACTCCCCCACCGGCAATCCAGCCTGCGCCAGTGTCAACAACGCGACCCCCCGCGCCTGGCCCAGCTTGAGCGTACCCGCCCCGTCCTTGTTCACAAATGTCTGTTCAATGGCGGCCTGATCCGGCTGATGATCGGCTATCACTTCGACAATCTGGTTGTGCAGAGACAGCAGGCGCTCACCCAGATCGTCCCCATCCGACTTGCACAATCCATTGGCCACATGGCTCAGGCGGCTGCCATTTGATTCGATGACGCCCCATCCCAGGGTCCTAAGCCCCGGATCAATGCCCAGAATTCGCATGTTTTGCCTCGGCCTGCTCGGGTTCTGTGATCTTTTTTCAACGCCTAGCACGAAGCGTGAACATTTTCCAAGCGAATTGACCCGAAGTCTGAAAACGACACACCTGTCCTTAGCGCGACTTCGGAGCACATTTGCGACCTCGGGAATGTCTGAAAGCGGCACCTACATTAAGGCATTTTTACCAATTATTTAAGGGGATTTCAGCCTCGTGAAGCATTGCAAAAAATGCATAGGACAATTGCAAAAAAATGAACTTGTACAAGCGAAATGGCGGCACTAGATGGCGGTCAGATCGCAAGATTGCAAAGTGAACACAAACCAGAAGGAAACAGGATATGGCTGCACTGGACACTACCCGCATCGCTACCACCGGCTCGTTTGGCCTCGTTGGCCGTATCGGCGCTTTTTTCGTATCGGCGGTAAACGCCGCAATCGAATGGAATGACGCCCGCGTAACCCGCAACGCGCTGACTGATCTGTCCGATCGCGAGCTTGAGGATATCGGACTGTGCCGTGGCGACATTGATGTCATTGCTCAGGGTCGGTTCTAAAACCAACCACTACTCACATATGCCCCTTCCTCCTCCCTTGAGGGGCAAAACAGAAACACCGCGCGCCCCAAGGCACGCGGTGTTTTTTTACTTCAAAAGCTTGATCAGTAGAGAAGCTTGTTCATCTGAACGGACAGCGCCTGCGATACCGGGTCGATCTGCATGACCCAAGCACCGGCTTTCTCAACTGATGTGCCCTCGTTCAGACTGTCGATTCGATATTGGTATCCTGTTGGCCCCAGGTGAGACAAAAGAAACGCTTTGAATGCAAAAAAGGCCAGAAGCGTCAGCAGCAACACTTTTACAGGCACAGCCGAACTGACACGCTGCGGCCGCATTACCACCAGACCATCCTTGCGCAATGTGGCGCGATAGCCCCGGCTCATCTTCTGATGCTTCTTGTTCAGGCGATTTACGCGCTGATCGAACTCCAGTTGTTTTCCCGTCATGGCAGCCTCCAAAAACCGCCCCCCTCGACTTTGATCAGAAAACGGTAAATAGAGATTGCGACAAAATCGTGGCAAAATTCCACAAAACTCCTGTAAATGGCCTAATTTACGCCCTGTTTGGTTAAGATTAGGGTCGTCCATTCACCAATCTCACCCTTATGAGTAAGATTGAACTCGTTCTGAGAGTAAACTGAAACCACGTCATCAGCTTGTTCGTTAAGGATTCCCGACAGGATCGCACACCCTCCCGGACGCAGATTCGCAGCGATTTCGGGTGACAACGCCACCAAGGGGCCTTTCAGGATATTAGCAAAGATCAGATCGTATGGGGCGTGCGCCTTTAGGTCGGGATGGTCGAAACCTGCGGCTTCAACACACTGAACCACACCGGACATACCGTTGGCTTTCAGGTTGGCCTCGGCCACATCGACGGCCACTTCGTCGATATCACTAGCAATGACATCGCCGTCCCAGACGCGCGCCGCCGCCATGGCCAGAACAGCGGTACCGCAGCCAATATCGGCCACTTTCGACGCGGTGAAGCCGTCGTCCAGCAATCGGTCCAGTGCTTTGAGACAGCCGAGCGTCGTGCCGTGATGTCCGGTGCCAAAGGCCATTGCGGCCTCGATCAGCAATGGAATGCGGCCGTCTGGCAGCTTGTCGGCATCATGACTGCCGTAAACAAAGAACCGGCCCGCTTCGACGGGCGCAAGCTCGCGCCGAACATGCGCAACCCAGTCGGTTTCAGGCAGTTCAGAGACGACAAATGGCTTCGCCTCGAACGCTGCGGCAAGAACAGCCAGTGCGGTCTCGTCTGGGCCTTCGGTAAAATAGCCGCCCACTTCCCAAAGGCCCGAGCCGTCTTCGACCTCGAATACGCCAACGCCTGTGGGCTCCGGCTCCAAACGCTCCATCGCTTCGCCCAGACCTTCGGCGGCCTTTTTACCTGTCAACGTGGTCAGCGCGGTGAATGTGGGCATCGGGGCCTCCTGTCTCAGTTGGCACAGCGCCTAGGACGCCGCGCCGCGAAGGTCAAGCCGCCCGGCCTATTCCGCAGGGGCCGGAGCGTACTTGGTCAGGACGGTCTCATTGCCCGGCTCGGGATGGCGTGGAATCAACAACGACAACAGCAGCGAAACAATTGCCATCGCCGCAGCCAAACCAAACACTGCGCCCGGCGAAACAACCCAAAGCAGGCCCAGCAGTGCAGGCAGGAACACAGCTGCAATGTGGTTGATTGTGAATGCAACCGCAGCTGTCGGTGCGATGTCTGCAGGGTCGGCGATTTTCTGAAAGTAAGTCTTCAAGGCCAACGCCAGAGCAAACAGCACATGGTCAATCACGTAGAGAATCGCTGCCAGCAGAACGCCCCAGCCGAACCAGTAGATCCCTCCATACGCCGCGAACACGATTGCCAGACCCGTGTATTCAAAAATCAGCGTCCGTCGTTCACCAAACTTTGCCACAGCTTTTCCCAGCAAAGGGGCGGCCATAATGTTGATCATCAGGTTGATCAGATAGAGGCTGGTCAACTCATGCACTTCAAAACCGAACTTTTCGACCATCATGAACCCGGCAAAGACGACAAAGATCTGCCGCCGCGCGCCAGCCATGAATTGCAACGCGTAATACAGCCAATACCGGCGACGCAGGATCAGTTTCTTGGTCTGCGGTGTGGGCGCATCGAATTGCGGATAGGCAAACAAGCAGAACAATGCCAGCAACGCGGTTACACCACCCGCAGCCATGAAGACAAAGTTATAGGACAGATCGAACCGATCCCAGGTCAGAACGATCAGCCCGTAGACCACCATTGTCGCCGCCGATCCCATTGCGACCAGCCACCCCAAAACCTGCGGCGCACGGTCCTTGGGCAGCCACTGCAATTGAAGCGACTGGTTTACGGTCTCGTAGTAGTGAAACCCGATCGAGCTGAACAGGGTTACGAACAGCAACCCGCCAAGGCTGGGAAACCACGCGGTCACAGCCGTGGCGACCCCAAGCATCATCAGCGAGATCATCGCCAGCACCTGTTCGCGCATGAACATAATGACGGCAATCACGCCAACCGCCAGAAAACCCGGAATCTCGCGTACCGTGTGCAGAAGCCCGATATCTGCTCCGTCAAAATTCGCCACTTCGATGACGAAATTGTTCAGCAAAGCGCTCCACGCGTTGAACGCGATCGGCATGATCATGGCCATCATGAACAAGAGCGTGATGGGACGGCGCCAGAACGGAAGGCTCTGCGCCTCGTTAAGGGGCATGGGTTTCAGCATATTGGTCCTCTACGCCCATTTCAGCGCTTTGGCGAGAGGGAAGCCGTTAGCGCACAGCCACCCTGCGCTGATGCAGAGATCAATAAAAGCTCTGCGGGTCGATATCGACAGTCAGTCGGATGTCACCTTTCAGACGCAAAGGCGCGATCCAGCGGGCAATGGCGTCCTGAATCGGCGCGCCTTTCGGGGCTTTGACCAGAAGGCGCACCCGGTGCCGCCCGCGAATACGTGCAATCGGCGCTGGTGCAGGTCCGAAGACTTGTCCCCCTACATCTCGCACGGGTGCATCATTACGCGCCATCGCGTTGCCTATGTCAAAGACCGGGCCAACCTCTGGACCCGACAGAACGATCCCGGCCATGCGACCATAGGGGGGGACCCCGGCCGCTTGCCGCCCGGCGGCTTCGGCTTTCCAGAACCCTTCCTCATCGCCGGACAGGATGGCCCGGATCACCGGGTGTTCCGGTTGGAACGTCTGTAACAACGCCTGCCCCGGCTTATCTGCCCTGCCAGCGCGCCCTGCCACTTGGCGCATCAGTTGAAACGTCCGCTCTGCTGCGCGCAGATCAGCGCCATGCAATGACAAGTCAGCATCAATCACGCCGACTAATGTGAGTTTGGGAAAGTTATGCCCTTTAGCGACCAACTGAGTGCCGATAACAATGTCGGCATCCCCGGAAGCGATTTCTTCAATCTTTGCTTTTAAAGCCCGCGCTGAACCAAAAAGATCAGAGCTGAGCATAGCGATGTTAGCGTCCGGGAAAATTGTCTCGGCCTCTTCGGCCAACCGCTCAATTCCTGGCCCAACTGGAGCCAATTTACCCTCAACCCCGCAGGATGGGCAGGTGTCGGGCATCGGCTTTGTCTCGCCGCATTGGTGGCACATCAGGCGTTTCAGAAACCGATGTTCAACCATCCGCGCGTCGCAATGATCGCAAGCGATCTGTTCGCCACAAGCCCGGCATAAGGTGACGGGCGCATAGCCGCGGCGATTTATGAACAGCAGCGACTGTTCGCCCTTCTCGACCCTCTGCAGCACCGCCTGTCGCAGGGACGGGGAAATCCATGTCCCGGGCTGCATCTGCTCGGCCCGCATATCGATGGGTTTCATCTCGGGCAGCACCGCCGCGCCGAAGCGCGAGTTCAGGTCTACCCGTTCATACTTGCCCGCTTCGGCATTGGCCCAGCTCTCCAGCGAGGGTGTTGCACTGGCCAGAATCACCCGCGCGCCACAAATGGCCGAGCGCAGAACTGCCATATCGCGCGCACTGTAATGCACGCCGTCTTCCTGCTTGTAAGAGGTGTCATGCTCTTCATCGACCACCACCAGCCCCAAGTCGCGGAACGGCAGAAACAGTGCCGACCGCGCCCCCACGACCAGTTGCGCATCCCCCTGCCCGACCATCCGCCAAACCCGGCGGCGTTCCGTCATGGTCGCGCCCGAGTGCCACTCGGCTGGCCGCGCACCGAACCGCGCCTCGACCCGGGTCAGGAATTCAGCAGTCAGCGCAATTTCAGGCAGCAAGACCAAAGCTTGACGTCCCATCCGCAGCGCCTCGGCGACGGCTTCCAGATACACTTCGGTCTTGCCCGAACCCGTCACACCTTTCAGAAGTGTTGTGCCGTAGCCACCTGTCTGCTGTCCAACCTGCAACCGTTCCACAGCCTCCGCCTGATCTTCGGTCAGATCTTTGCCCGGCAGGTTCGGATCAAGATGCGGGTACGGCAGATCACGCGGACTGTCCTCTTCCCGCACTGCGCCTTGTTTGACCAACCCTTTGACAACAGACGAAGTCACGCCTGCCTGCTCGGCGAGCTCTTTCAAGGTAAAGGCGAGCCCACCATAATCGCGCAAAACCCCTAGCACACGGGATCGCGCATCGGTCATCCGGTCCGGCTCACCGCTGCCAAGGCGATAAACCTTACGCATCGACGGCGGGTCGCCCAACCCCGGCGCACGGGTTGCCAAACGCAACATCGCTGGCATCGGCGTCAGCGTGTAGTCGGCCACCTTTCCAAGAAACACGCGCATTTCTTCACGCATCGGCGCGGCCTTAAGCACCCGGATCACAGACCGCGCCTTATTCAGATCAAAGCCACCCTGCCCCGGCCCCCAGACGACGCCCAGCACCTTGCGCGGCCCCAAAGGCACTTCGACAAACGCACCCAGAAAGCAACCGCCTTCGGGCGCCTTATAGTCCAGCGTCCGGTCCAATGGCTGGGTGGTGAGCACTGCCACCAGCTCACCTTGGTCGAAATACTCCTGAGTGCTCACCACATGTCCTTTGCAGGGGGTTTCAGCATGTCTCTCTTTGGGGTAAAGCCATCCGCGACCAAGGCCAACCCATCAAAGGACTGCCCTCATGAAATTCTTCGTAGACACCGCCGAGATCGACGCCATCGCCGAACTGAACGATCTGGGCATGGTGGACGGCGTAACCACCAACCCTTCGCTGATCCTGAAATCGGGCCGCGACATTCTGGAAGTGACCAAAGAGATCTGTGATCTGGTCGATGGTCCGGTATCGGCAGAGGTTGTTGCAACCGAAGCTGACGACATGATCGCCGAAGGCCGCAAGCTGGCCAAGATCGCGCCGAATATCGCCGTAAAAGTCCCACTGACCTGGGCCGGCCTGAAAACCTGCAAAACGCTCAGCGACGAAGGTCAGATGGTAAACGTGACCCTGTGCTTTTCGACCAATCAGGCATTGCTGGCCGCAAAGGCAGGCGCAACATTCATCTCGCCCTTCATCGGCCGCCTGGACGACATCAACCTCGACGGTATGGATCTGATCGCCGACATCCGTCAGGTTTACGACAACTATGGTTTTGAGACCGAAATCTTGGCCGCGTCGATCCGCACGGTGAACCACGTGACCGACAGCGCTCGCGTCGGTGCCGATGTCATCACCGCCCCGCCTGCCGTCATCAAAAAGCTGGCCGACCACCCCCTGACCGACAAAGGTCTGGAAACCTTCCTGGCCGATTGGGCCAAGACCGGTCAGAAAATCCTCTGATCCCGCGCAAGACCGCGCGGCGCCGTCAGGCACCGCGCCCGGCCCCGGCCCCGTGCCTGATTTGTGATCAGGCATCGCGGGCGGGAGCCTCTTCGCCACAGCACTCAAGGAAATCCACCTTTGCGTGCATTTTTTCCAAGGCAAAACCGGTCCGGCATGTTATAAACCGCTCAACAAAAAAAGACCGGACGGGACATGAGCAGCAACCCCAAACTCGAGGATAACCTCCGCGCGGCGATTCTGGCTGAGCCTGACGTCGTGCTGGACGACAAGGATCTGATGCAGGCGCTGGTAAGTGCCAATGAACGCGCACGCGGCGACAATGTGATCGATCTGCGTGGCATCGCCATGCAACGGCTTGAGGCGCGGTTGGACCGGTTGGAAGATACCCACCGGTCTGTGATTGCGGCGGCTTACGAAAACCTGGCAGGCACAAACCAGGTGCATCGCGCCATTCTGCGCCTGCTGGAGCCGGTTGAGTTCGAAGATTTCCTGCGCGCGCTTGGCTCGGACGTAGCTGATATTTTGCGCGTTGATCACATCACTTTGGTTCTTGAAACTACCGTGGTTCAGGACGACCCTGCGGTCGACAAGCTGGGCGGCGTTCTTACAATTGCGGAACCCGGCTTCATCGACCAATACCTGACCATTGATCGCGGCGGCCCGGCCCGCGACGTCACGCTTCGCGAGGTTCATCATCCGAACCGGCGTATTTTTGGCGCGCTTGCAGATCAGTTGCGGTCCGAAGCGTGTCTGAAGCTTGACCTTGGCCCCGGTCGTTTACCGGGAATGATCGTCATGGGCGCTCGGAATCCGCGGCATTTCACGCCGCAGTTGGGCACCGATCTTCTGAGCTTTTTCGCTGGCGTGTTCGAACGCTCGATGCGCCACTGGCTGTCGTGAGTTTGATCTCACCCGCCTGCCGCGACGCGCTGCAGCATTGGCTGGACAGCCTGGGTGCGCTGGCGGGACGGTCCGAGAACACGCAAACAGCCTATCGCGGCGATGTGACCGAGTTCCTGTCGTTCATGACACTGCACCATGCCGAACAGCAGGGTTTGAAAGCACTGGAACGGATCACCGTATCAGACATGCGCGCCTGGATGGCAGATCAACGCAGCGCGGATGTCAGTGCGCGATCACTGGCACGCAAGCTTTCAGCCGTCAAAAGCTTCTACCGCTGGCTGGCTGAACGCGAAGGCTTTGAACCCACCGCTGTCCTGTCCACGCGCGCGCCGAAATTCACCAAGAAACTGCCGCGCCCTTTGGCCGAAGACGCCGCCCGCGCCATGATCGAAACGGTCGAGCTGCAATCCCTCTCGGATTGGGTTGCCGCGCGGGATGTGGCGGTGGTCACGTTGCTTTACGGGTGCGGATTGCGCATATCCGAAGCGCTGTCGCTGACTGGCGCGGACGCACCTTTACCCGCCAGCTTGCGTATCATCGGCAAAGGCGACAAAGAGCGGATCGTACCGGTGCTTCCTGCCGCCCGTGAAGCCGTCGACCGATACGTGCAACTTTGCCCTCACCCGCAGGAACTGAGCGCGCCTTTGTTCCGCGGTGTCCGCGGCGGGGCGTTGAACCCACGTGCGATACAGGGCGTCATGGCCAAAGCCCGAATGCAATTGGGCCTGCCCGCAACCGCAACGCCCCACGCCATGCGACACAGCTTTGCTACGCATCTGCTTTCGGCCGGAGGAGACCTGCGCGCCATTCAGGAACTGCTGGGCCACGCATCGCTTTCAACCACCCAAGCCTATACCGCCGTGGATACTGCACGGTTGATGGAGGTCTACAATCGTGCGCATCCCAAAGCTTGATGCAAACATCGGTCAGAAACGCGGGGCTTTTGGTTTGCATCTCTGGTGTGCATCCGTCATGACGCTTGTATGACACTCAGATTCAAAGCTCTTTCCGTCCATCTCTTCACTGCAACAGGCGCCGTGTTTGCCATGCTCGCAATGCTGGCCGCCGTCGAAGAAAAATGGAGCCTTATGTATCTTTGGCTGGTTGTCTCATTCGTTGTGGACGGCATCGACGGCCCTCTGGCGCGTCATTATCACGTAAAGCACAACGCGCCCGAATTTGACGGTGTGCTGCTGGATCTGATTATCGACTACCTGACTTATGTGTTCATACCGGCCTTTGCCCTCTTCAAGTCGGGGCTGATGGACGGTTGGACTGGATGGTTTGCGATCATCGTCATAACTTTTGCCAGCGCGATGTATTTCGCGGACACCCGGATGAAGACTAAGGACAACTCCTTTTCCGGTTTTCCGGGATGCTGGAACATGTTTGTTATCGTAATCTTCGCGCTCGAACCGAATTTCTGGATAATTTTGCTGCTGGTCACACTGCTTTCACTCGCAATGTTCTTGCCGCTGAAGTTTGTCCATCCCGTGCGCACCGAACGCTGGCGCAGTCTGACCCTGCCCATGGCACTGGCGTGGACGTTCTTTGCCGGTTGGGCGGCCTGGGTGGATTTTCATCCGGAAAGCTGGGCGCACTGGGGTCTGGTGATCACCAGTCTGTATCTGACCTTTGCAGGCATCGCGCAGCAGATCATACCACAGCGCCGCGTCTGACGCAGCGCCGCCAGCAATCCAGTTACATGACATCCTGCACCTCGAACTCGGTGCCGTTATGGGTAAAGACATCGCCCTCTTGCAAGCCCACCATGGCCAGATAAATCGGGCTTTGGGTTGAAATGCCCATATAGGTCTTTCCATCCACCTCGAACCGGGTGGTCGAAACGCACACGACAAATCTGCGATTGTTGAACTTGATCACTGCGCCGGGCTGAACCGTGTCAGTCAGGCTGAAATCGGTGTTTTCAATCACGTCGATCTTGGCGTGATGCGCGTGCACGGGTGCGTCAAACGCAGCCGCAAGGTCAGCGTTCTCGCGCGAAGCGGCGAGGTCATCCTTGTCGTGACCTTCCCGGTCGTCCAGTTGAGCATCCTTCAAAAACGCATCGTAATGCGCCTGCGCTGTTGCAAGCTCTTGCGCTTCAAGTGACATCAGCCTGTCAATGACAGCCTTCTTTCGGGCGGTGCGATCTTGATCAGTGGTCATTCAATGCGGTCCTTCAAATTCAACAACACATATATGGTGTGCCCACCGCTGACGGATTGCAACCGAATTTCACGGATCAGATCAAAAGGCCGGCAGCCCCTTCATGACGCAACAGGGCCACTTTGGTCTCGACCCCACCTGCTCCGGAAAAGCCACCCAAACTCGTCGCGGACAGCACTCTGTGACACGGGATGATCACCGGAATCGGGTTTGCGCCGCAAGCCTGCCCGACTGGTTGCGCAGGTTGTCCCAACTCTTTTGCGATATCGCCGTATGTCCGGGTTTCGCCAAGCGGAATGGCGTACATCAGGTCGCAAACCTGTTTCTGAAACATCGACCCGTGTACATGATACGGCAAGTCGAACCTGTCGAGTCGTCCGTCGTCATACGCCTTCAACTGCGCGGCAGCTTCGCGCAACAGATCCGTCGGCTCTCCCACGTCCTGGCCATCCCAGACCAGACGTGTGAGGGCTCCGTCCGTTTCTTCGACACCCAGACGTCCAAATTGGGTTTCTACGGCAATCATTGACATAGGCGCAGCGTTTCAGATCGCTAAAGCTGTTGCAAGTCAGGAAAGAAAAACCCCCAGCCGATGGGCTGAGGGTAAAAGTTAGCAGAGTGCTTCGTTGCAGCGGCTACACACACCCGGATGGGTGTGGCGGCCAACGTCGGGCAGGATTTTCCAGCAGCGCTGACATTTCTCGCCTTCGGCTTTTTCAAAGACCACCGCAACGCCTTCGATTTCCGGTACGCGGAACGCCTCGGCCGGGGCCGGATCGCCGGTCACGGTCAGACCTGAGGTGATGCACATGTCGTCCACGTCGAACGTGGCCAGCAGATCACGGGTTTCACCATCTTCGACATGCACAATCGGTGCCGCTTCGAGGCTGGAGCCGATGACCTTATCCTGACGCTGGATCTCAAGCGCGGCAGTTACCGCACGGCGCACGCGGCGCACCTTGGCCATGTTGGTTTCCAGTTCAGCATCGCGCCAGTTGGCGGGTGTTTCCGGGAAATCCACCAGATGGACCGAGCTGTCATCTCCCGGGAAGCGTTCCAGCCAGACCTCTTCCATCGTGAACACCAATACTGGGGCCAGCCAGGTGGTCAGGCGGTGGAACAGAATGTCCAGAACGGTGCGCGACGCACGTCGGCGCAGACTGTCGCCATCGCAATACAGCGCATCTTTGCGAACGTCGAAATAGAAAGACGACAGATCGACCGTGGCAAACGTAAACACGGCACTGAACACGCCCTGGAAGTCGAAGGACGCATAGCCTTTGCGCACTTGCTCATCCAGTTCGGCCAGACGGCTAAGCACCCAGCGTTCCAAACGCGGCATATCCTCGGGTGCAACCCGGTCCGCCTCGGTGAAATCGGCCAATGATCCCAGCATGAACCGCATGGTGTTGCGCAGACGGCGATAGCTGTCGGCGGTGCCCTTCAGGATCTCAGGTCCGATCCGTTGGTCAGCGGTATAGTCGGTCTGCGCCACCCACAGGCGCAGAATGTCAGCGCCATATTGCTTGATGACCTCTTCCGGCACGATGGTATTGCCCAACGATTTGGACATCTTGTTACCTTTGGCATCCAGCGTGAAGCCGTGGGTAACAACGTTACGGTAAGGGGCACGACCTTTAGTGCCGCAAGCCTGCAGCATGGACGAATGGAACCAACCGCGGTGCTGGTCGGTGCCTTCCATGTAGACATCGGCAATACCGTCCTCGGTGCCGTCCACTCGGTCGCGCAGAACGAACGCGTGGGTCGACCCAGAGTCAAACCAAACGTCCAACACGTCGAACACCTGATCGTAGTCAACCGGATCTGCGATACCGTCGAGGATCTTCTCCTTGAAGCCGTCGGTGTACCAGATGTCTGCGCCATCCTGCTCGAACGCCGTCTTGATGCGGGCGTTGAGCTCTTCATTGCGCAGAAGGTAATCCGCGTCGGTGGGCAGAGCGCCCTTCTTGGTAAAGCAGGTCAGCGGCACGCCCCAGGCGCGCTGGCGGGACAGAACCCAGTCCGGTCGCGCCTCGATCATCGAATACAGACGGTTGCGACCGGTCTGTGGGGTCCACTTCACCAGCTCGTCGATGGACCGCAGCGCGCGTTCGCGGATGGTGTCACCCATTTCGCCCATGCCGTCGTCCAGCTTGCGGTCAACGGATGCAAACCACTGCGGTGTATTGCGATAAATGATCGGAGCCTTTGAGCGCCACGAATGCGGATAGCTGTGTTTGATCTTGCCACGTGCCAGCAGTCCGCCGACCTCGACCAGCTTGTCGATGACGGCTTTGTTCGCATCACCTTCGCCGCCCTTGCGGGACAGGATGTACTTGCCGCCAAAGAACGGCAGATCGGCGCGGAACGAGCCATCGTCCATCACGTTGTAGGTGATGACTTGCTCGAGCATGCCGAGATCGCGGTACAGCTCGAATTCTTCCATACCGTGCGACGGCGCGCAGTGAACGAAGCCGGTGCCTTCTGTGTCGGTCACGAAGTCGGCGACGCGGAAATCGCGGATGTCGTCCCATTCGCCGTTGCCGCCTTCGGCCCCGGCCAACGGGTGGGTCAATTGGACGCCTTCCAGCTCATCGGCAGTCACGTCACGAACACGGTTCCACTGGTCGTCGTTCAGACGCGCGCGGCCCAACACATCGGCGGCCAGATTGTCGGCCAGCAGGAACTTGTCTCCTACGCTAGCCCAGCATTCTTCTGGTGCTCCGGTGACTTCGTAGAGGCCGTAAGAGATATCCTTACCGTACACGACCGCCTTGTTTGACGGCATGGTCCAAGGGGTGGTCGTCCAAATAACTACAAAAGCGTCATCCAGATCACCCGCGTTCACGACCCTGAACTTCACCCAGATGGTGAAACTTTCCTTGTCATGATACTCGACCTCGGCCTCAGCCAGCGCGGTCTTTTCAATAGGCGACCACATCACGGGTTTTGAGCCCTGATAAAGCGTACCGTTCATCAGGAACTTCATGAATTCGTCAGCGATCACAGCCTCGGCGTGATAGTCCATGGTGATGTAGGGATCAGGCCAGTTGCCGGTGATGCCCAGACGCTTGAACTCTTCGCGCTGGATGTCGATCCAGCCCTCGGCGAACTTGCGGCATTCCTGGCGGAAATCGACGATGTTCACCTCGTCCTTGTTCTTGCCCTTCTTGCGGTACTGTTCCTCGATCTTCCACTCGATGGGCAGACCGTGGCAGTCCCAGCCAGGTACATAGCGCGCGTCAAAGCCCATCATCTGATGAGACCGCACAATCATGTCCTTGATGGTTTTGTTCAGCGCGTGGCCGATATGCAGGTGGCCGTTCGCATAGGGCGGGCCGTCGTGCAGGGTAAAGGGCGTGCGGCCCTCTTTCTCGCGCAGGCGGTCATAGACGCCGATCTCTTCCCAGCGTTCCAGCCATGCGGGTTCGCGCTTGGGCAAGCCGGCGCGCATGGGGAACTCAGTTTTGGGCAGGTTCAGCGTGTCTTTGTAATCAGGTGTTTGGGTCGTGTCGGCGCACATTGGGGGCGTCCTCAGGATGATCTTGTCGTGTGTGGATCGAAGCGGTCAGTGCGAATTCTCAAGCACCTTTGCCCGGCGTCTCGCGATATCAGAGCGCCGGGGATATAATTCGAATAATGATGGCCAGACGGTCATGCATGCGGGGCTTATAAGACGCCCGTGCCTAATGGTCCAGAGGTTCTGCCCCGTGCGGCGAATGGCGCAGTTTGGCCCAGCGGTTCAACCACGCCAGACCAGCCAGAGCAAGGCCTAGCGCCAGCAACGAGAACACCCGGATCAACCCGCCAAGACCGGCAATGTCGATCAGAAAGACCTTGGCCACGGCCAGCCCGATCACGACAAGCCCTGCCTTCCGCATCAGATCCGATCCACGGGCCAGGGATTGATAGAACAGCGCAGCTCCGATCAGCAGCAGAACCAGCGTATAGGTGTAAAGCTCGGGCTGCGTGACTCCGTTGCCTTCAAACATGCCCGCAGCGCCCTGCCAGACATGGCGGATTGTCAGACCTAACCACATGGCCGCAAGGCCCCCCGCCACAACGTAGCTTGTCATCGAGATCTGCTTGGGCATGTCCTTGATCCGCCAGACGGATCCAGCGATGATCAGCGCAGGCAGCAGATACGCAATAGCCAGCGTGTTGAGAACCGGCAGGCCGAGCACCGGATCGGCGTTTGGATTCAACAGCGGGTTTTGCTCTGACACTGCAAGCGTCAGATGGAACATGCCATGCGCCACAAAAAACGCCGCCAACACGTAACGCGCATAGTTCAGCTTGCCACCCAACCCGAATCTCTGAATTTGAGCAAAGGCCAGCAGCAGCCAGATGACCGCCAGCAGACCCAGACCCCAATGGCTGTTGTCGGCGCCGCCTTCTCCAAACCCTTCAAGCCAGCGCAGCAGCAACAGGGACAGCAGAATGCCGCCCGTCGCCCAAGCTGCGCTTTCCAACAGCAATGACGCCACCGGGCGTTGCAAGGGGCGCAACACCCACCAGCCCGCCACAAATCCCAGCGTGGCCGAGCCGTAAACAAGTGTCATCTCCGGCACCGGGGCCGAATTTGCCCAATCCAGTCCCGGATCAAGCACCAGTCGAACGGTAACGGTGAAGACACCGGCCCAGATGAACCAGCTCATCGGGGGTAAAGTGAACCTGCGGTCCAAAGCTGCTGCCACAACAACGCTGGCAACCAACGCCACCGTCAGCGCCGCCGCGCTGAGCACGATAACGCAGGCAAAGACCAGACAGGACAACGCAGACAAAGTGGCCAGCGCAGCACGCATCCGGTCCTCTCCGTCGACACGTGCAAATCGTTCCGCAAGAACCACCATCAAGACGGCCAGCGCGACTGCGTGCAAAGCCCAGGGGTATGCTCCGATCACAGAGGCCGGGTGCCAGCCGACCTCCAACCCGATGGCCATTATGGGGGCATACAGAGCGGCCCCTCCGGCCCAGATCGCGCGAAACTTGCTTGCTTTCGCAGACCGCCACGCCATCAGGATCGAGATCAATGCCCCTAACGCGACCAGCACCGTGATGACCATCGGATAATCAGCCTCAGCCGTTTCCGCATAGGTGGCGGCAAAACTGCGAAAAACTGCGCCGTGATCAAGCCCATGCACCAGGACGTAGAACACAAGCCCAACCGCGGGCAGGACGGTCAAGTCCTGAAGCGCGGGTGCATCCCTGGCCCAAAGCAGCAGGGCCAGCACAAGTGCAGTCAGCAAGGTAACGCCCAGCCAGAACTCGGCTGTCGAATCCGCCCAATGCCAGGCCAAAATCGCCGAACTTACTGCGATGGCTCCGGCGGCCAGTCTGGTTGGAAAATCCGGCCATGGGCGCGCTTTTGGATGACGGATCATCTGAGAGATCATAGGGCCCGAATGATCCGGCCAGATGCGCCGCGTAGGAATGGCGGTCACCAACAGCGCCAGTATCAAGGCGGCGATCAGATAACCCGGTTCCGTGTTGGGAGCGCCCATTACCAACAACAAATTCGCTGAATAGGACCCGAATACAGTCAGAACCGACACCCACGCCCAGCGCCGCACCGTATCGATGCCCAGCCCCAAAACGGCAACCAGAAGGAAATAGGCATAAAGCCACGAGGGGTCCTCGGACGAACCGCCGACCATGAAGGGGGCAGCTAATGCTCCGATCAGACCAACCGCCGCCAATAGCGGGCCATGGAACCACCCCAGAACAAGCCCAATCAAAGCGACGGCAACCATCCCAACCAACGCCGCCTCAGCACCGATCAGATCGTACAGTTGGCGCGCGGCCAGAATGGCTCCGAAGAGGGTGACAAGCCCGGCCCCGGAAAAGACAGAGGGCAAATAGGCAGTTGTCGCGTCCTCGTCATCGCCGAATTTCCGACGCAAGACTTCACCCGCCACGATCAGAAGCGACCCGAACCCAAGCGCCGCGAATACGCGAGCCACCGGAGGCAGCAATCCGTTTTCAACGCCGTATTGCACAAGGAAGATTCCGGCCAAGGCCAGCGACAAGGCTGAGACTACATAAAACCAGTTTTCGCGCAACCAAGCGCCTAGTGCTGCAAAACGGTCATGATTGAATACGTAGGCAGGTGAAGACACATCCGTCGTTTCAACTGAAGCTTCATCTTCCTGCCGTTTGGGCGCGGCCCAAGGGGCGGGCCTGCGGGCTTCCTTCTCTGCTGCAGACTGAAGATCGGATGCCTTTTCAACCGAGCCCTCAGAGACCACCGCATCACCTGAAGACAGGGCTGAAATCTGCGCTTCCAGATCTGCCACGCGACGGTGCAACCGGGTCTGCCTAACCAACAGCACAACCAGAGTCACCGGGATTGCCAGAACAATCAGCCCAACAAGAACAAGTAGCGATTCCAACACGGTCTCCGATCTTTGTCTTGTGGCAAGGCTATCTTGAGGCGATGAGCAATAACAGACAGGAAAGCTTCCACCCGGCTTAAATCACTGAAATGGCCGGGCGCGCAATCATCAACCATAGGATGGTCAGCACTGCGAGAAAGGCAGGCACCCCGCAGGCGAACCAAAATCGAAACAGACGGTGGTAGTCTGGCGGCAACGGTGTCCCCTGTTCCGTGGCGGTTCGGGCATAATCCCGCATCCTGAGTTGCACCCACACCACCGGCAACCAGAACAGGCCGGTCAGCACGTAAAGCACCAGAGACAGTACAATCCACCCTTCGCTCAACAACCACCCAATGCGCCAGGCCAACAGAGCGCCGGTTATGGGTTGCAGGATCACCGCCGTTGTCGTGAACAGAAGGTCAGCCAGCGCAACAATACCTGCCGTATGCGCGACGATCTTCGGGTCGTTGCTGCGATGCGCCATCAGCATGAAAAAGGCGATTCCCGCCCCCGTACCCAGCAGGACACAGGCACCAATGACATGCAACCAGCGCAGGATCAGGTCGGGATCCATCATCGACTGGCCAGCATCGGCAGCGCAACAAGCGACAAGATCATCGCAGGCAGGATTTTTACCAAGGGACCCAGCGGGTCAGACCACAAGTCGGGTGCAGTGATTGAGGCGGCCATCAGATAGAACAAGGCCACACCAAACTGCGCCAAACAGGCCCGGGCAGCCCACGGACGCCACAGGACGGCCAAGCCCAGCGCAATGTCGACCAAAGACCAGAACACAACGCTTGTCATGGCCATAGGTGCTGACCACCCTGCTCCGGTCAGAACCTCCAAGGCAGTGGACAAGCCCGTCAATCCAAACAATCCCGACAACAGCCAGAACAGGCTGAGCGTCGCCACCACCAGTGGCATCAATAAGGCCATCCGCGCGCTCAACCGGTGTTCACGCGCGCAGGGAATCGCGGCGTAAATATCAGGCAAAGAAGCAAACCCGCGCCCTGTTGCTGCCCGATAAGGGGCGGAGTCCCCGGTCACGCCATCTGCCATGACGGCCATCGCAGTGCTGCGCAGCGGGGACCGCCACCCAAACCAGGCCAGCCCATCTGCCAGCCTCGCAACGGCATACGTCATGACGGGCGGCACGGTAAAACCGATCCGCGCAGCAGGAAACCCAAGCCACTGCCGCGTATTCTGAACCACGTCTGACAATCTGTGGGGTGTATCCTCGACCAGATCATAACGGCCTTGAGGCAAGTGCCCGTCAACAGCAGAGATCACAACGTTGCACAGATCAGCCATCCCAATGCTCTGAACCGGTGTATCAGGATAAGCCAGTGGCTGCACCCATGGAACAGCAGCCAACATACGCAACAACGCCGTCCCGCCATAATCCGTCTGCCCGATGACTAGCCCCGGCTTCAGCACCCAAAGCGGAACGCCTGACGCACGCAAAGCGGCATCTCCGGCCGCCTTGCTGCGCAGGAAATGGGTGCTTGCGTCCGGTTCTGCTCCGATGGCGGAAACCTGGACAACGCCGATACCGCTTTCTGCGCAGGCCTTTGCCAAGGCTGAAATTGCGGTGTGGTGAACTGATTCAAGATCGTCGCTTGCGTTATCCTGCAACGCGCCCGCACAATTCACCACGACATCCACGCCGACAAGCAAGTCCTGCCAATCTTTCTTGTGAACGAGCGTGCGAAGATCACCCTTTGTCAGCGGCACGCCCGGCAATACTTTTGCCCCTAACGCAAGATTGCGCACCATGCCTTGAACACGGGCACCTTCGGCCTGCAAAGTCCGCGTGACTTCAGCGCCAATGAAGCCATAAGACCCCAAAATTAAAACGTTTTTTTTAGAAATATCGTGACCTGCCATCGGCCTTTCACCTGTTTTAAACCTATCTATTTGACTGGGTGGCAATGGCCAGTTGTGATCCGCAGACTGCGACAATTAAGGATGAAACAGTGACCCAACCAGATAAGCGATCAACGCGGCCAGCCCGCCGATCAACAGCGTCTCAATTCCAGACCTCCACCAAGGGGCCAGCGACCATCGGCTTTTGAGCGCGCCTATCGCAAAGAAGACCCCCATGGTCATCCATGCTGACATCGCAAATGCACTCGGGACCGATGCCAAAAACGGAAGCAGGGGGATCATCCCGGCCACGAGAAATGCAAAAAACGTAGCCAGCGCAGCCTTCATCGGATGTGGATCAACGCTGCCCAATCCATATTCGCCCTCGATCATCAGGTTGATCCAGTTTTCACGGCTCGATGTAATCTCTGCCGTAGCTTCGTTCAAAACGGTTCCCGACAGCCCTTTTTGCGCAAGAATCTCTCGCACTTCTTCCCGCTCGCCATCCGGGTACAAAGCTATGTGGCTTTCCTCAATCGCCCGAATACGTCGAATGTTGTCCAGTTCGGCCTTGGTACCTGAATAATTGCCGGCGGCCATGGAAAATCCGTCAGCCAGCACATTCGCCAGTCCCAACGCCACGATGACGAACGGGGAAAGACCCGCCCCAGCAACGCCAGCCACGATTGCAAAAGTGGTGACGGACCCGTCGATGCCGCCATATACAACATCGCGTAACACACCTCGGCCGGGCGGTGCATTGATCCGTTCGACGATTTCCTGCGGGCTGTGACCGTGATCCGTCATGGCGTGTTCCTCCGACATACTCAGTGTGCCGAAGGGTGGGTAATGACGCTTTGCTTTGGATCAACCCTTGGAAAACAGGCCCTGCAGGGCACGTTTGATGATGCCCCGCGTTGACGGTTTGTGCCTGTCCGAGAACGGCAGCGGGCGGCAAACCTCCATCGCGGCCACGCCCACGCGGGCGCTGAGGGCGCCGTTGACCAGACCCTCTCCAAAACGCCGTGACAACTTGCTGAGGACGGATCCGCCCAAAACGGGTTCAAGCAGATCGTCGCCAACGGCCACCGCCCCTGTGGCGACCAGATGTACAAAAACGGCACGGGTCAGACGCCAACTGCCCAGCGTGCCGGCGCGACCGCCATAGATTTCCGCAACGCGGCGGATCATCCTAAGCGATGCGGCCAGCGCTGTCACAACATCTGCCAAAGCCAATGGTACTAATGCGGTCACGGTGGCGACCTGCCGGGCGGCGGCCTCGACTTCACGACTGGCGGCCTCGTCGAGCGGGGCCAGCAGTTCATGTTCGGCAAGGCTCAGCAACGCCGAGGCATCGAATTGATCGCCCATACGCTCTGCCAGTCGGTCGCGGCCCCAGCGGGTCTCTTCCCGCCCTTTGTAAAAAGTGATCAGACGATTGGTGACAACGCGTGCCTGGGCCAGATCGCCGTCTGCCAAGGCCGTATCCGCCGCGCGGCGCATTCCATCGACCCTCGACAAGCGCCCCAAAGCCGCCAGTTCGCGCAGAGCTATGATCAGCGTCACCAGAACCAGTGCGGCCAGCAAGCCGGTGATGATCCACCCCAGAACGGTCGTCCGCGCCACCAGCGAGGTCGCGAAATCCCACGCGGCGACAGAAACGGCCGCGCCAATAACAGCCAAGGCCAAGCCCCAGAACCAACGCGCAAGCGCCGACGGTTTGCGGGACGCAAGCCGCACCGCGCTCTGCATCGCTTGCCCCTGAGGTTGCGCGATATCCGGTACCGGCGGGGCCTGCGCGACATCGGCGGCGGGTTCATCCGTTTCTAGATCGATCAGAACCGGACCTTTAGACATGAGTCATACCTTTGCTGTGCCAGACAAATCTTATGTCCGGCAGGTTTTCGTCGTTTTCCGCGCCATCCCTGCGCCCCACTTCGGCAAAGCCATTGCGTTCATAAAACTTGCAGGCGCGTGTGTTTGCTTGAAATGCATACAAGCTAAGCTGGGATTGGCGCGATTTCGCGTGATCCAGCAGTTGCTGCCCGATCCCTTGCCCCCTCGCCTGCGCATCCAGATAGAGCGAATGGATTTCCGTGCCGTTGAGCGCAAGAAACCCGACCACACCATATTCGGTTTCGGCCACGGTGACCCAATTCTGGTCAATCATCCGACCACAAAAGGCGATGGTCTCGGCGCAGCTGTGCAGCGCGGGCATCCAGTCGTTTTCCAAGGTAAAACCATGCAGGATTGTCCCGATGGTACCGGCATCTGTTGTCCGTGCAGAGCGCAGGGCCACAGTCACAGCCTGTCTCCGATCAGGAATTGGACCGCGCGATCCAGACGGATATGCGGGGGGCCATCGCCGGGTTTCAGGGTCAGATGCGCCGGGGCAAATGCCATGAATCCATAGTCCTCATCCAACCAGCTGTCCGCCCCGTTTCGCGCCGGGCCCAAAAGATGCGCTGGATCCTCGGGCAATTCGCCCGGATAAAAAGCGGCCTGCTTCCCGCTCTCTAACAAAGTGCCCCTTACACATGGCAACTCTACCCCATTGTGACTGCGCAGTTCTTCCGTCGTCGCGCGCAGCGAGGCCAAAGACAGGGCCGCCGTCTGGGCTCCTGCAAAATTTGCCCGGTCTCGTGCCTCGCGCGTCAGGGCTTCGATGATTGCAGTCATGCGGGGGTGTTGCGTGTGGTGCAGATGGTCGGTTTTCGTCGCCGCAAACAGGATGCGTTCGACCCGTTTGCCTAATAACAGCTGGCTGAGCCACGCGTTCCGGCCCGGACGAAAGGCCGACAGGATATCGGCCATCGCGCGGCGCATATCCTCGACCGCCTGCGGACCTTTGTGGATTGCGCCCAGCGCATCAACCAGAACCACTTGCCGGTCGATGCGCGAAAAGTGGTCGCGAAAAAAGGGTTTCACCACCTGGGATTTATAGGCCTCAAACCGCCGTTCCATCTCGCGGTGAAGAGTTTTGCGGCGCGACGGTCCGGACAGTGCCAAAGGTGCAAAAGTCAGAACCGGCGAGCCCGCCAGGTCACCCGGCAACAGGAAACGCCCCGGCGTGCAGTCATAAAAACCGACGTCACGTGCCTGATTGAGATAGGTGGTAAACGACGACGCCAGCGCCTGCGCCGTTGGCTCGTCATGCGCACCGGACGGGTCAGTTGCATTTACCTGCGCCAGATACTCAGCTGCTTCAGCACGTGTCTCCATGCGTGTCAGGGTTTCTTGCGACCAGTCTTCGAAGGATTTGTCCAGTAAAGCCAAATCCAGCAGCCACTCACCTGGATAGTCTACGATATCCAGATGTATCGTACGCGGCCCCTGCAACCCGGCAAGCAGCCCGGCGGGTCGCGCTTTGAAGGACAGGCGCAATTCAGACACGGCGCGGGTGCTGTCCGGCCAATGGGGCGCAGGACCTGTCAGGGCGGACAAATGCGCTTCATAGTCAAACCGGGGCACTGTATCGTCCGGCTGCGGCTGCAGATAGGCGGCATTGATCCGGCCCTCCTGCTGTGCGGCCAGCCCGGTCATGCGCCCCCGGTCCAGCAGGTTCGCCACCAGCGAGGTGATGAAAACCGTCTTGCCCGACCGTGCCAGCCCGGTGACACCCAGACGGATGACCGGCTCGAAAAACGTTTCGGACACGCTGTCGCCGATGGTTTCGACACCGCGCACAAGACTGTCTGCCAGTGATGAGATGACCAATCTGCCGCCCCGCAATTTTCGTTTCACCCAAGATAGGTAGAGGGTGCAGCACATACCAGCGCTTTCGCCCCCTTGCCCGTTCCCGCATCGCGCGGTACCAGCGGCACATGCCCAGATACGCGTTGAAAGTTGAATACCAAGGTGAGCCGTTTGCCGGATGGCAGCGGCAAAAGGATCAGCCGTCGGTACAGGGAGCCATTGAACATGCCCTGTCTCGCATCCAACCAGGTGCGCATACAATTTCCGCCGCAGGGCGCACCGACGCCGGGGTTCACGCATTGGGGCAAGTTGCCCATTGCGATATGGCCAAGGACTGGGACCCGTTCCGTCTGTCCGAGGCGCTGAACTATCACCTCAAACCGCAGCCGGTGGCGATTGTGAAGGCCGCTCGGGTCGATGAGGATTGGCACGCCCGGTTTTCAGCGGTCGAACGGCAATACCTGTTCCGCATTCTGATGCGCCGTGCCCCGGCAACGCATGACCGGGGGCAGGTCTGGCAGATCAATCACCAATTGGATGTCGGCGCCATGCGGGACGGGGCAAACATGCTGCTGGGGCGGCATGATTTCACCACTTTCCGATCCTCGATCTGTCAGGCGGCCAGCCCGGTCAAAACCTTGGATGAGCTGCGGGTCGAGCAGGTACAGGGCTTTTCTGGCCCCGAGGTTCATTTCCACGTACGCGCCCGATCCTTCCTGCACAATCAGGTACGCAGCTTCGTCGGCACTCTGGAGCGTGTCGGTGCCGGAGCTTGGACACCTGAAGACGTCCGCGACGCGTTGAAAGTTGCCGACCGTGCGGCCTGTGGCCCGGTGTGCCCGCCGCAGGGGCTGTATCTGGCGCGGGTTGGCTACCCGGAACCGGTGTTCGACTAAATCGCCCGCATCAGCAAACCACCGGCAATCACCGCAATGACAAGACCAGCGACCAGTTCGATGGTCGGGGCAAGAACCGAGGCAAAGCGCGTGGCCGAGGCAGAGGCCAACAGCCCTCCGCGCAGACCGAAGGATGTCCAGCCGACCAGCGTTGTTACGGTGGCCGTGCCCAGCGCCATTGCAAATGCTCCGACGATACCCACCATCGCAATGCCCATCTGCCAGGTCAGGATCAACACAAACAAAGCACCTGTACAGGGCCGCGCTGCAATGCCTGCGATCAGGATCAGGGCTTCGCGCAGAGTGCCCACATTTGCGACCTCTTCCGCCGTTGGTCCATGCCGATGGCCACAATCCGAGCAGACACCGTCATCATGGTGATGTGCGTGATCATGGTGATCATGATGGTGACTGCGAGGATGGTGATGATCATGCGCAGACTGGCTTTTTTGACGCTGCGCAAAACTGCGCAAGGCCCGGAAGACCAACCAAAGCCCGATCAACGCAATCGCGCCATAGCTTATGGGGGCCATGACCTGCTCGGTCGCGCCAACAAGGCTTTGACGGGACATCTGAAACACCAGCACCCCGGCATAGACCAAAACGACGGCCGTCACAGCCTGTCCCAGGCTGGACAATACGCTGATCGCCGACAGCCGCCAAAATGCCACGCGTCGACCCAGCCCATACCCGCCGATCAACACCTTGCCGTGGCCGGGGCCGATGGCGTGAAAGAAGCCATAGGCGAAACACACCGTCAACAGTGTGGCTACTGCTTCGGGCTGCTCTGCGCGTGCGGCACGCAACGCGCGAGCGATCTGGTTCTGGAATTCCCGTTGCTCGCCTGCTGCCCAAGCCGCAAGCGAGTCAAACCCGCCGCTTCCCCAGAACCAGAGCAGCAGACCACACGCAAGAGCGACCGGAACAATCAGGTAACGGGACATGAAATGCGAATCTCGGTGGCAAAGTTTTCACCGACCATGGGAATGTCGTTTTCCTCAAGATCGTAATCTGCGTCCAACGTCAGCAGGAATGCCTGCATCTGAGCCAATTGGCCATCGATATCCGGGTCAAAACGCTCCATCTGGCAGGCAGCAGGGCCTGTCACGATAACTGGGCGCGTCACTTCGTAGGCCGTGTAATAGGTCTCATCAAACGCCTTTGCCGACAAGGCGCTGGCGGGGGCTGAACCACCTTCGACCGCGCGCAAGTGCGTGGTGACGATGCGGCCATCCTCGGTTGTGGCACTTGGGGAAAGGGGGGCAGACAGGGCAACCGGCACTCCTGCGGCAGTCACAACCAGATCGCCATTATATCCTTCGATCCATTGCGCGTCGAACCCGGTCAGAAACTCTTCCTCGTTTTGGGTCAGCACACCGTCACCGTCCTGATCCAACCGCATATCCTCTAGTTGCAGCAGCGAAAACAGCTCATCATAGGCCCATGTCACGCGGACATGGGTCAGTTGACCATTTTCATCCACGATGAACTCCAGCCCAGTGTCGATAAACACATGCGGGTGGGCCATGGCCGGGATCGGCAGGCAGCAGGAGATGACTGTGAATAACCAGCGCATGACCGCAAGATAGGTCCCGCGGTCCACGGCGGCAACGGCTTTTGCCGTCACACCGCAAAAACCGGCCGAGTGTCAGCCCGGTGGAAACAGCACCAGCGTCTGCAACGCGGTTCCTACCGGGCCTTCCGTATCGTAGAGCACCGATTGTGACATCCCGATGCCGGACGGCTGCCAATGCGAGATCGAGTCAGAGGCCAACCAGTCCGAAACCGGCTCGCGGTGTATATTCACGGTCAGGTCGGTGTTCATGAAACCCATTTCCGAGGTCGGCGCGTTCCACGAGATGCCATTGCCGCAATCGGCCAACGGGCACAGGGCTTGAATTGGCGATTGAACCTCACCCTGCAAAAGCTGCGGGGTCCGCATCCACACCGTTTTGGGCCCGGCCCTCTGCTTACCGCCTTTCGGATACCGAATGTCGCTGTAATGGGCAAAACCGGGCAAGTCGTGACGAATCTCTCCAATTGGAAACGGGCCGTCGGCCGCATCCTCGATCCGGGGCGCGATGGTTTCGGCATTTGCAACCGGCCCTAGATCACGACGCACCAGATGCATTGTCGAGGCCCTCGCACAAAGCGTGTCGTTTAGGTCGTGGACCGTAACACGTGTGGTGGCCAGCGTCTTGGTATGGCGCGTGGTTTCTGCCGCAACCCGCAGACCGGCCAGCGGCAGAGGGCGCAACAGGTCGACAGTCAAACGTGTCAGCATCTTTTCCGGACCAACCTCGGTTTCCGCCGCCCGCACGATCAGTCCACTCACTGGCCCCGCATGGCAGTGCTCGGCAGACCACGGACCGCGCGCGGGATCATTGCCGACAAATGCCCCGTCTTCCTGTTGATGAAAATAGGCTTTGCCGGCGAAATCGAGCGCTGCTGCCATTGGCCCCTCAGATCTTTTCTTGCGTGTATTTCTTCAACTCGGCCCGTGCCACCTGACGGCGATGCACCGCATCCGGCCCATCGGCCAGTCGCAGGGTCCGCACATGGGTCCAGGCCGTCGCAAGCGGTGTGTCCTGACTGATACCTTGCGCCCCGAACATCTGCACCGCTTCGTCAATCACCTTTAGCGCAACCCGTGGTGCGATGACCTTGATCTGGCTGATCCACGGCGCGGCGGCCCGCGCATCGCCCTGATCCATGTACCAAGCGGCTTTCAGGCACAGCAGGCGGGCCATCTCGATCTCCATCCGGCATTCAGCAATAATGTCGTAATTGGCCCCAAGCTGCGCCAGCTTCTTGCCAAACGCCTCGCGTTGCAGCGACCGTTTGCACATCTGCTCCAGCGCGATTTCGGCCTGCCCGATCGCGCGCATACAATGGTGGATTCGGCCCGGCCCAAGGCGACCCTGCGCAATCTCAAATCCGCACCCTTCGCCCAGCAGGATGTTTTCGGCCGGCACGCGCACGTTGGTGAATCGGATATGCATGTGACCGTGCGGTGCATCATCGTGGCCATAAACCTGCATGGGCCGCAGAACCTTGATGCCTTCTGCGTCGGCAGGCACCACGATCATCGATTGCCGCTTGTGCTTGGGCTGTTCGTCGCCGCCTGTTTTGACCATGACGATATAGACCTTGCACCGCGGGTCGCCTGCGCCAGAGGACCACCATTTCTCACCGTTCAGGACATAGTCATCCCCGTCCCGGACGCAGGACATCGACACGTTGGTCGCATCAGACGAGGCCACATCAGGCTCGGTCATCAGATAGGCAGACCGGATTTCACCTTCGAGCAGGCGCTTCAGCCATTGCTCTTTCATCATCTCGGACCCGTAGCGTTCGAAAACTTCCATATTGCCGGTGTCCGGGGCAGAACAATTGAACACTTCGGCCCCAAGGGGGGTCTTGCCCATTTCTTCAGCGAAATAGGCATATTCCACCGTGGTCAGCCCAAATCCTTTGTCACTGTCGGTCAGCCAGAAATTCCACAGCCCCGCCGCTTTGGCCTTGGCCTTAAGCCCCTCAAGAATTTCGGCCTGCCGTTTGGTATATTGCCAGCGGTCACCCTTGTTGATTTCGGCGTGGTATTCTTCTTCCAGCGGCATGATCTCATCCCGGATCATATCGGCAACACGTTGCAGAAGAACGCGGTTTTCCTCGTGCAGGGTAAATGACATGTTCACGGACGCATCCTCCTGAGGCATCGAAACCGGACTGTACTTTCGCGGCAAGGATGGCTTAATTGCCCCAAGCCTGTCCACCACAGTGACGGGACGTCACCACTTCAAAAGCTAAGCAGGAGCCGCGCATGGCGTTGTTGATCGATACCGGGCTGTCCGATTGGATAGGCGACAGTGAAATAGCCGCCAAATTGCGGGCCACAGCGCCTGATGCCGATATCCGCACCCCGGAAACGCTTGGAAACCCCGAAGACATAACGATGCTGGCCCTGGTCAACATGCAAAGCGACCATCCTGCGCGTCTGCCGAACCTGGAACTGGTTCAGAAGTTGGGGGCGGGCGTGGAAACCATTGTCAGCCATCCTGATCTTCCGACCCGTATCCGGGTTGCGCGTTTGAAACCGGATGCACCGGCACAAGGTATTGCCGAATGGTTTGTGGCTTACATCCTGCGCACTCAAAGGCACATGGCATTTCATGAGGCTGCCCAAACCCGGGCGGAATGGTCGCCGCGTGAGCCGATCTTTACACCTGACACAGTCGTTGGCGTTCTGGGTCTGGGTCATATCGGTGCCCGCACCGCCCTGATGCTGCGGGCCATCGGATTTCAGGTCATGGGTTGGAGCCGCACGCCCAAAACCATTGAAGGTGTGACCTGTCTGCATGGGCAGGACACCCTGCCGCAGCTTTTGGGTCAGTGCGATCATGTGTGTGCCATTCTGCCTTCGACACCACAGACCGTTGGTTTGTTCGATGCAAAAACACTGGCGATGATGAAACCCGGCAGCCAACTTTTGAACGCCGGGCGTGGTGATCTGATTGACGAAGACGCCCTGATCGCCGCCCTTGATAACGGCACTCCGGGTCATGCCGTGCTGGACGTTACATCAAAGGAACCGCTGCCTCAGGACAGCCCGTTGTGGGCCCATCCCGCTGTAACGATCACACCGCATGTCTCGGGTTGGCATCTGGGCGATGCGCTCTCTGATGTTGCCGAGAACTTTCGACGCCTCAGCTCTGGCGCACCCTTGCTGCATGAAGTTGATCGGGAACAAGGGTATTGAGATCCGTACCTAAGTTCAGGGCGTGAGAATCCAGTTGCCATTGCCGTCATTGCATCGGCGGGTTCTGATCTCGCGGCTCTGATCCCCACCTTCCGGCTGAATGACGTGCTGAAGGCTGACGCAGCTACCCTGCACATTCTGCACCCGGATCGTGCCTTTCGATCCGGTATCGTCGTTATTCCAGGCCCGTTCCTGACCCACAGACGGTGTCTCACTGGTCAGCAATGTGTTCGCGGTTGCGTTGACCACTTCGAAATCCGCAGGCGACAAGCCCATTTCAGCAATGATTCGCGACAGCGGCTTGGCGTCAGCCAAACCGGCCATGAAAAGAACACCACAAGCGGCGATTGCAGGCAAAAACTGGGCTTTCATAGCGGCCTCATAGAACTGAAATCATTTGTGTCCAACGATATACCTCCGGCGCGGCCGGGCCAAGCCCTAGACGCCGACCTTCAAAATATCCCGAACAAACCTATCGCGCAGGTGGACCTTTCTGCTCCAAGCCTTTGTGCCCATATTGCCTGACAAACGACCCCGAGGCTCATGATGACCAAACCATCCTATTTCGCCCCAATCGGGGGCCACCCCGGTCAGGACCAACTGTTGACCGACCGCGCCATGTTCACGGATGCTTATGCGGTCATCCCCAAAGGCACGATGCGTGACATCGTCACCAGCTCCCTGCCCTTCTGGGAAGGCACACGCCTTTGGGTTCTGTCGCGCCCGCTCAGTGGATTTGCCGAGACATTCTCGCAATACATCATGGAGGTGCAGCCCGGTGGCGGCAGTGACCGGCCCGAGACCGAGGCGCAGGCACAAGCCGTTCTGTTCGTGGTCGAGGGGACCGTTACCCTGACCCTGAACGCAGAAAAACATGTTTTGGAAACAGGTGGTTATGCCTATATTCCCTCGGGAAGCGACTGGGCATTGCACAACACGGGTGACGCAGTCGCCCGGTTCCACTGGGTACGTAAAGCTTATCAGTCGGTGCCTGGGCTGCCCTTGCCCGATCCGATTGTTACCAACGAGCGCGACGTGACACCGGTTGAAATGCCGGGAACCGAGGGCCGCTGGTCCACCACGCGGTTTGCCGACCCTCAGGACCTGCGCCATGACATGCATGTGAACATCGTCAATTTCGAACCCGGTGGGGTCATCCCGTTTGCCGAGACCCATGTAATGGAACACGGGCTCTATGTGCTGGAAGGTAAAGCTGTCTATCGTCTCAATCAGGATTGGGTCGAGGTTGAAGCAGGCGATTACATGTGGCTGCGCGCCTTCTGCCCACAAGCCTGTTATGCAGGCGGTCCGGGGCGGTTCCGGTATCTGCTTTACAAGGATGTCAACCGGCACATGCCCTTGTCTCCACCCCTCCGGTAAACAGGTTGCTCGCGGGGCCGCTCAGTGAATTTATGGTTTCAGGGCTTCACACGCGCGCCGGAATTTGCTGAAATCCAAGCAAATTCTGATTTTGAGCATTGGAGATTGTTCCATGAAACTGCGCCCTGCCTTGCTGGCCCTTGCCGCACTCGCCGCGTCTGCGGCTTTGTACACGTCACCCATTTCGGCCAAGGAAGAGACTAAGTCCGTCTTCGTCATGAGCCGCACCTGGGCGGTGACACAGATCTCTGACGCACCAGTCATTTACCGCGCCACGCGCGACAACAACAACCTCAACCCGTTTGGCCCCCCGCCGCGTTTGCGCACGATTCAGGCCATCGCCGCGATTCAGCAGGCAACCGGGTGTAAACCGATTGCGGCGAGCATGTATCAGAACATCTCGGGCCAGTTCTTCTCGCAGGTTAGCTGCAACTGACAATGCGTCAGTTAAGGCATTGAGGTCGCCCGACCGGCCTGCCATAGCTTGCGCATGAAACTCGCGATTAACGGATTCGGCCGCATCGGCCGCACGATCCTGCGGCAGGTTCTGGCCCTGCCGGAAGGGTCAGATATCGAGCTGGTGCTGATCAACGACATCGCACCGCTCGAAACCTGCGCTTACCTTTTCAAATATGACAGCACATTCGGTCCTTACCCAGGTGACGTGTCCGAAGGAGACGCCGCACTGATCGTGGATGGCCGGACAGTTCCAATGACGCATAGCGCTGACCTGACCCGTGTGGATCTGTCCGGTGTGGACGTGATGCTGGACTGCACGGGTATTGCCCGCAGCTCCGACGACGCACGCCGCGGTCTGACCGCAGGTGCGGGCAAAGTCCTGATTTCGGGCCCGTCACCCGCTGCGGATGTGACCATTGTACTTGGAGCAAATGAGGATCAGTTGGGTAGCGCCCGGATTGTGTCAAACGCGTCCTGCACCACCAATGGGCTGGTGCCTTTGGTCAAGGTCATCGACGATATCGGCGGCGTTGCGGCGGGGCACATGACGACCATCCACTGCTACACCAATAGTCAGCCTATGGTCGACGCCCCGCGCGGTGACCTCGCACGCTCTCGGGCAGGCGCACTTTCGATGGTACCCACAACATCGAGCGCCATGCACCTGATCGATGTCGTCCTGCCGCATCTGGCCGGGCGCATTTCTGGCGCGGCTGTCCGTGTACCCACAGCAAGCGTGTCAGCCGTGGACCTCGTGGTCACTTTGCAGCGTGGCATGAGTGCCGAAACCTTCGATCATTGCCTGAAACAGGCTGTTGCTGCATCCCCTGTCCTTGGCTGGACGGACCTGCCACTGGTCTCGTCCGACCTGCGCGCCCGCCCGGAATCACTGGTTATTGCCGGGCCAGAAACCCGTATGGTAGGCAAAAACCAGGTTCGGGTCTTCGGCTGGTATGACAATGAATGGGGCTTTTCCGCCCGGATGCTGGATGTCGCGCGCCTTATGGCCACCGAGTAACCGGACCGCGGCCCGCAAGTGGGGGCGCGATCCGGCGTTGGTTTGGTTATTTGTGACCCGGTAAACTTCCGGCGCCATGCCCGGACATTCCACCCGATACTTCTTCGGTGGCTTCTTCTGTCAGCTCTTCCGGCAGAACGAGGTTAAGTACGATGGCAATGACCGCAGCAGGCAACAAACCGCTTTTCATGAGGATGCCCAGAGTATC
This sequence comes from Ruegeria sp. CDSA079, assembly GCF_059612245.1. Taxonomy (NCBI): domain Bacteria; kingdom Pseudomonadati; phylum Pseudomonadota; class Alphaproteobacteria; order Rhodobacterales; family Roseobacteraceae; genus Ruegeria; species Ruegeria sp. CDSA079. The sequence goes on along the minus strand of NZ_JBXWQF010000001.1, from coordinate 126,528 downwards.
CGGCAGGTGCTGAACTGCGTCGGGCTCAAGCTGCAACCCGAATCCGATGGAAAGCGAGATTGCAAAGATCACCATGTTGCGCCGGTTCCAATCGACATCAGACAACATGGAGATGCCCGCTGCCACGACCATCCCGAACATGACAATCACGCCTCCGCCCAACACCTCGATGGGAATTGTCCGGATTATAGCACCGACCTTCGGAACCAATCCGCACACGATCAGGAACAAAGCGCCAATGGTCACAACATGGCGGCTCATCACCCCGGTCATCGCAATCAGGCCGACATTCTGGCTGAACGACGTGTTGGGCAACCCGCCAAATACACCAGCAAGCGCCGACCCAATACCATCGGCATAAGTCGCACCGGCAATTTCTTCATCCGTCGCTTCACGACCCGCACCACCTTTGGTCACCCCTGAAACGTCACCAACGGTTTCGATAGCCGAGACAAAGGCCATCAGGCAGAAGCCGATGACTGCCGCGAACGAAAACTCAAAGCCGTATTTGAACGGAACAGGCAGTGCGAAGGCCGAGGCACGGCCCCAGCTTGTACCAATCGCCTCGAAGGTCACCATCCCGACCATCAACGCATAACCGTACCCTACCGCCAAACCGATCAGGACTGCCGAAACCGAAAGCATCCCCCGGGCGAAGAATTTCAATGCGAGTGTCACGACAATAACAACCATCGCCGCCGACCAGTTCAGCATCGAGCCATATTCCGGCGTACCGATAGCTGGAACCCCGCCAGCGGCGTACTGGATCCCGACCTTGACCAACGCAAGACCGATCATCGTAACTACAAGGCCAGTTACAAGTGGGGGTAAAGCGAAGCGGATCTTACCGATGACAGCCCCCAGACAGGCATGGAACACGCCACCGATGATCACCCCCCCGAACAAGGCCGCCAGCCCATCGACACCCTTGCCAGCCACAAGCGGAATCATGATGGGCAGAAAGGCGAAGCTGGTGCCTTGAACAATCGGTAATGCAGCCCCAACCGGACCCAGAGTAACCGTCTGCAACAGCGTTGCCACGCCAGCAAACAGCATCGAAATCTGGATCAGATACAAAAGCTCGGGGAAGTCAGGCGAATTCGACCCGAACCCAAACCCTGCAGCGCCCGCCACAATGATAGCAGGCGTCACGTTCGAGACGAACATCGCCAGAACGTGCTGAATACCCAGTGGAATCGCCTTGTGTAGAGCAGGCGTATAGTTCGGATCCCGAAGCTGTTCGGGTGTTCCAATCGAAGTTTCGGCCATGAGTGCTGTCCTCCCAGTCAGAGTTCACGGGGGTATTGCCGCTTATCCTGCGGCTTCATTGGGTTACGGCACGACCTCATAAGGCGTGTCGAACCAGTGTTCTTCCAGATTTGAGCCACTGCCGATCCGGTCCACCACCGCGAACAGACCGAGGCTATGCAGAGGCGTCAAAACACCATGCCACGTGCCGCGGTGATAGTTCACCATCTGACCCGGCTTGGTAATGAAAGCGCGCGGAACACCGGGCAACCCGGCGTCGTCTGGTGCGACAATCACCAGAAAGGGTTGATGCGTCATGGGAATGAATGCCTGGCTTCCATCAGGGTGGCGCTCGACCATCTCAAGCGTGTAAGGCAGCGCACGCGGATTGGCGTTGAACAGGCTTATCCCGGCCTGGCCGTCGGCAAAGTCCAGCTTCGCCCGATCGTGAAACCGGCCACATTGCCCCTGGTTTATGATCTTGTCCGGCGCTCCGGACGCCTCGACCAGATCGCCGAAGGGGGCAAATGCTTCTTCCGAGATCACCTCTGCCACGATCCGCCGGGTCATGATGGCAAAACGTCCCGCAAGCGGAACTCTGCAATCCGTTCAACCTGACGGCAGGCTTCGGCAAGTTCCGTTGTGCGATCCTGTTCGATGCGCCGCTGAAAAGCTTCGAGGATCGACGCCTTGTTGTGGTCTCGTACCGCGATGATGAAAGGGAAACCGAATGTCTGAGTGTAGCGCTGGTTCAGATCGGTGAACGTCTCGCGTTCGGCATCGGTCAGTGCGTCCAAACCTGCTGACGCTTGCTCGGACGTGCTTTCCTGCGTCAACCGCTTGGCCTGCGCCAGCTTACCCGCCAGATCCGGATGCGCGGTCAGGACGCCCAGACGCTCATCTTCAGACGCCGAACGGAACATCCGCGTCAACGCGCTATGCACCCCCCCTGCGGTGTCATGTGCCGGGCCCAGTTCCAGATCAAAGGCGCGTTCGGCAATCCAGGCTGAGTGTTCAAAAATTCCGCCGAACGCCTCAACAAATGCGGCACGGTCCATCTGAGATGGTCGTGCGCGATGCACCGGTGGATGAGTGGTCGCCCAATGCTGCGCGATTTGCAGACGCGTTGCGAACCAGACATCAGAAAAGCCCTGCGCATAATCCAAGAACCGTTTCAGCGCCATCACCCGACCCGGGCGGCCAATCAGGCGGCAATGCAAACCGATCGAGAGCATCTTGGGCACCCCCGCCTCACCCTCGGCATACAGCGCGTCGAAACTGTCTTTCAGGTACGAGAAAAACTGATCGCCCGAGTTGAATCCTTGAGGCGTCGCAAAACGCATGTCGTTGCAATCCAGCGTGTAAGGCACGATCAACTGATCCCGCCCTCCCGTCTGCATCCAGTAGGGAAGATCGTCCGCATAAGTGTCCGCAACATAGGCAAAGCCGCCCTCTTCCGCGACCAAACGCACCGTGTTTTCAGAACAGCGCCCTGTGTACCACCCGCGCGGACGGTCACCGACAACTTCGGTGTGCAAACGTATAGCCTCGGCGATGTGCGCGCGTTCTTCTTCCGGGGCCATGTCTTTGTGCTCAACCCATTTGAGACCGTGGCTGGCAATCTCCCATCCAGCGGATTTCATCGCCGCCACCTGATCTGGCGAGCGCGCCAGAGATGTTGCCACGCCATATACCGTGATCGGCAGATCCTTCATCAGCCGATGCAGACGCCAGAACCCGGCACGCGCGCCGTACTCATAGATCGACTCCATGTTCCAGTGCCGCTGACCTGGCCATTGCGCGGCCCCCACGATCTCGGATAGAAACGCCTCGGACGCGTCATCGCCATGAAGTACGCAGTTTTCGCCGCCCTCCTCATAATTCAGCACGATCTGTACGGCTAGCTTGGCCTCGCCTGGCCATTTCACCTCGGGCGGGGTTGCTCCGTATCCGATCATGTCACGAGGGTAACGCGGCGGCTGCATGGTATTGTCCGTTCCTATATCTGTTTCCATCAGGCTTATCCCAGAACGCGCACTTTGATTATCAAATCAATCCGAACGCTGTTTCCGGTTCTTTCGGCATTTCAACTGTTTTGAACCTTGCGCCAGACTGCAACAAATCAAAAGACACATAAAAGGAGAGACCGGTGGCAGGCTATTTGACAACCCATGTTCTGGATACCGCGCGTGGCTGCCCTGCCGGGGGGCTGAAAATTGCGCTCTACAGCGTGTCCGGAAACTCTCATCGCAAGCTGGTTGAGATGGAGACCAACACGGATGGCCGTACGGACAGCCCGATCTTGCCGCAGGACGCGTTCAAACCCGGTACTTATGAACTGATCTTCTTTGCAGGGGATTACTTGCGCGCAACAGGTCAGGACGGAGGCGACCCCTTGTTTCTGGACCAGGTCCCCATCCGGTTCGGCATGTCCGACCCAGAGGCACATTACCACGTTCCGCTTCTGCTATCGCCATACGGCTATTCAACTTATCGCGGCAGCTGATCGAAAAAAGAGTGTTCCCGCCGGTTGCTGTCCGTTTTGCAGAGGTGGGAGCCGTCTTAGGCTGGAAACTCTGTATTTCGGACGATTTTTCCGATTCGTTCGATCATGAAATCCATGAACAAGCGTGCTTTCGGGTCTTGATGCCGCCGGTGCGTGTATAGACAGGCCATCTGCACGGAAACCGGCGGCGTTTCCGTTGCAACCGGGACCAGACGTCCCGATTTGAGGTGCTCGGCGATCTCAAAAACGGGCTTCATTGCAATCCCCTGCCCTGACAAAGCCCAATCCGTTAAAACATCTCCATCATCACATTCAAACCGCCCCGACACCGCAAAGCGTTTCGGTCCCTCAGGGGTTTCCAGCATCCACTGATACTCGGCCGCTCCTGGAAAGCGCAGGTTAAGGCATTCATGTTTGTCGGCGACCAGATCAACCCCGGTTGATGGCATACCGCAACGTGACACGTAGGCCGGGGCGGCACATAGCACGCGCTGGCAATCCGCGATCTTGCGAATGCGCAAGGTGCTGTCCTCGGGCTGGCCAATGAAAAACGCAAGGTCCAGCCCTTCGGTCGTCAGGTCAACAGATCGGTCTGTCAGGCGCAAACGCACGTCAACTTCTGGGTAAGCAGCCAGAAAATCAGGCACGTGCGGTGCCAGAAGACGGCGCCCCACCCCCAAAGGCGCCGCAACAAACAATGATCCGCGCGGGGCCTCGGTCAGATGGGAAACCTTGGCCTCGGCGTCGTCTACCGCATCCAATACCGCGACCGCTCCGGGATAAAACGCCTTGCCTTGCTCTGTCGGAGACAGATTGCGGGTCGTGCGCTGGAACAGGCGCACGCCCAGGTGGTCCTCAAGCTGAGAAATCCGCGCCGAAGTGACGGCCGGAGAAATTCTAAGGTCCCGCCCTGCTGCAGACATGCCGCCCAGATCATAGACCCTGACAAAGGTTCGGATATTGTCGAGATAAGACATCTTTTCGTTTTTTTTGATACAGTTTGACAATATACGGGAATACCGAAGAAAAGCCTGTTTGCCTAGTGTGTCGGCAACTAATCGGAGACCTCTGAAATGTACGACTTTGCCGTGTTCTGGGACTGGATGGCTTTTGCCGTGCGCTGGTTGCACGTGATCACCGCCATGGCCTGGATCGGATCCTCTTTTTATTTCATCGCACTCGACCTAGGTCTGAACCGCAATATTCCTGGTCCGGCAGATGGCGAGGAATGGCAGGTCCATGGCGGCGGCTTTTATCACATCCAGAAGTACTTGGTCGCACCAGAACGGATGCCCGATCACCTGACCTGGTTCAAATGGGAGAGCTATTCAACCTGGCTCAGCGGTGCAGCGCTGCTGATGATCGTCTATTGGGTCGGTGGAGAGCTGTATCTGATCGACGCGGGAAAGGCCGATCTGGCACTTTGGCAAGGTATTCTGATCTCGGCGGCCTCGCTTACCGTTGGATGGCTGGTTTATGATTTCCTTTGCAAATCAGGGCTTGGGGAACGCCCGACCTTGCTGATGGTTTTGCTGTTCGTACTGCTGGTGGCAATGGGTTGGGGGTACAACCAGATTTTCACCGGACGCGCGATGATGCTGCATCTGGGAGCGTTCACGGCCACGATCATGACGGCAAACGTGTTCTTCATTATCATGCCCAACCAGCGCATTGTGGTGGACGATCTGAAAAACGGGCGCATGCCGGATCCGAAATACGGCAAGATCGCCAAGTTGCGCTCGACGCACAACAACTATCTGACACTGCCCGTATTGTTCCTGATGCTGTCGAACCACTACCCGCTGGCGTTTGCAACGCAATACAACTGGATCATCGCTGCGCTAGTGTTCCTGATGGGCGTGACCATCCGGCACTATTTCAACACCCGCCATGCCCGTGCAGGCAATCCGACCTGGACGTGGTTGGCCACCGCACTGTTGTTCATTGCCATCATGTGGCTGTCGACGGCCCCCATGCACCAGCCGCTGGAAGAGGCCGAAGCACAGCCCCTGACGTCATACGAACAGAAGTTTGCTGATGCAGACGGGTTCGAAGACGCTCATGACATTGTTCTTGGGCGTTGCTCGATGTGCCACGCGCGCGAGCCGGTTTGGGAAGGCATTCTTTGGGCCCCAAAAGGTGTGCTCTTGGAAACCGAGGCCGACATTGCCAGAAATGCGCAGCAAATCTATTTGCAGGCTGGCGTCACCCACGCGATGCCTCCGGCAAACGTAACCTACATGGAACCCGAAGACCGTCAGGCCATCATCCGTTGGGTGCGCAACGCCGGACTGTAGCACAAACGCAATTTGCCCCAAAATTTCGCACCTGGCTCATAATCTCTCTCCCAGATCGCATTCGGATGCTCTAACCTGAATGCAAAGGACCGTGGCGAACACGGTGCATGATGTTTGGAACTGGGACATTTGGGGCAATTCATGCAAGGGAGCAAGCCGCAAGGCCGTGTGAGGCGCTGGCTGAGTGTCGCTGTTGTGGCTTTGGCCCCAAACTTGGCGATGGCATTAGAAACCAGCCTGACCGCCCCGGGTGCGTCCAAGGAGTTGGTGGATCGCCTGAAAGAGACGTCATCCGTAACCACGGCTGAAGAGCGCGGCCTGGACACCCCGCTGGAAATCCTTTCCGCCGCGCTTTCGGATTACCGAACGCTTGTGCAGATCCTCTATGATGAGGGGTATTTCAGCCCTGTTGTCAGCATAAAGCTCGATGGTCAGGAAGCCGCCGAAATGAGTTCGCTGACCGTGCCTGCAAAAATCGACCGGGCAGCAATTACCGTTGAGACCGGGCCCAGCTTCAAGTTTGGAACCGTCACGGTGCAGCCGCTGGCCCCCGAAACTGTTTTGCCCGAGGAATTTGCCACCGGCAAACTGGCGACAACCGGTGCCATTCAGCAGGCCACCTCTGCCGGTGTACAAGGGTGGCGGGATGCGGGTCATGCAAAGGCCGGGGTCGCGGGTCAGAGGGTCATCGCGCGTCATGCGCAGGCGCAACTGGATGCTCAGATCGAGCTGGATCCGGGGCGCAGGCTGACATTCGGCAAGATGTTCATCAAGGGCGACTCGGATGTGCGTCACAGGTCGATCAAAAAGATCGCCGGCTTTCCAAGCGGAGAGGTTTATTCTCCTGAAAAGATCCAAAGGGTGGGAACGCGTCTGCGCCGAACCGGCACGTTCAACGTGGTCTCGTTGCAAGAGCGTGAGACACCAAACCCTGATGGCACGCTGGATTTTGATGCAACGTTCGAGGACCTGCCCAAACGACGGTTGACCTTCGGGGTCGAGGTGGCCTCGCGCGATGGTGTTGACGTCACCGCAACCTGGACCCATCGCAACATGTTCAAACGTGCCGAGCGTCTGCGCTTTGAAGCGGCGATACGCAATATCGGCGGGGCCGAGGATATCGATGGCAGGATCGGGTTGCGTCTGGATCAACCGGATCGCCTGGGCCCGGACGACAACACATTCTGGAGCGCTCTGCTGGAACGGCGCAACACGGAAAACTACAACGTGTCGGTCGCGTCTTTGGCATATGGTGCACGCCGCACCTTTTCCGACAACTTGTATGCCGAAGCATCTGCAGGCTTTCAGCTGTCAGACGCCGACGACGCGTATGGCAGCGGTCGCAAGTTCAGGTATTTTATTGTGCCATTCCGGTCTGAATGGGACCAACGTGACAGCAAAGTCAGCGCCACACGCGGATTCTATCTGGACTCGCAAGTCATGCCCTTTGTCGGGATTTCCGGGACTGACACCGGTATCCGCCTGTTCTTTGACGGTCGGGCCTATACCAGTCTGGGAACAGGTGGCCGGATCGTTCTGGCCGGGCGCGCGCAACTGGGGTCAGTCATCGGTCCGCCAGCTGATGGCGTAACGCCTGATTTTCTGTTCTTCTCTGGCGGTGCGGGAACCGTTCGCGGGCAACCTTTTGAAAGCCTCGGTATTCCAGTCGGGACCGGCATCGCGGGCGGCAAGTCGTTTATTGGCTTGTCCGGTGAAGTCCGCGGCAAGGTCACCGACAGCCTGTCATTGGTCGGGTTCTACGATTACGGTGTAGTCGACACGTCCTCGTTCATTGGCAGCGGTGCCGAAGATCATTCTGGTGCTGGTATTGGCGTAAGATACGACCTGGGCGGATTTGGACCTTTGCGATTTGATCTCGCCTATCCGGTGAGTGGCCCTACTGGAGACGGACTGCAGTTTTACATCGGGATCGGACAGGCATTTTGAGACGCCACCTTTCATACACTCTGCTGATCGGAACGCTGTTACTTGCACCTGTCGCCGGTCTGGCGCAGGAGGAAGAAGGCGGCAGCATGATCGAACGGTTCCTGCAGGATACCCTGTCAGGTGACGATCAGAACGTTACCGTCTCGGGCCTGCACGGCGCGCTGAGTTCGCGGGCCACGATTGCCGAGATCACGATTGCCGACGACGAAGGGGTCTGGCTGACCATCACAGATGCCGTGCTGGATTGGAACCGCCTGGCGCTGATCCGTGGCCGGTTTTCAGTCAACGCCCTGACCGCACAGGAAATTGATATCGCCCGCACCCCGGGCACCACCACCAAGGATACTCCGCCCCCTGCGGCCGAGACGCAGGCCTTTCAACTGCCCGAGCTTCCCGTCGCCATCGAAATCGGCGAAATCCGCATCAGCGAGCTGGCCCTGGGCGAGCCCTTGATCGGCGCAGCAGCAGAGCTGGCCGTGAATGGAAACCTGTCACTTGCCGATGGCACATTGGATACCAATCTCGACATCACCCGGCTGGACCGCGCAGGGGACGAAATCAAGCTGAGCGCTGGATTTCAGAACGCCGACAGTCAAATCGATCTTGACCTACAGGTGACCGAAGCTGCGGGTGGCCTGATTTCGACGGCTCTCAAGATCCCTGACAGCCCGCCCATTGGGTTGACGGCAAAAGGGTCAGGTCCGGTAAGCGATTTTACCGCAGACATTGGCCTCAGCAGCGATGGCCAGCCGCGTGTGACCGGGCAAGTTCGATTGCGGGCGGCCCCAACCGCCGCTGCAAGCGCCGAAGAAGGTATTGCCTTTACTGCCGATCTCGGTGGGGATCTGACACCCTTTGTCGCTGACAACATGGATACGTTTTTCGGCACCAAGACACTGTTGTTTGTAGACGGTCGAACCGAACCCGATGGCGCGCTGAACATCAGCGACCTTGAGCTGACCTCACAAGCGCTGAACCTGAAGGGTGAACTGCAACTGGCCGCCGGTGGTCAGCTGCAATTGGCCGCACTACAGGGACGGATCACACCGCCGGACGGGCAAAGTGTGGTTCTGCCAATTTCGGGCGGTGATACATCCATCGAAGCAGCACAGATTTCGGCACTGTTTGATGAGCAAAACGGCAACCTGTGGGATCTGAGCCTGACGGCCAACGGTGTGAAAACACCGCAGATCGATTTGCAACGCGCGCAGATATCGGCACAGGGGACGCTGGAACAGGGGACGGCCCTGCAACTGGATGGCGATCTTCAGGCTGCACTGGACGGGATCGATCTGGCCGACGATGCGCTGAACGCAGCCATTGGCGACCGCGTCACGCTGGATGGTCTGTTCGCCTATGGCAGTGATCAAACGGTGAACCTGTCGGGCTTGGAACTGGTTGGCTCAGATTATGAACTGGGACTGGACGCTGTGATCAGCGGCCTGTCCACCGGTCTGGCCGTGGATGGCACCGCCACATTGCAGGCCAGGGACCTGTCGCGGTTTTCGGACCTTGCGCAGATGGAGCTTGGCGGGCGGGCTTCTGCCCGGCTTGTCGGGAAAGGCGCACCGCTGGAGGGTAGCTTCGACGGCAAGCTTGAGGTGGAGGGAAATGACCTGTCCACCGGGCGCGGCGACATTGACCCCGTTATCCGAGGAAACACCACAATCACCGTGGATGCCAAGCGCGGCGCAGATGGGGTAACGATCCGGGATTTCACCCTGATCGGGGACACTCTGCGCGCGCAAGCTGACGGCGCAGTGACCACCCCCGGCGGAAACCTGACCATCGACGGGCAGGCCACGGTCAATGCCCAGGACCTGTCCATCTTCTCCGGCCTTGCAAATCGCGAGCTCGACGGCGCGCTACAGGCGCAGCTGAGCGGTACAGGCGCGGTTAAGACACTGGAATTCGACGGCACAGCCAGTGTGACAAGCCGGGATATCAAAACCGGTATGCCCGAGATTGACCCCCTGCTTGCTGGCCGGACCGAAATCACCTTTGACGGCGCGCTCAGCCAGGATCAAATAGAGATCCGCGACGCCCAGGTGAACGGGACTGCCCTTACGGCGCAAGCCGCGGCCACAATCGACGATCCAACAAATGCGCTGGCTGTGGACGGGCAAGCCAGCCTGAACATCCCGAACCTGTCTCTGTTCTCGGGCCTTGCCAAACGCGATTTGGCCGGGTCGGTAAAAACCGACCTTTCTGGGAACGGTGCGATGGGCAGCAAGAGCTTTGACGTGAAAGGCAATCTGGATGCGAATGACATCCAAACCGGAATCGACGTCGTAGACAAACTGATCCAAGGGCGCACGACCTTGACCGTGGATGCGCAGAATGGCGATGACGGGCTGGATATCCGCAGCTTCCAATTGAAGGGAACCGCCCTGTCAGCAGAGGCATCCGGAAAACTGGACCGGGATGCCGGAGGGCTGAACTTTACAGCTGCGCTAGACGATCTGGGCCGACTGTCTGAAACCGTTACAGGCCCATTGAAACTGGATGGAAACGTCGCGCCCACAAGCAAGGGATTTGAAGGCACAGCCAATTTGCAGGGGCCGGACAGCTCCTATGCCAAGGTCGCGGGCTCGGTGGACACGAACGGCGCAGCTGATCTGGATTTCGATGCAAAGTTCAACCGGATTGAGCGGTTTGTACCCGAATTCCCAGGCACTATTGCAGCGTCGGGCAATGCAAAGCGGGACAATGGCGTCTGGACCATCGACGCCAAAGCCGAAGGGCCTGCTGACATCGCCAGTACCGTTGCCGGCACCTTCGACGAAGCCAGCACCGAGGCCGATCTGACCGCGCAAGGAGGCGTCAACCTCGGGATTGCAAACGTCTTTATCACGCCCAACAAGATCGATGGGTCGGCACGTTTCAACCTGACCCTTAAAGGGGCACCTAGTCTGGCCTCCCTGAGCGGATCTGTCACTACCTCTGGTACGTCTCTTGCTATTCCCGGTGCTGGCCAGACCATTACCGGTATCAGCGGCCAGATCGATCTGGCGCAAAGCCGTGCAACCATCAACCTCAGCGGCGGAGTGCGAGCCGGAGGCGGCTTTACCGTCAACGGGCCCGTTGACCTTACACCGCCTTTCAACGCCCAGATCACCACCGCCTTGAACGGCCTCGTGCTGACGGATCAACTGCTTTACGAAACCACCCTGAACGGCCAGATCGCAATGACCGGAGCACTGGTCGGAAACAGTTCGCTGGCCGGGCAAATCACTTTCGACGAAACCAACATCAATCTTGCAGCCGCCTCTGGCGCGGTCGGCGCAGCCCCGATCCCCGAGATTGAGCATGTCAACGAAAGCCTCCCCGCCTTTGTCACCCGAGAACGCGCAGGGTTGGTCGCAAAAGAAGACGAAGGACAAAGCAATTCCAGAATTGCGCTGGACATAAGTCTGCTGGCCCCCAAAGCCGTGTTTGTCCGTGGGCGGGGCGTGAACGCAGAACTGGGCGGCCGGATTTTCATCGGCGGTACCACCGCTGCCGTTATTCCGTCGGGCCAGATCGAACTGATCCGAGGGAATTTCGACATTCTGGGCCGCAGGTTGGCCCTGACAAAAGGCATCGTGACGCTACAGGGCGATCTGACGCCTTATATCGAGTTCGAATCTTCCGCCAGCACCTCGGACGGCACTGCCACGATTGAAATTGCAGGGCCCTTGGATTCGCCCGAAGTCAATGTGTTCTCTGACCCCGAACGCCCAGCTGAAGAAGCGCTGGCGATGCTGCTGTTCGGAAACCGTTTCTCAGAAATTTCTCCGTTCCTTATCGCGCAGATGGCGGCGTCTCTGGCCCAGCTCAGCGGCGCGGGTGGCGACGCAACCAAGGGTCTACGCGAATCCACGGGCGTGGATACAATTGACGTCGGCGCTTCGGAAAGCGGCGCGGGGCGGTTGGGGGCTGGCGCCTATCTGGGCGAGAACTTGTACACCGACTTTACCGTCAACACCGAAGGCGACACCGAGGTGAACCTGAACCTGGACGTGACCGACAACTTCACGGTCAAGGGCACGGTCGACGGTCGTGGCGATACAGGTATCGGGGTGTTTTTTGAACGGGACTACTAAAGCGTCACTTGCGGCGAATCCCAATCGGCTGACCGATCTGGAGCTCAGGTGGCAAAGACGCGTGATCCGTCACCATGCGGGCCAGTCGCGTGACAGCCCAATCCGGATAGGGCTCGGACCTTCCGGTTCGATGACTGACATTCATGAACAGCGCCTCTTGCGTAGCGCAAACAGTCTGATCGGGGGCCGATATCATCTGGGCAAAATAGTGCCCTCGTTTGTGATCCGCATCCAGCAATCGAAACCGGAAGCAGATCGTCATGTCCTCGGTTACCTCGCTCAGGAACTGCATGTGTGATTGCAGGATATAAGGCCCCTGCCCCAGCGCGGGGACCTGAGGTTCACCAAGGCCCAGTTGATCGACAAGCAGCCGTTCGAAGGCCATGTCGAACGCGACGCCATAATAGCCGACGTTCATATGCCCGTTATAGTCGATCCAGTCTGGTTGCAGCGCAAACTCGTGAATTTCAACGGGCGCATCGAACGGGCCCTCATGGCCGCTTAACGGCTGTGTATCCTGCGACATGGCTGAACAGTCCTCACTCGCCCGGATCTTCGAAGATCGCAACGGCGCGGATGAACCCTGCCGAAGCACCTTTGATCTTGAAAGGGAAACAGGAAATCTCAAACCCTGTCGGCGGAAGCGTTTCCAGATTGGTCAGCTTTTCCATGTGGCAGTACCCAATCTCCATCGAGGCGCGGTGCCCTTCCCAGATGATCGAGGGGTCATTGGTTTCTGCATAAACCTGCGCAGTCAGAGGGAATGGCGCATCCCAACTCCAGGCATCTGTTCCGGTCACCCGAACCCCGCGCTCGGTCAAGTACAAGGTCGCCTCACGGCCCATACCGCACCCTTTCATCAGATAGTCGGGTTGGCCGTACTGCGTCCCTGCCGACGTGTTGACCACTACGATGTCCAACGGGTTCAGCGTATGACCGATCCGCTTCAGCTCGGCTTCAACGTCCGCTGCGGTAACCACATAGCCATCCTCGAAATGACGGAAATCCAGTTTGACACCGGGGTTCATGCACCACTCCAGGGGAACCTCATCAATGGTGATCGCCCGCTCGCCCTTGTTCATCGTGGAATGGTGATGGTAGGGCGCGTCCAGATGGGTGCCGTTATGGGTTGCAATATGCAATCGCTCGACCGCCCAGCCCTCGCCCCCCGGCAGGTCTTCTTTCGCAAGGCCGGGGAAAAAACCCATGACCTGCTCGGCGGTCTGGTCATGGGCCATGTACTCGATCTCGGGCAGCATGATCGGCGGGTCCGATACAATGCCGGTTTCCAGCGGAACGGACAGGTCCACAAAACGCCGCGCCATTTATTCCTCCATAACTGATCTATGGTTTAGCGTTGGGCGCGCGCAACCAACTGTCAAGACGCGAAAAAGGCGGCCCGCAAAGACCGCCTTTTCGAAGGATCGTGTAGTTCCGGAGTTATTCCGCTGCGATGGCATCTTCGATCTTTTCGACCTTGATTGCAGAGAACTTGAACTCGGGGATCTTGCCATAAGGGTCGATGGCCGAATTGGTTAGCATGTTCGCGGCTGCTTCAACATAGGCAAACGGGATAAAGACCATATCCTCGGCAATCGCCCGGTCGGCGCGCACCATGATCTCGATGGAACCGCGACGGGTCGTCAGGCGGATCATTTCACCCGGTTCGATCCCCATCAACTTAAGCGTGCGCGGGTTCATCGAGCAGTTCGCCTCGGGCTCCACCGCATCCAGAACAGCGGCACGGCGGGTCATTGAACCCGTATGCCAATGCTCCAGCTGGCGACCTGTTGTGGCGATCATCGGATACTCTTCATCCGGGGCTTCATCCGGCGGGATGATGCTGGCCGGTGTGAATTTCGCCTTGCCATCAGCCCGCGGGAAGCCATCGCCAAACACGATGGATTGGCCCGGGTCGGTTTCGCTGAGCGACGGATAGGTAATCGTCTCGGTTTCCAGCCGTTCCCAAGTAATGTTGTTCAGCGATTCCATGGTCAGCTTCATCTCGTTGAAAACCTGAGACACATCGGTGTAGTCCCAGTTCAGACCGATACGTTGCGCCAAATCGACCGTGATTGTCCAATCTTCACGCGCCTCGCCCGGAGGTGCCACCGCAGGACGCACACGCTGTACCTGACGGTTGGTGTTCGACACCGTGCCGTTCTTTTCATACAGCGCCGAGGCAGGCAGGATGATGTCGGCGTAATTCGCCGTCTCGGTCAGGAAAATGTCCTGCACGATCATCAGATCCAGCTTGGCCAGCGCATCACGCGCGTGATTCACATCCGGGTCGGACATGGCCGGGTTCTCACCCAGAATATACATCCCCTTGATGTTACGCGCATAGATCTGGTCGATGATCTCGGTGACGGTCAGGCCCTTTTCATTCGAGAAATCGTCCGAGCCCCAGACTTCGGTGAACTGCGCCCGAATGTTGTCATCGGTGACGGTCTTGTAATCCGGCAGGAACATCGGGATGAGGCCCGCATCAGATGCGCCCTGCACGTTGTTCTGGCCGCGCAACGGGTGCAGACCCGCGCCCGGTTTGCCTACGTTGCCCGTCATCAGAGCAAGGCTGATCAGGCAGCGGGAGTTGTCCGTGCCGTGGATATGCTGACTGACGCCCATGCCCCAGAAGATCAGACCAGCCTTGGCCTGCGCAAAGGTGCGGGCCACGCGGCGCAGCTGATCCGGCTCGATGCCGCAGATAGGCGCCATTGCCTCGGGCGTGAACTGTCGCAGGTGCTCTTTCTCGGCTTCCCAGTTCTCGGTCCAGCGGTGGATGTACTGGCTGTCATACAGCTCTTCCTCGACGATCACATTCATGATCGCGTTGAGCATCGAGACATCCGCACCGGGACGGAACTGCAGCATTTCGTCGGCAAACTTGCGCATACCGACGCCGCGCGGGTCCATCACGATCAGTTTGCCACCGCGCTTGGTGAACTGCTTGAAGTAGGTCGCAGCCACCGGGTGGTTTTCGATCGGGTTCGAGCCGATGATGATCGCCACGTCTGCGTTTTCGATCTCATTAAAGGTCGCGGTCACCGCGCCCGAGCCCACGTTTTCAATCAGGGCCGCCACGGATGAGGCGTGGCACAGACGGGTGCAGTGGTCAACGTTGTTGTGCTTGAACCCCTGACGGATGAACTTCTGGAACAGATAGGCCTCTTCGTTGGTGCACTTGGCCGAGCCAAAGCCAGCAACATTGCGCGGATCTTCGTCGCGCAGGGCTTTCAGCTTGGTGGCGGCCAGGTCCATCGCCTCTTCCCAGGTCGCTTCGCGGAAATGGGTGCCGATGTTACCGGGATCGACGTTCAGCCCCTTGGCAGGCGCATCCTCGCGCCGGATCAGCGGCTTGGTCAGGCGGTGCGGGTGATGGATATAGTCAAAGCCAAAGCGGCCTTTGACACACAAGCGACCTTCGTTTGCGGGGCCGTTGATGCCTTCGACATACTTGACCTTGCCATCCTTGACCTTCAGCGAGACCTTGCAGCCCACGCCACAGAACGGGCAGACGCTTTCGGTTTCGCTATCGTAGTCCTTGCTGTCGCCCAGTTGCTGATCGTTCAGCACTGTGGCGGGCATCAGGGCACCGGTCGGGCAGGCCTGAACGCATTCGCCGCAGGCGACACAAGTCGATGCGCCCATCGGGTCGTTCTGGTCGAACACCACCTGCGCCGTATGTCCGCGACCGGCCATCCCGATTACGTCATTCACCTGCACGTCACGGCAAGCGCGAACGCAGAGATTGCAGTTGATGCAGGCGTCCAGATTGACTCGCATGGCAACGTGGCTGTCATCCAGCAACGGGATTTTCTCGGCCTCTTTGGCCGGGAAGCGGCTGTCGCTGATATCGTTCAGCTTGGCCATGTCCCAGAAGTGGCTCGAGGCATCATGCGGCTGCTCGGGTTGGTCGGCGACCAGCAACTCCATCACCATCGCGCGCGATTTCTCGGCCCGGTCGGTGTCAGTCTTGACGACCATGCCCTCGGCGGCAGGACGGATGCATGAGGCGACCAGAGTGCGCTCGCCTTCCACCTCGACCATACAGGCGCGGCAATTGCCGTCAGGTGCATAGCCCGGTGCCGGCTTGTGGCACAGGTGCGGTATGATCAGGCCCTGGCCATTGGCCGCGTCCCAGATCGTGGTGCCCTCGGGCACGGTGACGTCATCGCCGTTCAGGTTGAAGGTGACGGTCTTGGTTGGGCTTGCATCAAGCATGGCTTTGTCTCCCTCAGATTTCGTCAGCGAAGTGTTTCATGACCAAACGGATCGGGTTCGGGGCCGCCTGCCCCAGACCGCAGATCGAGGCGTCGCCCATGACCTGACACAGGTCTTCCAGCAGGTCTTGATCCCATTTGTCGGCCTGCATCAGCTTCACCGCTTTTTCGCAGCCCGCCCGGCAGGGCGTACACTGGCCGCAGCTTTCATCCTCGAAGAACCGCAACATGTTCAGCGCCGCATCGCGGGCCGTGTCCTGATCGGACAGAACCACAACCGCAGCGGACCCGATAAAGGTGCCCAGCGGTTGCAAAGTGTCAAAGTCGAGCGGGACGTCGTCGATGTTCGAGGGGAGAAGACCTGACGACGGCCCGCCCGGTTGATACGCCTTGAACACATGGCCTTCGGCCATGCCGCCGGCGGCATCAATCACGTCAAGAATGGTCGAACCTGCGGGCAGCAGGTACACACCAGGCTTTGCCAAACGGCCCGAGACCGAATAACTGCGCAGGCCGGTGCGGCCATTCTTTTCAACTGAGTTCAGAACCTGGGGCCCCTCGCGGCAGATCTTGGAGACCCAATAAAGCGTCTCGACATTGTGCACCAAGGTCGGACGGTTAAAGACCCCGACCTGCGCCACAAACGGAGGACGATGACGCGGCAGTCCCTTTTTACCTTCGATCGACTCGATCATTGCGGATTCTTCACCGCAGATATAGGCACCGGCACCCCGGCGCAGGTCGATATAGCCTTTTTCGACGATCCCGGCGCTCTCCAGCGCGGCAATCTCACGAGCGAGAATTTCCAGAACCGCCGGATATTCGTCGCGCATGTAGATAAAGCAGGTCTCGGCCTCGACCGCCCAGGCAGCGATCAGCATACCTTCGAGGAAGACATGCGGCGTACGCTCCAGATAGTAGCGGTCCTTGAACGTGCCGGGCTCGCCTTCGTCCCCATTCACAGCCAGATAACGTGGGCCTTCATTCATGCGAACGAAGCCCCACTTCTTGCCGGATGGGAAGCCAGCGCCGCCCAGACCGCGCAGGCCCGAGGACAGGACGTCTTCCTGCACCTTCTCCCAATCGCCGCTGTCGCGCAGCTCTTTCAGCTTGGCGTAGCCGCCGTTTGCCTCATAGGTGGTGAAGGTTTCGTAGTCGGGCAGATGGGCGTGGGTATCGCCAGCCGCGATGGCGGCCTGCACCTTTTCGGGTGTCGCATGGTCGATATGGTTGTGACCGATTTCCAGCACCGGAGCGGTATCGCAACGGCCCATACAGGGCGCGCGCACAACGCGAACCTCGGAGGCGTCCAGCCCGTCTTCCAGCGCCTTCTGCAGCTGCTGGGCACCAGCCATCTCGCAGGACAGGGAATCGCAAACCCGGATGGTCAGTGCGGGCGGAGGCGTCTCGCCTTCTTTCACCACGTCGAAATGGGCATAGAAGGTGGCCGTCTCATAGATTTCCGCCTGACCGATCCGCATCTCAACGGCCAAGGCCGCGATGTGGTCGGCACTGATATGGCCGTGTTCGTCCTGAATCAAATGCAAAAATTCGATCAACAGGTCGCGGCGACGAGGGCGATTGCCCAACAGGCGTGTGATCTCGGCCTGTGCTTCATCCGTGAACTGACGGCCTTTGGGCGTGTGCCGCCCCTTGCCTTTACCTGACTTCCAGACGCCCTTGGGTGCGCCTGATGGCTTGGTATCTAATGGTGCCATGATGCCCTCCGATTGAGGCCCCGTGTCTCATCAGACTACCATATCGTCAAATCGCTTTTGGCAATCGCACGATAACGACACCTTATCACCGCAAAGACGTCACCACGGCGCGCAACGCCTGTACCGTTGGTAATTCCGGGTCGCGGCTGAGGGTGGCCAGACAAATCGGTTTGCTGACAACGGGATCAATCAGTGGCAGCACCTTTGTCCCCTTCAACTCGCCCAGCGCCCGCACCAGAACCCGAGGCACAACGGTCGCGGCCAGCCCCTCTCGGGCCATCACCATCGAGGCTGTGAAGCCGCTGGTTTCGGCCACAACGTCAGGGTGCAAACCCTGCTTTTCAAACACATGGTCCAGAATACGACGGTTTTGCATCTGTGGCTCAAGCAGGCTGAGCGGAAAATCCGCCACACGCGCCCAGGGGATCGGGCCGGTCTCATCGGTCATATGTGACGGAACCAGCAGAACATAAGTTTCTTCATACAATGGTTGCACCTGTCGCAGATCGGTGCCGATGCTGTCGCCATAGGTGATACCCGCATCCAAGCTGCCCTCGTCCAGCCGGTGCTGAATGGCGGATGCAGACATGGTTTCGATCCGCGTGATGATGCGTGGATGGGCATCACGCAATCGTTTGATCAGACGCCCCGTGAAAGCTATTGCGGTGGGGATCACGCCCAAGATCAGCGTGCCCGTGATCTCGCCTTTGGCGGCCAGCACTTGCTGCTCCAGCGCCTTGGTGTCGTCGAGGATACGCCGCGCCCGCTGAACGATCATCTCACCCTCTTCCGTCAGCCCCTGAAACCGGTTGGCACGCCGCACGATCGAGACGCCCAGCCGATCCTCGAGATTGCGGATTCGCATAGAGAATGCAGGTTGCGAAATCCCGCATTCCTCGGCCGCCTTCGCAAAATGCCGATGCCGCGCGAGGGCGCTTAGCAGTTGCAGGTCGCGGATTTCAATCATTTGGCACAATCTCGATAGGCTGGTCGAAACCCACATTAACGGGGTTTTAACCGGAGAGGAAAGAATGGCTAACTGACATGTCGAAAAACAGCGGTAACCTCAGATACCGAATTCCAATACGCGCAGTTCCGGGACCATACCGATAGTCGACTATGCGGACAAAACAGCCGTCGGCATCGCGGAAACGAATGTCTGCTCTATGCTGATGATTCAACGGGTGGTCGCAACACATCGGGCAAACTTTTTTGCCAACGTTTCGTATTGCAAGGTCTTTCTCAGGCGCTCGTTGAGCTGTCTGGCCACCGCGCATTGTGCCTTCCTTTTGATTCCCAGAAGTTGCTATTGGAGCGGCTTTCTCATCAAGACGAATGGTCCTTCCGGGTATGTTTGCAATTCCACAAATTCATAGCCGAGAGCTAAATAAAACTCCCGCGCGGTCAGTGAGGAATGAAGCATCATTTCCGGGATTGCCCTTTGTCGCGCCTCCTCTTCAATTCTTGAAACCAGCATTTTGCCCAACCCTCGCCCCTGATACCCACGGTCCACGAACATTGAACGCAGATAGTTATCTCTCAGCCCCACCGTTCCAACGAGTTCGGTGCCCATGAAGCAAAGAAGAATTAGCTCGTTTTCAATTCTTCCGGCGACCGGCTCCGACTCAAAAATCGCGCACAGCATATCGATTGACTTTTGATCGTAGTCCTTGGAATTTGAAACGCGAATTGTGCGCCGGATCAGCCCACTGAGCGGAACTACATCGGCAACAGTTGCCTGTCGGATTTTGAGCGACTTCATCGCGGCAAGCCTATCTCGGGACATGCGACATCGAAGAACTAGCAGATATGGCGAAAGCGGGCTGGAAGCATTTGGACTTCTCTATATCTTTCACAAAGGGGAACGGGTTCACAAACTTCATGGTGTGTCCTGCCGGAATTGTCGGATCAGATGATCCCATCACTATTGCAGACATTCTTTCGAGGCGCAGCATCGGTAACATTGGGCTCACACCGGTCCTTGGCCTCACCAAAGCACAACCCATAAGGTACTCAACCGAGCCGAAGCACTCTGCTGTTACGTATTGAACAAGAAATGCATCACATCGCCGTCCTTGACGATGTAGCCCTTACCCTCAGCCCGCATCTTGCCCGCCTCTTTGGCACCCTGCTCACCATCGGCAGATATGTAGTCATCATACGCGATGGTCTCGGCGCGGATGAAACCTTTTTCGAAATCACCATGGATCACCCCAGCGGCCTGCGGTGCAGCTGTGCCGGTTCGAATGGTCCAAGCACGTGCTTCTTTCGGGCCAACGGTGAAATAGGTTTCCAGCTTGAGCAGGTCGTAGCCGGCACGGATCAGACGGTCGAGGCCGGGTTCTTCCAAACCCATCTCTTCAAGGAACATCTGCGCTTCGTCGTCTTCCAGCAGGCTGATCTCTTCTTCGATCTTGGCGCTGATGATGACGTGGGAATTGCCCTGCGCCGCAGCCATCTTAGCGACCTTGGCTGAGTATTCATTTCCTTCGGAAGCTTCTTCCTCGGACACGTTGCAGACGTAAAGCACCGGCTTGGTGGTCAGCAGTTGCAGCATCTTCCAGGCTTTGGCGTCTTCTTCGCTGACTTCGACCAGACGCGCGGGTTTGCCGTTTTCCAGCATCGCTTGCGCCTCGGTCAACAGACGGTCTTGCTGCTGCGCCTCTTTGTCATTGCCCTTTAGCTTGCGCACCAGATTGGCGCGGCGCTTTTCTATGCTTTCCAGATCGGCCAGCATCAGCTCGGTCTCGATGGTGTCGGCATCGGCTACGGGATCGACCCTGCCATCCACATGGGTCACGTCGCCATCTTCGAAACAGCGCAGCACATGGGCAATGGCGTCGGTCTCGCGAATATTGGCCAGGAATTGATTTCCCAGCCCTTCACCCTTGGAGGCCCCCTTTACCAGACCAGCGATGTCTACAAATGTCATGCGCGTTGGAATGATCTGCTTGGACGACGCAATCGCGGCCAGTTTGTCCAGCCGATCATCCGGCACAGCCACATCGCCCACGTTGGGCTCGATGGTGCAAAACGGGAAGTTCGCTGCTTGTGCAGCTGCGGTTTTGGTCAGCGCGTTGAACAGGGTCGATTTGCCCACATTCGGCAGACCCACGATTCCCATTTTAAAGCCCATCACGGCCTCCTGCATAGAATACGAACGCAGCTTCTATGCAGGTCAGCCTCAATGCGCAAGCCATTGCTGGGCTGGTTACAGCTGAGTCTATTTCGACACATCACAAAAACGTTCCAAAAACGTGTTCTTGGTGGAATTGAAAAAATGGCCTTACGATAACCACTTAGCAGCGTACGACGAGATTTTACCGGTAGAACACTATGAAAAAGCTCTTACTTGCGACCGCGTTGGCGGCCTCCACATACGCAACAGCCCAGGCCCAGACTGTTATATTTGGTGCTGGATATGCGGACTTTTCCGACAGCGCATCAGAGGATCAAGCGCTTTTTTCCCTGGAATACCACCATAAGCCGTTTCATCAGGCGACCCGGTTCAGCGCGAGCTGGGGAACAGCATTGTCTGTTCATGACAATGGCGACTTTCACATCGGCTTAGGGTTGGTCGGACTATATTCGTTGAACGAACGCTGGTTCGTCGAAGGCAGCGTCATGCCGGGATATTTCAATACAAGTATTGATCTGAACGATTTGGGGGGTGACTTTCAGATCCGCAGCCTTCTGGGCCTTGGTTATACCCTGGACAACGGAAACAGCGTGTCGGTCGCGATCACACATAAGTCTAACGCCAGCACAAACGACGAAAACCCCGGAGTGAACGCAGTGCTGCTGCGGTATCATCTGGGCTTCTGATCTAATCCTGCCCTGGCGGGATTGATTTTCGGTCAAAGTTTCTGCACACGGGTCGAAACCCGAGTGCAAGGACATCCGATGACCCGTATCGACGCCAAGTTCGCCGCCCTGAAAGCCGATGGTAAGAAAGCCTTTGTCGCCTATGTCATGGCAGGAGACCCCGACTATGACACCTCGCTTGAAGTGGTCAAAGGCCTGCCGGGTGCTGGTGTAGACGTCATTGAACTGGGTCTGCCGTTCACCGACCCGATGGCCGATGGCCCCACCATTCAAGCCGCTGGACAACGCGCGCTGGATGGTGGCATGACCTTGCAACGCACATTGGATCTGGCGCGCGCGTTTCGGGAAACCGACGATACAACACCGATTGTGCTGATGGGGTACTACAACCCTATTTACAGCCGGGGTGTAGACGCCTTTCTGGCCGATGCCAAAGAGGTCGGCATTGACGGGCTGATCGTTGTCGACCTTCCCCCCGAGGAAGATGAGGAACTCTGCCTGCCCGCACAGGCAGCGGGCCTGAACTTCATTCGCCTGGCGACCCCCACCACGGATGACAAACGCCTGCCGCGCGTTCTGCAGAACACATCCGGTTTCGTATATTATGTCTCGATCACCGGGATCACCGGCGCGGCGGAAGCGCAGGCCACGGATGTCGGCCCCGAGGTCGCTCGTATCAAAGCCGCGACAGATTTGCCGGTAATCGTGGGCTTTGGCATCAACACGCCCGAGAAGTCCCGCAATATTGCAACGGTGTCCGACGGTGCTGTGGTTGGATCCGCGATTGTCAGCCAGATCGGGGCGGGCAAACCGGTGGCCGAAGTGTTGGACTTTGTGAAGTCTCTGTCGGATGGGGCGCACAGCGTCTGACCTCAATAGCGGATCACAAAGAGTCAAAAAAAACCCGCCGCGGAATGCCCTGACGCATTCCGTCCGATAGGAGGCTTCCCATCCTTTCCTGCCGGAGTTTATCCGGCAGGACATTGATTTTTATTTGAATTTCGATTTCAAAGTCGATGACAGATCGGCCTGATGCCCGGGACTTCGCAGTCCCGGGCTTCGTATTTGCGAGATTTGGCCAAAATAACAATCTGCGGGAAACGCTATGGCAAAACTGAAGGTGGGGGGTACTTTGTTCGAGAGCATCGAAAACCTATCGCTCGACCAGATCTACCCAGAGGTTGTCGGTCGAGTAAATTTGAACACATGCGGAAATCCGGATTGTGGAAATTTTGGCTTCGAATTCAATCCTGACATTCCTGACCCTCGTGGTGGGTCTTCGAAATTCAAACTGGCGGCTGCTTCGAGCGCAGCGATTTCCGCAGGTGCTGGGCAATACAAGCTGTCTTCCTCGGGCAAGAAAGAAGATGCGCGGGTTTCTTCCATCCTCGAATACGAGAACGAGCCAAGAGCATGGATGGATACAAGAACCATGGTATGCCAGCACAAGGCTGGGAACCGAAAATGTGGCTTGGGTCAGAAGGTTCTTTCCAATGCTCACCTCGTGGCGGAAACAAATCGCCTAAGGTCGATGAACGGCGTTCTGGATGGACCAAGATGCGGTAGCTGCGGAAAGCGGTATCTTGAGGATCCGACTGCGTTTGCCCTCGATGGAGCCAACGGCAAAACCACGCCCAGAAAAGGTAGCCGAAAGGGTGGAAAGCCCCTCGGAATGCGTGTCGTTTGCAAAGCATGCAAAGGCCAAAGAGGCTCCCGGTTTACGGTGTCCGCGCCGCATCGCCGGCAGAAGGAAAGAACTGAGAACATCCAAATCCTGAACCACCTGGTCAATGAGTCAGGAATGAGTGATATGCGCCGAATTTTCAGAAGCCCTGATGGCAGGCGACAGGTTGGCATGTCGCGGTTCTACGATCGCATATTTTGGCTTGAGGAAGTCCTCCTTGCTTATGAAAAGGCCCAGTTGGACAAGTGGCGTAAGGACCACGAACGCCTCGGGAAATTTCGCCATCACAAAATTGCCCATGACGATATTGTTCTTTCGGTGAACTGGGAGACGCGCACTGACCGCCGCCTGACTCAGTTGAATTGTTCGATCAGTGCGGATATCGATTCTGGCTACATTTACCGAATAGATGTCGATTTCGATCCCACCATCGATCCCGCCAATTATCTGCTCGACCACTACAGTGGCCGCAAAGGGCCAGTGAAGATCAGAAAGACTTATACCAAGGCAGACGGAACAACGTTCACCGCGCCCCTCTTGGAATTCCAACGACCTTCTGGGCGGTATGAAGAAGGAGCACTCGTCGCAGCTGCCGAGTCAGAATTCCGCCTCTTCGGTGAGAAGGTTCATGAAAAGCTCAAGCGAGCGAAGAGGACACCCGACGCGACCCTTCAGTTTGAGCTCGACAGAGCTGAGGAAAGGCGGCTCTCACTCAGCTTCCTTCGCAGGTTCTATTTCAATCTCCCTCCGTCAGAGCGTGATACGCGAAACTCATTTTCGGGCATCATGACCCGCGATACCTACACAAAAGCGGCGCATCTCGAATGCCTGAGAGAAATGTTACCCTCCGGAAAGATAACGCTCGTCAGTGAACAGGAAGCGGCAATGGCGCGGGTAGTTCCGCACATCTTCCGGGAAGACATTAAGGAGGATTTGTTTGAATAGCTTGTAGTGAGCTTCAACAAGAAGGCAACCAAGGGTCAGATCACCTCAAAGTTCAACCGATACGACGCATCGCTCAGAAGGTTTCGGAATGCCAATCCGAACCTTGCACCTTATGAAGCGCTGCATGCATGGACTGAAGCAAGGCTGAAGCCTGCCTACAAACCTGGACGATCCGGGGATGCTCGGCCGTTTCCTATATCAAATTATGCGACACGTGCCTTCCCTGATCTTTGGATTCGAAGTCCTGTCCAGTTTGGCGGCGAGACAGACAAGGTTGTTGGATTCCCAATCCTATCAAGCCGCTACAGGCAGCAATTCAAAGCTTTGGGCATAGACTCTCAGATCAAGGATCCTGATCTTCGTAAGGCCATTACAAGACGCGTTGTCCGGGCGACATTGCAGCCGGCTTCGAGCTTCATGGAGGCTGTTCGTGAACGCATCAGTATGACTGATCGCGCAAGCAGTGGCGGGGCTCGAAAAGGTCCCTCGTTTGAGAACGGTGCCAGCTACAATCCCAGGGTTCTGATTGTGATCCTGAACATCTTCAGGGTTCACTATAATTTCTTCGAGTTTCGCCAATATGTGACATCTCGGAACAAGCATGACGAAACCGAAGAAGTAGAAATGACCATGAGTTTTATTGCCGTTCCCGGTGAGAACGTACGAATTCCCGTAGAGAAACATCGGAGACGGGCACCTATTGAAAACACGCCAGCCATTCGCTTGGGAGTGCAAAAAGTGTCGCCGGAAGATGACCAGCCTACGCTCCCGAACCTTTCTCGGGTTCTTTACAAGCCATGGCTTCTATACGGCACGCCTCTTTGGACGCGGCTGTCGTAAATGCCCATCGCAGAACAACTATTTCGGCTTGCAATTATTCGTCGGTACAGTTTTTTGAGAAGAAACTTTCGGCCCAGACCTGCCTTTGAGGCAGGCTGTAGCGAATGGCGTCTCCGAGCCCAGAGTGCAAATTGCTGCGGTCGGCCCAAATACGTGCGAAGCGTGCGTCGCTGCCGTTGGCCCTACAATGGATGGCCCATTCCGGACGTTGACCGCCACTTGAAGTGCTGCAACGCAGAGTTCTTCACAATCATATTTGATCCTATTGCATGTTCTTTCTGCTCACTCAGGCGCGACGGGCTGTTAACGGACCATGGACACATCTCTTTTTCGTTGTGCGTCTCGGACCAACGCCGCAAGCCGATAGAAGCCGTGTGCCATTTTTGTGTAGGGCGTCAGCAGGAAGAAGGTCAGGACCGATCCGAGGTGGATGGCCAGCAGTGCGGGCATCAGAGGTGTTGAACCGAGGGCGTAAAGAACCAGCCCGCTGAGCCCCACAAACCCGAGCAACAGGATGAAGCCGATATCCCCGCCCCAGGCCGACGGATCGCCGAGGTCTCGGTCTGACTTTAACTTGAGCAGCGCCATCGCACCGCACCCCACTGTCAGCAGCAGCCCCCCGGAAATCCCGAACAGTTTCGGCAACGACCAGAACCCGTTAGGCGCGTACATTCCGAAGACATAGTGCATGATCGTCGCCACCGAGGTCGACGCAAAGCACAGCAGAAAACCATACATAACAGCGTGGTGGATGTGACGTCGGCCCTGACTGAACCGGTCTTCGTCCTCGAAGTTACAACCCTCGCCATGGCCTGCGGCCAGATCCTGCATCTTGCCCGCGCGTTTGAGCGCAACCGTCAGATCAGACATCTGGATCGGTTTGCCACCAACCTCTGCCCAATAGCGCCTCAGGCTGAAGGCGATACTGAACAGAGGAAGCAGGAATGCAGGCGCAAAGATCGCGACCATCGCGTTGTGGGACAGGACGGCATAAAACCCTTCGCCTCCACTGGAACCGATGGCGCGGGTCGCCCAGAACAACAGGGAAAATCCGACCACCAACGCCAGGGCGATGGCTCCGCCATGGGTGTGGAACCGGCGTGCCAGCGGCTGCGGCCAGGCGAAGCTTTCCCAACTGTCGCGCCGCACTTCAGCCAGCGCCTTGGGCAGGTTCAGGTCAAACGCGTGAGGGGCGGTGTACTGACAGGCGTAGTAACAGCCCCGGCAGTTGTGGCACAGGTTGGCCAATTGCGTGATGTCCCCATCCGAGAACGCGCGCTCTGCGTGCAGCGACGGGAAGACCGAGCAATAACCCTCGCAATAGCGGCAGGCGTTGCAGATCTCGGCCTGGCGGCGGGCTTCCTGAATAAGATCAGTTTGCATAAGCGGCGGCCTCTCGTCCTGCGATGCGTCCAAAGACAGTTCCGATGGTCATGCCAAAGCCCGCCAGATAGCCTTGCCCAAGGATGGACCCGGCCATCGTTTCCCCGGCCGCCCAAAGGTTTTTGATCTTACCGCTGGGCGTCGAGCACTGGGCCGTCTCGTCAACCTTCAACCCAAGATAGGTAAAGGTCACGCCGGTCCGCAGCGAGTAGCCATAAAACGGCGGTTCAGTGATCGGGCGCGCCCAGTTGGTCTTGGGTGGGGTCAGGCCAGTGGTCGCGACTCCGTCCAGTTCGGTTGGATGAAATCCACTGGTGTCGCCGCATGCGGCGTTGAATTTACCGACGGTTGCTTTCAATTTGTCCGCGAGCAGGTCCATCATACCGGCCAATTCGTCCAACGTGTCCGCCTTCAGCGGCGGGAACACGGACGGCATGAACAGGTTCAGCGACTTTGCATCGATGATCACGTACCCCACCTGATCCGGCTGCGCCGCCACCAAACGGCCCCAGATCGCGTAGCGCTTGGGCCAGACGTCTTCGCCCTCGTCATAGAACCGCTCGGCATGTTTGTTCACGACGATGGAAAACGGAACGCAGTCCAGACGGGTGACGATGCCGCCGTCGAATTTCGGCGCGCGCCCGTCGATGGCAACGGCGTGGCATTGGGTCGGGCCGCCGACGCTTTCTACTCCTTGGTCCAGCAGATCAGACAGGACCACGCCTCGGTTGTACGGCGTTCCCCGGATCAGGAAGTTCTTGGCAGGCTCACCCCAGGCCCGGGTAAGCCAATCTGTGTCTGCCTGAAAGCCGCCGGAGGCAACGATGACCGCTTTGGGCGCGACGCGATGAGATTGGCCTTCATAGGTGTAATCCACCCACTCGATCTGGTCGCTGTTCAGTTCCAGATGCGTCACAGCGGCCTCATACAGCACATCTACACCCAGCCCCGCCGCCGTGCGGTAATAGGCATTCACCAGAGATTTGCCGCCCCCCATGAAAAACGCATTGGTCCGTGCCAATGACAATGTGCCGGAAAGCGAGGGCTGAAACCGAACCCCGTGTTCTTGCATCCAAGGAAGGCATTCTTCCGACGTTCGGATCGCGAGGCGGGCCAGATGTTCATCGGTTTTGCCGCCGGTGACTTTCAGTAGATCCGAGAGGTATTCGTCCTCACTGTATTCCTCAATCAGCGGCCCCAAAGGTGTCTTGTGCATACAGCGAAAGTTGCGCGTATGGCGGGAGTTTCCGCCGCGATAAGGTTTTGGCGCCGTTTCAAGGATCAAAACGCGCGCGCCGGCCTCAGCGGCAGTCATCGCAGCGCAGAGAGCCGCATTGCCGCCACCGATCACAGCGATATCGTAAGCTTCCTTTGGGGTGGCCATATCCTGTCTACCTACTGGCTTTCGTCGATTGAGCGGTCGCGGTCCTGCAACGCGCGGATGCGCATCCGCTGCGCAGCCTGAATATGCGCGCGCATCTCTGTCTCGGCCGCCGCACCATCGCGGGCCTTCAAAGCCGCCATGATGCGCCGATGCTCGGCCACTGCGGCCTCGGCGCGGTCGCTATCCAGCAATTGCGAGGGACCCAGGATCAACAGCGCCTTTTGCAAGGAGAGCATGGATTTTGCCAGAAACCGGTTCTTGGCCGCATCCAGCAACGTCGCGTGAAAGATCTTGTTGATTTGGGCCGCATCGGGGCCAGTACCCGCCTCGGCCAGCCGGTCATTCAGAACCTCAAGCTCATCCAGTTCAACATCCGATGCCGCGCGGGTTGCCAGACGGGCCGCTGTCCCTTCAAGCACCGCGCGCATCTCATAGAGTTCCATGACCTCAGCGTAATCCAGGCTGCGCACGGTGGCACCTTGCCGTGGCACATGTGTGACCAGCCCGTCGGCTTCCAACTGCCTTATCGCCTCGCGCACCGGGGTACGGCTGACGCCCAACCGTTCCGAGAGCTCAATCTCGCGCAGCCGGTCGCCGGGCAAAAGAGTGCCCTCGCGAATCTCGCACAGCAGGCGCTGATACGCAGAATTGCCTTGTGGGCCAGGTTGTAACGGGTCGTCCTGAAGGGTCATCGCAGGCTCTCTTGTCATCTTGCGTCCAGTTGTATACACATGGATACATTATAAGTCAACGAAGCTGGAACGCTTACCTTGCACAGCCAAACCGATACCCCCTCTCTTCTGACGAAACGGGCCGTCACGCTCGGCCTGGCGGTGTTGGGCACTGGGGTATTTTGGGCGCTAAACCTGCCGCTACCTTTTCTGTTCGGGCCAATGAGCGCATGTTTGATTGCAGCTCTTGCGCACGCACCGATGGAAGGCTTTGGACAGGTCTCGGTTGCCGCCCGCACTATACTGGGCGTGGCGGTAGGGGCATCGATTACGCCGGCTTTGTTTGCTGAATTGCCAAAAATGGCCGCGTCAATTGCGCTGATCCCGTTCTTCATCCTGCTAATCGCGCTGGTAGGTGTGCCATTCTTTCGCAAATTCTGGGGCTTTGACTCCACAACGGCTTTCTACGCAGCCATGCCGGGCGGTTTGCAAGACATGATCATCTTTGGCACTGAGGCGGGGGCCAATCCGCGTACCTTGTCCTTGATCCACGGTACGCGCGTGCTGATCATCGTGACGTTGGCCCCCTTGTTCCTCACCGTGTTCTATGATGCCCAACTCACCAATCCGATTGGCGAGCCCGCGCACAACCTGCCAATACATGAATTGGCGCTGATGGTTCTGTCTGCCATTATCGGCTGGAAAGGCGGGGAGCGGATCGGCCTGTTCGGGGCGTCAATCCTGGGGCCAATGATCCTTACGGCCGCCTTGTCACTGGGCGACTTCATTCATACCCGACCGCCTCGCGAGGCCATACTTGCAGCGCAGTTTTTCATTGGCTGCGGAATTGGTGTGAAATTCGTAGGTGTCACATGGGTCGAACTACGCCGGGTAGTGGCAGCGGGCTTCGCCTATGTCATTGTCCTTGCCGTCCTGGCAGCCGCTTTCACCGCCGTTGTCACCACCTTGGGACTGGGCCAACCTGTCGAGGCGTTTCTGGCCTTCGCGCCCGGTGGGCAGGCAGAGATGACGGTGCTGGCCATCGTCTCGGGCGCGGATTTGGGCTTTGTGATCACCCACCATCTGACAAGGATCGTGCTGGTGATCATCGGTGCGCCCATCGCCGCAAATCTTATTCTGCGTTGGTCCAAACCTCGGGGTTGATCATGTTGATCGGAGCGCCTTCGGCATAGGCGTTCACATGATCGAAAATATCCGCGAATTGCAGGTCGAACTCGTCTTCAGTCACAAAGCCGATATGTGGGGTCGCGATCAGGTTGGGATGTGACAAAAGCGGGTCGGTCGGATCAATCAGTGGCTCGGAATCGAACACATCAATCGCCGCTTTGCCGGGGCGACCGACGTTCAGCGCCTCAAGCAAAGCACCAGGTGCGATCAGCCCGGCTCGCGAGGTGTTCACAAACAGCGCCTCCGGCTGCATCTGTGCGAAATCCGATGCGGTGATGATCCCGCGCGTATCCGGTTTCAAGCGCACATGGACCGAGACAACATCGCTGCTGCCAAAGAACGCTTCACGGCTGGGCGCGACCTGCGCGCCATCGGCCTGCGCACGCGCCCGGCCTTCTACGGATGACCACCAGACCACATTCATCCCAAAGGCCTCGGCATAACTTGCAATGGCGCGAGCAATGCGGCCATAGCCATAGAGCCCCAACTGACGCCCCCGCAGCGTCTTGCCCACGCCCGCCTGCCAGTGCCCTGCTTTGACCGAGGCCATTTGTGCGGGCAAATCCCGCATCCCGACCATGATTAACGCCCAAGTAAGTTCAGCTGCAGCATAAGACGGCGTTCCACCATGCATGTTCGAACACAACAACACGCGGTGATCTGTACAGGCTTCGACATCGACATGAGGATAAACGCTGCGCTGGCTGATCAGTTTCAGGTTCGGTAACTTCCCCAGCAAGGAGCGAGTGACTTTGGTACGTTCGCGGAACAGCACCAGCACCTCTGCTTCCTGCAATCTCTCGGCCAGAGTGTCAGTGTCTTCGACATGATCCGTCCATACCGACACCTCATGACCCGTGAGTCTCTCAAAGCAAGGCAGGCCACGCAGCGTGTCAAACCAGTCATCAAGAATGTGGACCTTCATCGGCTTTCTATACCCTGCTCGGTGTTCAGTTTTCTTGGCGTCGGCACAAAATGACATGTGTCGAGAGCGGCAAGTGCATTGCGGACCCGTTCGCTTTGATCCAGCAGATGGTTGAACTGCTCATCGCAGCCAGCAATCGGTGTCGGATAGTCCGCGATGTCCCGCCGTAGGGCCGACTGCGCCAACATGAGTTCCTGACGCGCGATATCGAGGCATTCCGAGTAGTTGTCCATCGTGTCCTCCCATTATGTATACAATAGTATACTATTTGGGTTGCACTTGATCAACTCCCGTTCCAAACAGACTCAGGCACATAAACATGCCCGTCCGCCAACTTGCGCGCGGTCCGCACCAAACCCGCCGCGTTCACTGTGAACCCGTCGGTGGTGGAAAAATCCACCAACACGTCGATATTGCCCGAGGCGTGTTCCAGAACGACTTCAGCCGGGCTGTTCGTGGGGCGATCCAGCAAACCGTCGGCGACGGTTCCGGGAGTCAAAGCGCAAGACGCCATGCATTGCGCGCCGGTGACCGCCATGGTCGGGTGGGTTTTCCACGGCATGAAATACCGCACTGCGAGCGTTCCGCCCTCTCTGGCCGGAGCAACAAGGCCGAACTTAGGGGTGACCGATTTGGACACATCCCCCATACCCATCCGCTGCCCTGCTTCGATCCTAACGGCCTCCATCCGGTCAAAGAACGCGCGGTTTGCGTCAAGTTCCTTGGCGCTCTCATAGCCCGTCAATCCGAAGTCTGTGGCGCGGGCGATAGCCATCGGCATAGCGACATCCATGAAGGTCAGTTCGACGCCCTGAACTGCATCGCGCAGGTTGCCCGTAGGCAGGAACGCTCCGGTGGCCGAGCCCACCACGCCCATGAAACTCAACTGCACCGGCGCTGAATGACCGGGAACGCCGGCAATCTCCGCATCACCCTCATAGGTCAATTCGCCCCCGGGTGTATTCACCTTGGCCACGACCCGAGCCCCAGTGTTGACGGCCCGAATGCGAACTTCAGTTTCATCACCCTGCGGTTTGAACAAGCCCATCTCGATGGCAGCAGGGGCAACCCCGGACAGGATGTTGCCGCAAGTCGGTTTGAAATCGACCAGCTTGTCCTCGACCGAGACCTGCGCAAAGAAATAGTCGATATCGGCCCAGTCATCCTCGCTGACCGACAGCATCGCGACCTTTGTGGTCACCGCCGCGCCGCCGCCGATGCCGTCGATGTTCAGCGACTGCCCGGACCCAAGAGCGGCGATCAGCACCTCGGCCAGCGCGTCCAGATCCTCAGGCAAATCCGAGCGGCGGAAATACGGGCCTTTCGACGTGCCGCCGCGCATGAAGAGGTAAGGGATTGCGGTTTGGGTCATTTTGGATCCCTCACTTCAACGGCCAGGGCAGGCTGATCATGTCTTGCAACAGACCGGGCGGGAAATCGCGGTTCAGTGCGCCCGCCATCAGGCACATGAAACCAATGCCGCAGGCGGTCAGGATCAGTGTCATCTGCCAGCTGGCCCCGGCCCGGATACGGAAGAATGCGATCAGGAAACCCAGCAGAGCGAGGATGAAACCCACCACCCAGGTCGCAGCGATCAGGCTGGCGAACCATACCAGTGTGGACCAAAGACCATGGGGCGCGCTGGCATCCTCACCAGCGATTTCCTTGTCGGCAAAGATTGCGTCGCCCTCGGGCCGCCGCATCATCTGAATCAGCAGGATCACGCAGCAGAACAGAGACACACCGCCGATCACCAGCGGTATGATCTTGTCAGTCATGTTGTAGTCAGGAATCATGTTGGCGTTGACCAAAGCGACGATCAGATAGGCCATGATCACCAGCAGAAAGATCAACGGCGCGCGTTTGTGCCCGGCCTGCACGTCACCCTCAGCCATGATCATCTTGGCCTGCCGGATGCCCAGAATGACCGAAACAACCGTGACCACGATCAGCACGATGACGATAGGGCTGAAGACATATTCCATCCCCTCGCCAAAGCTTTTGCGGAACCGGAATGAGGCGATCTGGAACGCCTGATTGGTGAACTTCTCAACCGGGTTCGACAGAACGAAACCGATCAGGAAGGCCGGGCGCGACCAGTCGAAACGGCGTAAAAAGATGCCGATCAGGCCGATCACGAACAGGGCCAGCAAGTCTTCGAAGTTTTGGCCGGATTGGAAGGCCGCAAAGCTGATCAACATGAACAGGAAGGGCGCCAGATAGGTGAAGCGGATCGTGGTCAGCTTGGCGATCCCGCCCGATGCCGCGATGCACAAGATCGTGCCCACGACGTTGGCCAGCGCCAGCAGCCAAACGATTGAATAGGTGATGTCGAGATTGTCTTTCAGCATGCTTGGACCGACCTCGATATCGCCAGACCCCAGCAGGGCCACCGCGCCGATAAAGATCGCCATTGAGCCGGAACCGGGAATGCCGAACAGCAAAGTTGGCACCAAACCGCCGCCCTCCTTGGCGTTGTTTGAGCTTTCCGGGCCGATGACTCCGCGCACTTCGCCTTTGCCGAAATTGCTCTTGTCCTTGGTGGATTGAACCGAATGGCCGTAGGCAATCCAGTCGACCACCGAACCACCAAGACCAGGTATGACGCCAACAATCACGCCAATGATCGAACAACGCACCGACAGCCATATATTTGCGAACCAGTCTTTGACGCCGTCCAGCCAACCGGCGCCCAGTGAGGCCCCTTTGGCAATCGACCGATCTTGACGCAGCAGCGATACGATCTCGGGCACCGCAAAGATACCCAGGCCAACGATGACCAGCTTCAGGCCGTCCGTCAGATAAGGAATGTCATAAGTTGCCATGCGCAGCGAACCGCCTGCATCCGCCTCACCAATCGTGCCGACCATCAGGCCCAGACCGGCGGCGGCGACGCCTTTCAGCGGGATCCGCCCGGCCAAAATGGCGACCATCGACAGGCCGAGAATTGTAATCATCAACATCTCGGGCAGGCCGAAGGCCAGAACGATGGGCCGCGCGATCAGAATGAACATGGTCAGGAAGGTCGCGCCGACCAGCCCGCCGAAGAGGGACGAGGAAAAAGCCGCCGACAGCGCCCTTGCCGCTTCGCCCTTTTTCGCCATGGGGAAGCCGTCCAGCACGGTCGCCTGCGAGGCGGAGCTGCCGGGGATGCCCATCAGGACGGACGCAAAAGTGTCCGACGTCGGCACCACCGCGACCATACCGATCATCAGCGCCAGTCCAAGGATCGGGTCCATACCGAACATGAAGGGCAGCAACAGGGACAGACCGGCGATGCCTCCCAGCCCCGGAAAGACGCCCACGGCCAGCCCCATAACGACGCCGAGAATGAGATACCCCAGAACGATAGGTTGCAGGATCAGACCCCACGCGTCACCGAGCGCAGGAAGAGCGGTGGCGAAAACCTCCATAGCGGCCGCCTTTCATAAAATGTCTTGGATGTAGAGAAACGCGCGCCCTTCGTTGGGCGCGCGACGACGTGTCAACTTAGTTCAGTTCGACGCCGTAGGCCTCTTTCAGCCAGTTCAGGACGTATTGCTTGGCGTTGTCGTCCACATTAGTCGCCGTTTGCAGCGCGGCTTTTGAGCCGTCGCCGACGAACACCGGATACTTGCCGACGCGCTTCGAGGAGATATCAGCAAAATCACCCCGCTCGGTCACAGCTTGGAACGCTGCGGTATAGGCGTCGACGACCTCTTGCGGCGTGTCACCGGGCAGGAAGGCCAGCTTCTGAACCGGGAAACCTGCCACGAAGAAGGCTTTCCATGCGTCCCATGCCTCACCACTGGTTTCGCAGCCATCGGTGGCCTCGCAGACCTCCTTGAAAGTCGGAATGTCCGGGAAGGTCGGATCGCGCACGATGTTGCCATCGGCGTCCAGTGCACCCCATGTCATCATCGGAACGGCCTGACCAGCCTCGACCAGTGGGGCCGACCCGCCCAGATAGCCCGAGGATGTCTGGTAGTCGATATTAGCCTCACCGCGTTCGAACATCAGGCGGCCATCACCGCGGCCCTTGATACCAAAGACAGGCTCAACATTCATGCCCAGCATCTGCCAGGCCAGCAGCGGCACAAGGTCTAAACGGGTCGCGCCCTGCGAGCCGTAGATGAAATTGGTGTCTTTCAGCGCATTGGCAGAACCATCAAACTTGGCCCCATCTTCGGCGTTCAGATAGGCGACACCGCCGGTGCCCGACGCCATAACCGGAATCCAATCGTTGTATTCATAGCGCACACGCGGGTCGCTCAGCAGATACGGGAACTGTGTTGAACCCGACGTGCCAAACAGCAGCGTGCCGTCATCATGATTCTGCTCCTGAAACCAGTTCGCACCTTTGGTCGAACCTGCGCCCGGCATGAATTTGACCACCACAGTCGGTTGGCCCGGCAGTGCCTCGGACAGAAGCGGCGCAAAGAAGTTGGCCCATTTGGCCGACCCGCCCGTTTCCGAGAAAGGAATGACCCATTCGATGGTCTTGCCCGAGAAATCGACTTCTGCAGCGGCAGGTGCGGCGAGTCCGGCGGCGGCGATCAGCCCCACGACGGCGCGGCGGGTGAAGTTGGAAATGGCCATTGGTTCCTCCCTGTTGACCAGACAACCACGTCGGCGCCCTCCGCGCTACCGTGATCGCATATAGAACTGTGGGGTTGATTCCCCCTCCCATCTGGCAATCATGGAGCGTCAACCTTGCGCGAAACTTGCAGGAGCCCGAATGCGGATCGTCATCGTCGAGGATAACGAGACCCTCGCCAACGCCATTGCCTATCGCCTGCGGGACCGGGGCCATGCCGCTGATGTGCTGACAGACGGCGATGCCGCCGAGCTGTATCTGGCGCAGGAAGGCGCAGACCTGATCGTTCTGGACATCAATCTTCCTGGTCGGTCAGGGCTTGAGATCTTGCGGTCCTTGCGCAACCGGGGAGACAGTGCACCTGTCATCCTGCTGACCGCGCGCAGTGAAACCAGCGACCGCGTTTCCGGCCTGGATATGGGCGCTGACGACTATCTGGTCAAACCGTTCGAAATGGATGAGCTTGAGGCTCGCATACGCGCCCTGTCCCGTCGCAAACAGCTGGACTATGGCGCGCGCGAGACCATCGGAGATCTTGAGTTCGACCGTACGGCCCGGCAGGTCAGTGCAAAAGGCCAAGTGCTCGACGTGCCGCGTCGGGAAATGGCTGTGCTTGAATGCCTGCTGGAGCGACGCGGCAGGATCGTCCCCAAAAGTCAGTTGACCGATTACGTCTACGGCGTGGGCGCCGACGTCGACGACTCAGCGGTCGAGCCGCATGTGTCACGACTGCGCAAACGCCTTCAGAACCTTGGCATCCGGATCAAGACTGCCCGTGGCCTTGGATACCTGCTTGAGGTGCAGAAGTGATCCGGCACGGCTCACTCAGGCTCAGGCTTCTTATTCTGATCCTGACGCCATTGGTGCTGCTCGCAATCCTGCTTGGATACTGGCGCTACACCGCGGCCCAGCAAACGGCGCAGGAACTTTTTGACGACAGCCTGTTGTCCGCTGGTCTGGCTATATCGCGCGATGTTGCGGTGTCAGAAGGCGATGCCTTGTCGCCCACCACGCGCAGCTTGATCCGAGATGCGTCAGGAGGAGAGATTTTCTATCACGTGACTGGACCCGGTGGCATCTACGTCACAGGGTATGCATATCCTCCGGCCGCTGCAAAACCATCTGAACAGGGCGCGTACCAGCCGCGGTTTTTTGAGGCGATCTATCGGGATGAGCCGGTGCGCGTGCTGAAAATGACTGAGCGGGTCACGTTGGATAACCTGGTGGGCGATGCGACAGTCACAGCGTGGCAACGCATCGCGGATCGCAACGCCTTTGCCAATGAGTTGTCGATCCGTGCGGCGATTCTGATGGGTATCCTGTTGGCCACCCTTGCGTTTGTTGTCTGGTTCGGCGTCGCGCGAGGGCTGCGGCCCTTGCTGGATTTGCAGGATGCGATCGACCTACGCTCACCTGACGACCTGAGCAAAATCAAACGCCCGGTCCCGGTCGAGGTTCATGGAATTGTTCAGACCCTGAATCGACTGTTTGGGCAGGTCGAGCGTAGTATTAACGCCCATCAGGTGTTTATCTCAGAAGCCGCACATCAGCTGCGGAATCCCGCGGCAGCGGTTCAGTCCATGGCCGAGGCTTTGCGGGACGCAAAAACGGATGAGGACAAGGACAAACGGATAATCGAGCTTGTGTCGGCAGCGAAAAATTCCGCCACGGTGGCCGAGCAGCTATTGTCGTTGGAGCGGTTGCGGCAACCTACGCATCAGGATCAGATGGACAAGATTGATTTCCGTGCGGTTGTGGAAGAAGCCTGCGCTGACATGGGTGTACAGATCCTCGCAAAAGGGATCGAGTTTGATGTTACGATGCCGGACTCGACAATTACGGTTTTAGGAGATCAGGTTTTTTTAACTGAGGCCATCAAAAACCTGCTGGACAACGCAGTTAAGCACGGTGGGACTAAGTTGAGCCAAATTTCAGTCGCGCTGCGCTCTGATGGCGAGAACGTAAAGCTTACCGTATCCGATGACGGAACCGGCCTTTCACCCGAACAAAGCGAAACCGTTTTCAGTCGATTTTCGCAGCTGGAATATTCCGAAGGCAGCGGTTTAGGGTTGTCGATTGTCTCAGCTGTAGCGAAGCGCCACGGAGGAGTGGCCGCGATCAACCAAGTCGAAAAAGGAGCAAGCGTCACGCTTCAACTTCCCATAGCCCTGTAGTTTGTTTCAATTTCTGCTCGGAACCCGAAACCTGTCACAATCAAAGAGAGTTTTTTCGATTACAGCGAATGACCGGTTTCCACCCCAGGTGCCGGGCACGGTGGTCTTGATACGTCTTCACCGGACTTTGAAGCCTTTTGCAGCGAAATGGCGCTTGGTCCGCATAGCAGACCACAGAGCAAAGTGCAGCGGATGTCCGGTTTCCGTCCTCCATCAAAATTGGCTCCACCTTTTTGGCGGAGCCAACAAATACTCGGCAACTTATTACCAGATACCTCCTACAGCGCGGAATGCGTCAGGAATGCCCTGCGGCGGTTTTTTGTCGGCCGGGCCCAATGTCAGTCCATTGCAGGCTGTGCATTGGATTGGTAAGAAAAAATAACCAGTACGCCCGGAGGTCAGCAGCCATGCCCGTGATTACCAATATTGAAGACCTCAGGCGCATATACGAACGCCGCGTTCCTCGGATGTTCTACGATTATGCTGAAAGTGGCAGTTGGACGGAACAAACCTTTCGCGAAAACAGCAGCGACTTTGAAAAAATCCGGCTTCGCCAGCGGGTTGCGGTTGATATGTCCGGTCGCTCGACGACCTCGCAGATGATTGGCGAGGATGTCTCGATGCCGGTGGCGCTGGCTCCGGTTGGGCTGACCGGGATGCAACACGCGGATGGAGAAATGAAGGCCGCGAAAGCTGCCGAGGAATTTGGCGTACCTTTTACGCTTTCCACCATGTCGATCAACTCGATCGAAGACGTGGCAGAACACACCGACACGCCGTTTTGGTTTCAGCTCTATACGATGAAGGACACCGACTACGTTAACCGCCTGATCCAACGGGCCAAAGACGCCAAGTGTTCAGCACTGGTGATCACACTGGATCTGCAGATTCTGGGTCAACGTCATAAAGATCTCAAAAATGGCCTTTCCGCCCCGCCGAAGCTGACGGCCAAGACCATCGCCAACCTGATGACCAAATGGGCTTGGGGAATGGAAATGCTGGGTGCCCAAAGGCGTGAGTTTGGCAATATCGTCGGCCATGTCGAAGGCATTTCAGACGCGTCTTCCCTGGGGGCTTGGACCGCCGAACAGTTCGATCCCAGCCTGGATTGGATCAAGGTGGAAAAGCTGATGGAGCAATGGGGCGGCAAGGTCATCCTGAAAGGCATTCTTGACGCCGAAGATGCAAAAATGGCCGCGAAGCTGGGCGCAGATGCCATCGTCGTGTCAAACCACGGCGGACGTCAGCTTGATGGCGCACTCAGCTCGATCCGCGTGCTGCCCGAAATCATGGACGCCGTCGGCGGTGATATTGAGGTTCATCTCGACAGCGGTATCCGGTCAGGTCAGGACGTTCTCAAGGCTTTGGCGCTTGGGGCCAAGGGCACCTATGTCGGCCGCGCGTTTGTCTATGGCTTGGGCGCGATGGGCCAGAAAGGTGTCACGACAGCATTGGAGGTGATCCAGAGGGAATTGGATACGACAATGGCGCTTTGCGGTGAAAAATCCGTTGATGCGCTGGGACGGCAGAACCTTTTGGTGCCAGAAGATTTCGGCGGTCGCTGGCAAGACTAGTTGCCTTGGAACAGGGGGGCTCTGCCCCCACCGCCCGTTCCGGGCGCCTCCCCCGAGATATTTATGGCCAGATGAAGCCAGGATCCTTTATTCTTATGGCCGAAAACACCTCGGAGCGTGAGGCAGAGCCTCGTAGAATGACAAGGCGCGAATTACCCCTTTCCAAACACGGTGAATCGAGATAAGGACGCGGCTTCACGCGGGCATACAGCCTTGGAGGATGCCCGCCCTAACATTGGAGAATTATCATGGCTGGAGAGATTCCTGATCTCGTAGCTCTGGAACGGACGGGGACAGGCAAGGGCGCCGCTCGTAAAACACGCCGCGAAGGCATGGTTCCGGGTGTTGTATTTGGCGGCGACAAAGATCCGCTGGCGATTCAGATCCCGTTCAACGAACTGTTCAAGCGCCTGAAAGCTGGTCGCTTCAAGTCGACCCTGTGGAACCTGAAGGTCGAAGGTCACGAAGACGTTCGCGTCATCTGCCGCGACGTTCAGCGTGATATCGTCAAAGACCTGCCGACCCACCTGGACCTGATGCGCCTGCGTCGTACCACCAAGATTGCGCTGTTCATCCCGGTTGAATTCATCAACGAGGAAGAAGCGCCCGGCATCAAAAAGGGCGGCGTTCTGACCGTTGTCCGTCCGGAAGTCGAATTGCTGTGCACCGCAGGTGACATTCCTGAGAAGATCACTGTTGACGTGACCGGAATGAACATCAACGACGTTGTCACCATTTCGTCGGTTGACCTGCCCGAAGGCACCAAACCGACCATCGACCGTGATTTCGTGATTGCAAACGTCTCAGCACCAACAGGTCTGTCCACAAGCGACGACGAAGAAGGTGAAGAGGGCGAAGTTGCAGTCGATGAAGTTGAAGTCGTCGGCAAAGAAGAAGAATAAATCTGGACCAGATTTCTGGATTTTAGAACGGGGCTCTTCAGTGCCCCGTTTTTTTTGCGTGTAGACCCATTCGGGCTGACTGGATTTTCCAAGCGTTTCCGTGCATGAAAACGCCTAACGGCTACAGGGGCGGAGCAACATCATGAAACTCTTTGTCGGATTGGGGAACCCGGGGCAGAAATACGCCCGCAACCGGCACAATATCGGGTTCATGGCCGTGGAGCGGATTGCAGAGGACCACGGGTTTGGCCCGTGGAAGTCCAAGTTTCAGGGCGAGCTTTCAGAAGGTCGATTGGGCAGCGAAAAGGTTATGCTGCTGAAACCACAGACCTTCATGAACCGGTCCGGCCAATCCGTCGGTGAAGCGATGCGGTTCTACAAGCTTGATTCAACTGATGTCGTTGTCTTCCATGACGAGCTGGACCTTGCCCCCTGCAAAGTGCGTGTCAAGGCGGGCGGTGGGCATGCCGGACACAATGGCTTGCGTTCGATCCATGACCATATCGGAGCCGCCTATGACCGCGTGCGCCTTGGAATTGGGCATCCCGGTCGCAAGGAAATGGTGTCAGCCTACGTTTTGAACGATTTTGCCAAGTCCGAGGCTGGCTGGTTAGATGATGTGCTGCGTGGCATTTCGGACGGGGCAGCTTACTTGGCCCAAGACGAAGGCGGGAAATTCATGAATGCGGTCGCGCTGCGCACCGCTCCACCGCGCTCCTCAAAGACACCTGCCCCGAAAACCGAGGCGAAACCCAAAACATCGACAGAATCCGAAGTGGATAACCGCTCTGCCATGCAGAAGCTGTTGGACAAATTCAAATAGCAGATCCGGCACATTCCGTTACGTAGTCATTGCAGAATGAAAGCGTCCGCGATCCAATACCGAGGAACAAGGGAGGCTATGCGATGAGATCCATTTTGAAGTGGGTGCTGCGCATCGTTGTGGCGCTGGCTCTGGCTGCCGTTGTCGTTGGGCTGTGGAAACGCGAAGAGTTGCAGCGCCTGATGGCTGTGAACTCGCTGTTTTCCGAAGAAAAGATCGTTCACAATTTTTCGCACATGAACGAAGCTTTTCTGACCATTGATCTGCCCCGTGGCAACGGCCCGACGTGGGAGCTGCCTTACGGCGAAGGGTTCGACCTGCCCGATGGCACCGACAAATGGATCGATGAACGCTCTGTCACCTCGTTGTTGGTCATGCAGGGCGGCGATATCCGGTTCGAGGAGTATTATCTGGGTACCAGCCCAAATGACCGTCGGATCTCGTGGTCGGTGGCCAAAAGCTATCTTTCAGCGCTTTTTGGGATTTTGCTGGTTGAGGACGCGATCGAGTCACTGGACGACCCGGTAATCAAATACGCCCCGAAGCTAAAGGGCAGCGCTTATGAGGCCGCGACAATCCGCAATGTGTTGAACATGGCCAGCGGTGTCACGTTTGACGAAGATTATCTGGACCCGAACTCTGACATCAACCGCATGGGTCGCGTCATCGCCTTGGGTGGCGAGTTGGACGATTTTGCAGCGTCCTTGCAAGACAGCTTTGCGACGCCGGGCGAAACCTGGCAATACGTCTCAATCGATACGCACGTCTTAGGCATGGTCATACGCGGCGCAACCGGGCGCAGCGTGGCCGAGCTGTTGACCGAAAAAATCATACAGCCCTTGGGACTGGAGCATGACGGATACTATGTCACGGACGGTGCCGGTGTTGCTTTTGTGTTGGCTGGCCTGAACTTCACCACGCGTGACTTTGCACGGTTCGGACAAATGATCCTGCAGGACGGCAAAGTGGATGGGCAACAACTGGTTCCTGCCGAATGGATATTCGAGGCCACGCAACCCAGCGCCCCGACGGCGCAAGGCAAGATCGGCTATGGCTATCAATGGTGGATACCCCGTGGTGCGCACGAAGGCGAGTTTCTGGCCCGTGGCATTTACGGTCAGTATATCTATTTCAATCAGCCCCGAGGTGTTTTGATTGTCTCAACCGGCGCAGACCGTCTGTTTCTTGAACCTGGCGTGAATGATCAGAACATCGAAATGTTCCGAAAGATCGCAGAAAGCCTGTAAGGTAACTTCATGCAAAAGCAAGACAGTATCAATGTTATGGGAGGTGTCCTCGCCCCCTGTTCAAGAAACCCCTTAACCGGCTTTTTCCGCGACGGCTCGTGCAATACCTGCCCCGAAGATCAAGGCAGCCACACCGTCTGTGCGGTGATGACAGCCGAGTTTCTGGCGTTCTCCAAATATGTCGGCAACGATCTGAGCACGGCACGGCCCGAATTCGACTTCGCGGGCCTCAAGCCCGGTGACAGCTGGTGCCTGTGCGCCAGCCGTTTTACGCAAGCCCATGACGAGGGATGTGCGCCACAGGTCCATCTTGAGGCCACGCATCAACGCGCGTTAGAGATCGTGCCACTCGAGATTTTGCTGCAGCATAAAGCCGAGAAGTGACGGCTTGTCGGCCCGCATACCTTATCCACTCGTGCCGGTTCAGAAGGACATTTGCCAGATCAGACTGAGGCTGTAGTTCTCGAACCCGCTTTCGCCGATGCCGTCATAAAACACATTGGCCGCAAGCAAGCTGTCGTTTTCCAAGCGGTAATCAAATCCTAGGTCCGCGCGCGCGCGCGCCGTGTCGCCAATCGGCGTCACACCGGGGACCGTGCCAGTGCCCGACGTTGTGCTCCATATCCCAGACAGACCACCAGTCAGTTCCATGGCTCCGCGCGACACCTGGATCGGGTGACTGAAATCCAGACCCAGCCGCGCCGTGGTCAGGCTGAAGTCCTGCTGCGGGATAAGGTTCCCCAGACTGTCGGTGTACGTTTCCTGATCATCACTGGCATAGCTGACATCCAGCAGCGGCATCAATGTCAGCGCTCCGCGTTTGATTTCGCCGGTCACCCGTGATTGCACCAACCAACGTTCACTGTCGAAACTGTCGGTATAGGTGCCTAACGGAGATATATCGTTGTCAGCCTGTCCATACAGAACACGCCCCTCGAAAAACACCGGCTGATTGGGCAACTTGGCCACCACGTAAGGGCCAATCAACCACCCCGTGCCGTCCACGCTGGCCGGTCCGTTCTCGGTCTCGGCATAATCGAACTGCAGCATTGCCCCGATCAGAAGGTTCGAACTGATCTGACGGTGTGCGCCCAGGACAGCCAACGCATAAGAGCTGTCGAAATCGTCCTGTGAACTCCAGTTACCGGTCAGATTGAACCAGACCGGGTTGGATGGGTCCGTTGCAAAGTTCAGATACCCCGAGCCCTGAGTTACCGACGAATCCAACACGCCCGAACCCGAACGCTGCAAGAACCGGGTCAATCCCGGCTGGTTGGTTGCAAGGCTGGTGGCCCGTGCATTCTGAAACGCCTGTATCAGACGTTGCGTATTTGTCACCGCCTGTGCCGTCGTCACAGTGTTGGAGGCCAGGTTCAGGTTGCCTGCCGCATCGGTGAACACGCCAGCCGGAATGAACAGTTCGATGGTGCCGTTGTTTTGCGGTGTCAGCGTTGCAACATAGTTGGTCCCTGACCCTGTCAGGGTGGCTGTTGCGTTCGTGACAGACAGATCGCCCACCGTGAAATCCGTGCTGGTCTCACTGAGTGTGATCGACGCTTGAAACCTACCGTTTCCGGTGGCCGTCAGTGCACCGATTGTGGCCGTCGGTTGGGTTGTGTCCACCAGCGTTCGTGTGTTGATGATCTGAGTAGCCGTTACGCCAGACAGCGCGACTTCATAGCGGTACAGCGGTCCGCCAACGGTTTCCTGAGCCGTAAATACCACGCCAAGATACCCATCCGCTGCATATGTGGAATCCGCGCCATCCTGACTAATGATGGTTGCGTTGAGATATCCTAAGTTGGCTAACCCCGCTGGAGTAATGGCTGCCTGCGACTGCACACCATTGTTGAAATAGAAACTGCCACCGGGAACCTGCCCTGATCCGCCCAGAGAAATAAAAGCGGTGCCCGACGGCGGGAAGTTGTTGATAAAGATACTGCCGCCGTTTGGTGTCGGAATCGAGGTTATGATGAAACCCCCACCGAGTGCTGCACCTTGTTTGGCACCTCCGATCACAAGCACTGAAACCAGAAGTATGAGACCTGCCAGCCTCGAAATCGCGAACCGAACCATGTTACCTCCTAAAGCACCGCGCTAGTGCCAAACACCCGGGCACACTGGGCCAATTCAGCAACCCAAGCGTGTCGTCTCTTATCCCAACACCACAGAGACTTCCCCAGAACCGGCCCTCGAGAACCGGTTTACAAAACGTTAAATCAATTGTGGGAAGTTGTATAGAATGTGAAGCGCCTCAACCGGGCAGTAGTGGCTGCGGATTTGGTCGTCAGATAAAGAGACATACGTTTGCAATTAGGTTGAACCCGTTGCTTTCGCAAATTTTAGACGAAGATACGGCGGGCAACATCGAATAATGGTCCGGTCGCGCCCGGGCACCTGAATTCGCA
Source organism: Ruegeria sp. CDSA079 (assembly GCF_059612245.1). Classification (NCBI taxonomy): domain Bacteria; kingdom Pseudomonadati; phylum Pseudomonadota; class Alphaproteobacteria; order Rhodobacterales; family Roseobacteraceae; genus Ruegeria; species Ruegeria sp. CDSA079. The sequence continues at coordinate 81,955 of NZ_JBXWQF010000001.1, read as the reverse complement.
AAAAGTCAGCAAAATTGCAACAGTTTTCGCCATCTCCGCACACTATCCCACATCAGGAAACATGAGCCTTCGAAACCAATACGAAAGCTTATGGGCGTGCGACTCAAAGAATTCGCGCAATCAACTAAAAGGCGATTATATTGGACAGCGGATCGGCAAAGAAAAACCGGGGTGCTGGACCCCGGCTTCATGTTAACCGACTGTGCGACCTTCGGTGTCAGACATGTCGAAGTTCAGATACTTCGCCACGGTCTGAACATCCTTGTCGCCTCGCCCACACATGTTCATGCAGATCAGGTGATCCTTGGGCAGATCAGGCGCAATCTTCATCACATGAGCCAGCGCGTGACTGGGCTCCAATGCCGGAATGATGCCTTCGGTCGCACAACACAGCTGAAACGCCTCAAGCGCCTCTTTGTCGGTGATCGAGACATAGTTTGCGCGACCAATGTCATTCAACCAGGAATGCTCAGGACCGATTCCTGGATAGTCCAAACCAGCCGAAATCGAATAGCCCTCAAGAATCTGACCATCGTCATCCTGCAACAGGTAGGTGCGGTTGCCATGCAGTACCCCCGGACGTCCGCCGGTGAGAGAGGCGCAATGCTCCATCTTTTCGTTCACACCTTTGCCACCGGCCTCAACACCGATGATGTTCACCTCCTTGTCGTCAAGGAACGGGTAAAACAAGCCCATCGCGTTCGATCCACCGCCAATAGCAGCAATGATCGTGTCGGGCAGACGGCCCTCGGCCTTCATCATCTGCTCTTTCGCTTCCTTACCGATGATCGACTGGAAATCGCGAACCATCGCCGGGTACGGGTGCGGACCAGCCACTGTGCCGATGCAGTAGAACGTGTCGCGCACATTGGTCACCCAATCGCGCAGCGCGTCGTTCATCGCGTCCTTGAGCGTGCCACGACCCGAGGTTACCGGGATCACCTCGGCCCCTAGCAGACGCATCCGGAACACGTTCGGGGCCTGACGCTGCACGTCATGCGCGCCCATGTATACGATGCATTTCAGACCAAACTTGGCGCAGACGGTGGCCGTGGCCACGCCGTGCTGCCCTGCCCCGGTTTCCGCGATGATCCGGGTCTTGCCCATGCGCCGCGCCAGAATGATCTGACCCAACACGTTGTTGATTTTGTGCGCGCCGGTATGGTTCAGCTCATCGCGCTTAAGATAGATTTTCGCGCCGCCCAGATGCTCGGTCAGGCGTTGCGCAAAATACAGCGGCGAAGGACGGCCCACGTAGTTCGCCCAAAGATCATCCATCTCGGCCCAGAAGGTGGGATCATCCTTGGCTTTGTCATATTCCTCTTCCAGCGACAGGATCAGCGGCATCAGTGTTTCGCTGACAAAACGCCCGCCGAAGATGCCAAAGCGTCCCTGTTCGTCAGGGCCGGACATGAAGGAATTGAAAAGATCGTTGGCCATGGGTGTCTCCCTCGTCGTATCCGTTGTTCATAGGAGGTGGCGGCGGGATTTGCCATGGGCAAAACGCATCATTCCGCAACCAGCACGTTTTGACGCCAAATCTGAATCGCCTGCTCTGAGGTGGGCACACCGATACACGGAAAATGGTGAAACCTGTTCACATCCGCCAGCCGATCTGCTGCCAGCATGACGCGACGATGGGGGCCGCATTGGGCGTAGGTCAGCATCGCCTCGATATCGTGCCACACGCTGAGTGAAAAATAGAGACCATCCTGCCGGAACACAGCTGCGTGCAGACACAAGGGGTCGCCTTTTGCCTGCCGATACGCCTGCCCCGCGCGCCAGAAAAACTCGGGCGCGTTGTACCAATGTTTCAGGGAAACACCACCTATTGCCGCCAACATACTCTATCCCTCCGCATTGAGGGATACGCAGCAATCTCAGAATCAGATCACCGCAAAGCGGCCCCAAATTCGCGGATCAGGGCCGCGTCCTTTACACCCGGTGCGCTTTCAACGCCCGAAGAGACATCGACCTGCCGCGCGCCGGTCATCCTGGCAGCTTCAGCAACGTTCTGCGGTGTAAGACCACCGGCCAGCATCCACGGACGCCGCCAGTATTTCCGACCGGCCAGCAAGCGCCAGTCAAACGACAGCCCATTACCTCCGGGCAGTTCCGAGCCGCGCGGCGGTTTTGCGTCGATAAGCAATTGATCGGCCGCTTCGGAATACAGATCTATTGCGTCCAGATCCTCGGCCTCGGCCACGCCAATTGCCTTCATCACGGGCAATCCAAACCGGTCACGAACCTCAGTTACCCGCTGAGGAGTCTCCTTGCCGTGCAACTGCAACATATCAAGCGGAACCACAGACACGATGCTGTCGAGTTCTTCGTCAGTGGCGTTCACCACCAATGCCACCTTGGCGACGCCCGCTGGAACCATTTGGGCCAGTTCCACAGCCTGCGCGACGTCCAGATGGCGGGGCGACTTCGGAAAGAAAACAAAGCCAACATAGCCCGCACCAGCCTCAACAGCAGCACGCACGTGGTCGGGGGCGGTCAAGCCGCAAATTTTGAACCTAACATCAGACATGGGACTAGGGCTCAGCTTGCCTCATCCAGAAGGGCCAGAACGTCATCTTTGCCCTCGTTTTGCTTTTTCTTGAGCTTCTTGACCTCTCGCTCAAGCTTGCGCACTTCGCTTTTCTTCGCGGTTGCGTCACGGCGATGCTTATGTTCACGCATCCATTCCCACAGGAACCCGATGACCAGACCAGCCACAACACCGCCCAAAACCACCAGAAACAATGGTAAGGACGTGCTTAGGTTAAAGCCCAGCAGCTCAGCCAGCGGATCCGGCATCAACTTGAGTTCAACCGATTCAACATTGGCCAGAGATATCGAAATCAAGATAACCCCAAGAGCCCCGAGAAAAGCGTATCGAATATAGCGCATCATAAGGTCAGGCTTTACCGTTCAATCGGTCCCTTAGCAACTTACCAGTTTTGAAAAACGGTACACATTTTTCCTCGACCTGAACAGTTTCACCCGTCCGCGGGTTGCGCCCCACGCGCGCATCCCGTTTCTTCACGGAAAATGCACCGAAGCCACGCAGTTCAACACGGTCGCCGCGGGCCATTGCATCGGTGACTTCCTCGAAGACGGTATTCACAATCCGCTCGACATCACGCTGATAGAGATGCGGGTTTTCGTCAGCGATTTTTTGAATCAGTTCTGAACGGATCATGCGTGATACCCTCCCAGGCAGCCGGTGTGTCAGGTCTACTGATTTGACAGTATAGGAAAAAATCCGGAACGGGGGAACGGATACTCTGCGCGCTGAGGCCTTATTTTGCCACATTCTCACAAGAATTTTTGTCGGACAGAGGAATTTTCGCACTTAAAGCGCGAACAATATCACAAATAAGCTAGCGGTTTGGAACATGTTGATTCGCAACAAAAACGGCCCCGCGCTGATGCGCGAGGCCGAAAAGCTTGTCTGAGATGCGCCTCGGGCTTAGTCGCCAGACTTCAGCGCTGCACCCAGAATGTCGCCCAGCGACGCGCCCGAGTCGGAAGAACCGTACTGTTCCACGGCCTCTTTCTCTTCGGCGATCTCGCGTGCCTTGATCGACAGGCCCAGACGGCGGGTCTTGCTGTCGACGTTGGTGACGCGGACGTCGACCTTGTCACCGGTTGAGAAACGCTCGGGGCGCTGTTCGGCACGGTCACGCGACAGGTCGGAACGACGGATGAACGACTTCATGCCTTCGTACTCGACCTCGATGCCGCCATCTTCGATTGCGGTCACTTCGACGGTGATAACCGAGCCACGTTTCACGCCGCCCACGGCTTCGGCGAACTTGTCACCGCCCAGGGCTTTGATCGACAGCGAGATTCGCTCTTTCTCGACATCCACTTCCGAGACAACCGCCTGAACGACGTCGCCTTTGCGGTAGTTCTGGATCGCATCTTCGCCACGCTCGTCCCAGGACAGGTCGGACAGGTGAACCATGCCGTCGATGTCGCCTTCGAGGCCGATGAACAGACCGAATTCGGTGATGTTCTTGACTTCGCCTTCGACCTCGGTGCCCTCGGGGTGTGTTTCTGCAAACACTTCCCACGGGTTGCGCTGAGTCTGCTTCAGGCCCAGAGACACGCGACGCTTGGCGCCGTCGATTTCCAGAACCATGACGTCGACTTCCTGGCTGGTCGAAACGATCTTGCCGGGGTGGACGTTTTTCTTGGTCCAGGACATCTCGGATACGTGCACCAGACCTTCGACACCGGCTTCCAGCTCGACGAACGCGCCGTAGTCGGTGATGTTGGTAACGCGACCCTGATGAACCGAGCCCAGCGGGTACTTGGCAGCAACCAGATCCCACGGATCTTCCTGCAACTGCTTCATGCCCAGGCTGATGCGGTGGGTTTCTTTGTTGATCTTGATGACCTGAACCTTGATGGTTTCGCCGATCGTCAGGATCTCGGACGGGTGGTTGACCCGACGCCATGCCATGTCGGTGACGTGCAGCAGGCCGTCAACGCCGCCCAGGTCAACAAATGCGCCGTATTCGGTGATGTTCTTGACGACACCCTCGACGGTCTGACCTTCGGACAGGTTGCCGATAACTTCGGCGCGCTGTTCGGCACGCGATTCTTCCAGAATAGCGCGACGCGACACAACGATGTTGCCACGGCGACGGTCCATTTTCAGAATCTGGAACGGCTGCTTCAGACCCATCAGCGGGCCAGCGTCGCGCACGGGGCGAACATCAACTTGCGAGCCGGGCAGGAATGCAACTGCGCCACCCAGATCGACAGTGAAGCCACCTTTGACGCGACCAAAGATAGCACCTTCGACGCGCTGGTCGTCGGCATATGCTTTTTCCAGACGGTCCCATGCCTCTTCACGGCGGGCCATCTCGCGTGAGATGACGGCTTCGCCACGGGCGTTTTCTGCTGCGCGCAGGTAGACTTCTACCTCATCACCTACAGCGATTTCAGGGGCTTCGCCGGGATTTGCGAATTCTTTCAGATCAACGCGGCCTTCCATTTTGTAGCCGACGTCGATGATGGCTTGACCGGCTTCGATCGCCAGTACTTTGCCTTTGACAACAGAACCCTCTTCGGGCGTGTCCATTTCGAAGCTTTCGTTCAGGAGGGCTTCGAATTCCTCCATGGTTGTATCAGCCATCTGGCAGTGTTTTCCTTTACATACGTTTTTACTGGCCGAGCGGTTGTCTCCGCCGGTCTTGTTTCATGATGTCTTCAAGCGTGATCCGGTGCGCCCCTGAGCAAACAAACACAAAGGGCCGAGGTAACCCGGCCCTGCTCAGAAACGTCATCCGGACGTTGACCGCCCTTGTATCGACAGCGCGCATATAGGCGGATTCCCCGGTATGTGCAAGGGCAAAGCCCATGTTTTCAAGGTTCGGCAGGTCTTTGCGAGTGCTCGGTCCAGCTTTTGGCGCTCCAAACCCCGGCATCGCGCAGTAGCATCGCCCGCTCGATTTCATTCAAACGCATCAGGGCGGCGGTTGGGTTGCGCGCGCCGCCGGCCCGGTTCCAGATTTTCCGAGCCGAAGCAGGGCTCCACGGTAAGCTCGCCGAGGCAAGCCACTGCCGCAACCGTGGCGGTAAAGAGTCATACATTTTCATTGGCGGCAACTGCCGCCTCCGACGTTTAAGGCCCGTTCGAAGGTTTTTGCCGTACCTACGGCCTTGGTCTGCCTGTCTTTGCAACGCGCACATTCCCTAAATTCTAAATGTGATTACATTACATTTTGAGAGCACGCAAGAACCTGTTCCAATGCTCGTAAAGCCCACGGGAAACAAACAAAAGGCGGGGTTTTCGCCCCGCCCTTCATCTTTTTGAAAATACTCCACACGCCGAGCGCAAAGACTCATCAAAACAGCTGCAAATCCTTCGCACCGCTTTGGATTTCGGCAAAGTTTGGCATGTTCTGGATCCTAACAGGCGCTGGTGCGGTGCCCGGCATCGCAACAGTTGGCTGCGCAACCTTCCCCTTACCAAAGGACGGACGCTCCAGCTCTCCGCGAATATCGCGCAACAGTGTTTTGTGATCCGGCATTGATCTGACGATTTGTGCAAGATCCTCTTTCGCGCGCTGCATGCCCTGATACCAGATCACCTTCTTCAACGGTCGCACACGTTCCCGGATGCCTGGCCCATAGCTAGTATCATAGACTTGCTTGCCCAAAAGAACCGTCTGATACACGCGATGGTCAAACAGTGTGGCAAACTCGACATCGTGATCCATCGGCAGGCGGTGCTGCCATAGCTCCAGATTCTCGGCCAACCGGTCCGGCACCTTCATCTGTGTCCGCGCGTCGATCCAATATTGATCATCCGTACGATTGCCCAAGCGATAATGCAGGCAGATGAATTCCAGCACTTCGTTATAAAGCTTGTCCATCTGCCGGTTGTATCTTGTCCGCAGCGAAGGTTCGATGTCGCGGGTTGGCAAATGCTCGGCGAACCAGCGCACCGCATGATCAATCATATGGATCGCGGTACTCTCAAGCGGCTCAATGAATCCGCCGGACAGACCGATGGCGACACAGTTCTTGACCCAGGCATTGCGCACACGCCCAACGCGCATCGGAATGATGCGCGGCGTCAAACCCTTACCGCTGTCCCCCAGCCATTCGAGGTACTCATCCGCGGCCTGATCATCGGTTCGATGCGCCGATGAGAACACATACCCCGTCCCCACACGGTTGTAGAGCGGCACCCGCCAGGTCCAGCCTGCGCCAAGTGCGGTGGATCGTGTCAGGCTCTCAATCTTCTTCGGATTGGGATGCTCGATCTGCAACGCCATGGCGCGATCGTTGGGCAGGTAATCCGAATAATCCAGAAACGGCTCGCCAAGCGCCTTGTTGATGATCAACCCGCGGAACCCGGTGCAGTCGACAACCATCTCGATGTCGTGGCGGCCCCTGCGCTCCAGCATTAGGTGACTGACGTTGCCCTGCTCGTCCAACTCAACCGATTGCACTTCATCCCGGATATGTTCAACACCCCGCTCTGTGCAGACCTTGGTCAGCATCCCGGCAAATTTCACTGCATCCAGATGGTAAGCGTAGCCAAACCGCTGTTCAAATTCGGGCTGACCTAATTGACGCGCGCCTTTGCACAGCCGACCCAGATCATCATGCGGCGAGATTGATTGGGTAAAGTCCCGATCCCCGTTGCCGAAACGCAGGAAATACTCGGCGGCATCCAAACCCTCCAACATCTGACCGTGGGCAAAGGGATTCACATAGTCGATGCGATTGCCCTTTTGGTCCTTGTTCCAATTGCAGAACTTAACGCCCAGTTTGAACGATGCGTTGGTCTCGCGGAAAAAATCTCGCTCTGTAATGCCTGCCTGGCGCAGCGTGACCGGCATGCGTGGCACCGTGGCCTCGCCCACCCCGACGGTCGAGATATTGGGGCTTTCGATAAGGCAGATGCGCGGGCGATCCTTCTGCGAAGACGTGCGGGCAAACACCATGTCCAGGATCAGCGCGGTCATCCAACCTGCCGTACCGCCGCCCACGATGGTGATCTCATCCAAACGATTATTCATGTGGTTATGTCCCTGTTGGCTTGGGGGATTTCATAGCTGCCTCCCCCTTTATTGGGGGTTTCTTTGCAGCATTCCCTTTTTGCTTGAAGGAAACTATAACAGCTTTCCTGCGTCCATCTAGGGCTTATGATGCCACTTGCGCACGCATTTCAGCCCGTCCACTTTCGCAGGTCAAAAAAGCACGCTTTTCTCCCGAGACACAAAAACCGGCGAAATGCTCGATGACGATGTTTTACCTTCACCGCGGCGGCGTATGAGAGAAACGCGGGTCTCAGGAACTGTACAGGTTCAAAGCGCGGGTCAGATTTCTTCGCCCTTCTTCAGAAGCTCTTCGATCAGAGCGCGTTGCAGATCCGTGCTGTCGCCCCCTCCGAATTCCGCGGCGCCACCCGAGTACAGCGTTCCATACGTCTTTGCGATGTTCACGGTCTGGGCCAACCCCGATATCAACTGTTCCTTTTCCAACAACGACAAGGGGTGAATAAAGGCAGCCCACAAAGTGCCATTTGCGATCGCGTATCGCGCGTCCAGTGTGCTGTCGAAATTGGCCTGCATCATCCGGACCAATTCTTCTTGCGACAGTGTCTCGGCACTACGGATCGAGACCATCGCGCGCATGCGGTCTGCATTGATGTCGGTAATCACCAAAACCTGCACATCCGCCACAGTCATCTGGAATCCGGGGCCGAATGGTTGCGCTTCGGGGTCCAGAGCAAACAGGATGTTGCCCAACCGCTCATAGGTCATCGGTGGCTCGATGTTCGGGGTTTCAGCTTCGCCCTCCTGCGCGACAAGACGCCCGGCGGCGAAGATCAGGATAAAAGCTAGTCGGATCATGAGGTCACTCCTGCAGGCACATCTTCACCATACGCACTGGAATTCACACAAACCAAACAAAGCTTAGTGAACGCACTCTTCCCGTCATTCAAAGACTTGTACGATCTGCAATATCTAGCGGCTTTTCTGCGATTACACGTCCGCAATTGACCGACTAACTATGTTTCATCGGCCACTGACCCAGCCGATTTGAACGCAGAATCAAAAAAGGAAACGTGTAATGAAACATATCCTCTTCACCGCCTTGGCAACCGCAATCGCCTTGTCCACCCCGGCCTTTGCCGCTGACGAAATAAACGTATCCAACGGCATCTCGGCCGCAGGCGCGCCGCTGGCCGCACACGGTGTCGATCTGGTTGCACTGGTCAACGATGGGAACCCGGTCGAGGGTTTTGCCACTCACTCTGCGACCTATAACGGTGCATCCTACTATTTCACCACGGCCGCCAACCTGGAAGCGTTCGAAGCAAACCCGGTGGCTTACTTGCCGCAGCATGGCGGGTTCTGCTCGTTCGGCGTGTCAGTCGGCAAGAAGTTTGACGGTGATCCCGATCAGTATCTGGTTGCAGACGGCAAGCTGTACCTGTTCCTGAACGCTGAAACCCGCGCGGCCTTTCTGAAGGACGTCGTCAGCACCGCAAAAACGGCCGACGACCAGTGGGCAAACATCAAAAGCGTCGCCGTGGGCGAGCTGTAAGAGCCAACCCTTTGCCCGCGGCGTTAGCGCGTCGCGGGCAATTTTGCATTGATGGCGCCTAGCGCTTTTGCCAATGCGGCCTCGATGCTCAGGTCGGTCGTGTCCAACTGAACCGCATCATCGGCAGCTTTCATCGGAGCGGTGCTACGCTCAGCATCGCGCGCGTCGCGTTCTTTGACATCTGCCAGAACCTGATCGCGCGTCACATCAGCACCTTTGGCGCTAAGCTCAAGATACCGCCGTTCAGCACGCACTTCGGCACTGGCCGTTACAAAAAGCTTTATCTCGGCATTTGGACAGATCACCGTCCCGATGTCGCGCCCGTCCAGTACCGCCCCGCCTGCCCTGCGTGCAAAGGCGCGTTGAAAATCCACCAACGCGGCGCGGACCTCGGGAATGACTGCCACTTTGGACGCCGCCTGAGCGATATCGGCGGTGCGCAGATCGCCTTGCTCCAATTCCTCGGCGGTCAAAGCCTTTGCCGCTTCCACCGGATCGACCCCCGTCAAGACACGCCGACCTACCGCACGGTAGAGCAGCCCAGTGTCCAGATGTGCAAACCCAAAATGCGCCGCAACGGCTTTCGAAATCGTGCCTTTACCCGCAGCCGCAGGCCCGTCAATCGCGACCGTGAAGCTCACGTGCGCTCAACCTTTGCACCCAGCGACGCCATTAACGGTTCAAAAATCGGGAAAGACGTGGCAATCGGGCCACCATCATCTACGCTTACCGGCTTCTGCGCGCCCATGCCCATCACCATGAACGACATGGCAATGCGGTGGTCCAGAAAGCTTTCGCAGGTGCCGCCACCTGGAATGTTGCCAATGCCCAGACCTTCGACCGACCACCAATCCTCACCCTCGTTTACCGTCACTCCGTTTGCGCGTAGACCGCGTGCCATGGCGTCGATCCGGTCGCTTTCCTTCACCCGCAGCTCTTTTACACCGCCCATCATCATGGTGCCGGTGGCGTTTGCCGCAACCACGGACAGAACAGGGTATTCATCGATCATCGAGGCCGCACGCTCTGGCGGTACGGTGATCCCCTTCATGTTCGGCGAGTACTTTGCGCGCAGATCGGCAACAGGTTCGCCGCCTTCTTCGCGCTCATTCTCATAGGTCAGGTCTGCACCCATCTCGCGCAATGTGGTGAAAAGGCCAGCACGGGTCGGGTTCAGCCCGATGCCAGGCACCAGCACATCTGACCCCGGAGTGATCAGCGCAGCACAAACCGGGAAAGCAGCGCTTGACGGGTCGCGCGGTACGGCGATGACCTGCGGCTTCAACTCGGGGCGACCTGTCAGAGTGATGACACGGCCTTCATCGGTGTCTTCCACCGTGATCTCAGCGCCGAACCCGACCAGCATCCGCTCAGAGTGGTCGCGGGTTGCTTCCTTCTCGATCACAACTGTTTTGCCGGGGGCATTCAATCCCGCCAGCAACACGGCGGACTTTACCTGCGCCGAGGGTACCGGCACTGCGTATCGCACCGGTACTGGGTCCGCTGCACCAACGATGGTCATCGGCAGACGTCCACCGGACCGACCAACCGATTGCGTGCCGAACAGGGCCAGAGGGTCAGTCACCCGCGCCATCGGACGTTTGTTCAGGCTGGCGTCGCCGGTGAAGGTCGCCGAGATCGGAGAGGTTGCCATCGCGCCCATGATCAGGCGCACGCCAGTACCTGAGTTACCACAGTCGATCACCTGATCCGGTTCGGCAAATCCACCAACGCCCACGCCATGCACGGTCCATTCCCCGCCACCGTGGTCCGTGACCTCTGCCCCAAAGGCCCGCATCGCCTTGGCGGTATCCAAAACGTCTTCGCCCTCCAGCAGGCCCGAGATCTTGGTCTCACCCACAGCCATGGCGCCAAGTATCAGCGACCGGTGCGAGATTGACTTGTCACCGGGCACTTCGGCCGTGCCGGTCAGCGGGCCGCAGGGATGCGAGGTCATGGGGATGGGCGTGCCGTGTCCAGACATGGGGGCTCCTTTTGCGCTATCAGCTCAAGGCGAATTAGCGAATTGGAGCGGGTTGGTCCAGCGGCAATGAGTGCGAAGCTGTCTCTCAGACCTCTCCCAGCCATTTCGCCGGATTTTCTTCGGCGATCTGCCGGAAAATTTCCTCGCCCAAGATGTTCCGCAACCGGAAACAGACCGCTCTCTCTGACAGCGTTTCCTGCCGGGTCATGTAGTAATCCGATCCAAATAGGACGCGGGACCTGAGACGCTCACTTTCTTCATCCTCACCGGTCAGAAAAATGCGCAGGAAGGGGGCGTAGTCCTCGAACTGGAACAGTGTGTAAGAGATGTCAGTCCAAAGACCCGGATAGTTTCCGCTGCCAATCATGTGCCGGATTGCCACCTGCCAATTCCGGTTGAACGCGTCGTCCAGCGGGTTCTTGCGATCCGGATTTACATAGGCATCCCAGTCCCGCTGACCGCCGAAATGCGCCAGGCAAATGCGAAGCTTGGGATGCGCGCGCATTACGGGAACAAACGCCTCTGGCTCGGTATAGCGGTCAGCCCAATAGTCCGAAAGATAGCGCCCTTGAACGCCACCGCGTGAACAGTGGGACATCACCGGCAAGTTCAGTTCCTCTAGCCGCGGATAAACATGCTGCATCAGAACCGGATCGTCCGGCGCAAACCCCAACCGCGGATAGAGCTTCAGACCGCGAAACTTCAGGCCATCAACGGCACGCCAGAGTTCTTTCGCCTGAGGGTCAGCCCGCGGGTCAATCGTTGCAAAGGGTATCACAGAGCGGCCGACCTCGCGGTCGCCGGACAGCTTCGCCAATTCGTCATGTTGCGTGCTCAGCGGAACCTCAGGTGCGCCGAACCCAAAGGCTGACATCTCCATTGGCAGGACGACAAAGCGGGTGTCGCTCGGATAGTGTCGCCTCAGGTTGTCCAGAATATCACGCTGGCTGCCCGCGTCCGTTTCCCGCTGAAAGCGATAGAGCCTGTCCAGTTTCTCGGCAACTGTATGCTGACCAATCAGGCGGGCACCAAATGCAAGGCCCTTGATCAACCAGGGCATCTTCTTGAATGGCTTGAGCGCGGGATAGGGGTAATCCTCTGGCACATGGCGCGCATGAAACAGGTGCGTGTGGCAGTTCGTGATCCGAATATCAGACATGGCAATCCTAGGCAAAAAGCTTTGCTAAAATTATCTACATCAAGCACAGCCTAGCATAGCGTCCAGGATTACAGAAATTTGAAACAGATCAGGACTCAGTCCTACGGAAGGTCAGATAATGCGGCACCCGCCCCTCACGCAGGGCCTTTTGTTCATAGCGGGTAGAAATCCAATCGTCCCAAGGTTCACGCCAGTCAGCTGGGCGTTCCGCCAACCATTCAAAGCCCGCGCGCGGAACTTCTTCCAGCGTCTGGCGCACATAGTCGGAAATATCTGTGGCAACCCGAAAGATCGACCCGGGTTTCAACACCTTCGCCAATGGCTCCAGGTGTTCGGGTGTCACAAAACGGCGACGATGGTGTCGGGTCTTGGGCCATGGGTCCGGATACAGCAGAAAGGCACGTGAGATACTGGCTTCGGGCAGGACATCGAACAAATCGCGCGCATCGCCGGGATGCACGGCGAGGTTTTCGACGCCCGCCTGCCGGATTTTGCCCAACAACATGGCAACGCCATTGATGTAAGGCTCTGCCCCGATGACGCCGATATCCGGGTTGCTTTGCGCCTGATGCACCAGATGCTCGCCGCCGCCAAAGCCCACTTCAAGCCAGACAGGCTTGCCACCAAACAGACCATCCAAGTCCAATGACTTGCGTTCGGGGTTGGATTCCCAATCCACTGCGCCAGGCGACAGCGCTGCCAGATCTTCGTTCAGATAGGTCTTTTGGCTGGGCTTCAGGGTCTTGCCCTTGAAGCGGCCATAAAAATTCCTGCGCGGGCGTTGTGGGGTCTCGGTGCTCATGGCGGTGGCCATACTGCGCGCGCCTTAGCGTTGCAAGTGCGAGCCGCACGCGCAAAGAAAAAGCGCGCCCCAGAGGGCGCGCTTTATTGCTGTTCAGATCAGACTGCGGCTTTCAGCGCGTCAACAAGATCAGTACGTTCCCAGCTAAAGCCGCCATCTGCATCGGGCTCACGCCCGAAATGGCCGTAAGCTGCGGTGCGCTGATAAATCGGCTTGTTCATTTGCAGCTGCTCACGAATGCCGCGCGGGGTCAGATCCATGACCTGTCCAACGGCTTTTTCGATAATTGCATCTGCAATCTGACCTGTTCCATGCGTGTCTGCATAGATGGACAGCGGTTTGGAAACGCCAATCGCATAGCTTAGCTGGATCGTGCAGCGCTCTGCCATACCGGCAGCCACAACGTTCTTGGCCAGATAACGCGCCGCATAAGCAGCCGAACGGTCGACCTTGGTCGGGTCTTTGCCCGAGAACGCGCCGCCGCCGTGCGGGGCCGCGCCACCATAGGTGTCCACGATGATCTTGCGACCGGTCAGACCTGCGTCGCCGTCCGGGCCGCCAATCACAAATTTACCCGTTGGGTTCACATGCCATTCGGTATCAGCAGACAACCAGCCTTCGGGCAGAGTTTCGCGGATATACGGCTCGACGATTTCGCGGATGTCATCAGATGTCAGCGCCTCATCCAGGTGCTGCGTCGACAAAACGACCGAGCTGACGCCAACCGGCTTGCCATCACGATACACGACGGACAATTGCGACTTGGCGTCCGGACCCAGCGCGGGTTCGGCACCGCTTTTGCGCACTTCGGCCAGACGCCGCAGGATGGCATGCGAATACTGGATCGGTGCAGGCATAAGCGCAGGGGTTTCGGTTGTGGCGTAGCCGAACATGATGCCCTGGTCGCCTGCCCCTTCATCCTTGTTGTCCGCAGCATCGACGCCCTGCGCGATGTGAGCGGATTGTTCGTGCAGCAGGTTTGTCACCTCGACCGTTTCGTGATGAAACTTGTCCTGCTCGTAGCCGATGTCTTTGATACAATCACGGGCAATCTTTTCGATACGGCCCATATAGTCGTGCAGCTTGTCTTTATCCGACAGGCCGACTTCACCGCCAATAACGACGCGGTCGGTTGTGGCAAAGGTTTCGCAGGCCACGCGTGCTTCGGGTTCTTCATTCAGAAATGCGTCAAGGACGGCGTCCGAAATGCGGTCACAGACCTTGTCGGGGTGTCCTTCGGAAACGGACTCCGAAGTAAATGTGTAGTTCTGTCGGGACATAAATGTGCTCCATTGGGGTTTCTCTGTCACGCCAGGAAGCCGTTGTGACAGGTCAGAGACGCATACGCCCGCGAACAGATGTGGTCAATCGCTAATCTCGTTGGGTACGACGGGTATATAAAACCAATAGAAGCGCGAGAACAGACAGCGCCATCAACACAAGACTGTCGCCAAATCGAGAATAATAGGTTGATTTTTGAGGTTGCGGCAGGATCGCATCCACATAACCAGCCTCATCCAAAGGCAGCGACGCGGTAACACGACCCAGCGGATCGATCATGGCGGACACCCCGGTATTGGCGGACCGGATCATTGGCAAGCCTTGCTCGATCGCCCGCATCCGGGCTTGCACGAGGTGTTGGTATGGTCCGGACCAGGTTCCAAACCAAGCGTCATTTGTAATCTGCAACAGGAAATCAGCGCGTCCCGATCCCACCCTTAGGTCCTGCGGAAACACCGCTTCGTAACAGATCAGCGGCAAGGCACGGCCCAGCGTTCCTACATCCAGCAGTTCGGGCCCGGGCCCGGCACTGAAACCGTTCCCGGTTGTCGCGGCCAGCCCGCGGATGCCGAAGCGCCCCAACAGGTCGCCAAAAGGAATATATTCGCCAAACGGGGCAAGGTGGTGCTTGTCATACAGCCCCGCCTGTTGTCCCGTTTCGTCCAGATAGACCATTGAATTGTATATCTGCGGACCATCGCCGCGTTGAATTCCAAAGATGACCGGCGTCCCCTGAGCCGCTTTTGCAATGGCAGCCAGGAACGGCTGCGCACTTCCCAACCACGCTGGAACAGCAGTTTCGGGCCAGACGATCAAGTCAGGTCGAGGCGATACCGCAGTGTATTCGGTCTGACGCGCGAAAAACAAAGGCGCATAAGCAGGATCCCATTTTTGATGCTGGGGCGCGTTTGGCTGAACCACGCGAATCGTATGTGGGCCGTCCTGCACAGGCGGACGCATCGCTGCATAGACCAATGCTAGGCAGACCAGGGCAACGGTAACGCTCATGGGCACCACCAGCCCCCGCAAGGGCCTGTCATGACATATTGCTGTTCCGATCGAAAACGCCGCCGAGAAAGTCAGTGTGTTCAACCCGTACGGCCCGACCAAAGACAACAACTGTGCCACTGGCGTATTCACCCAGACTTGCGAAACCCCGGCCCAGGGGAACCCGGTCAGTATGTATCCCCGTGTCATCTCGAGCAGCGACAAAGTGACAACCAGCCACATACCCTGGAGGGTTTGCGAAGCACCAGGATGCCGCGACAACCGAAATCCCGCAGCCCAGAACAGCGCCAGCCCCCCTGCCATAAACACCAGCGCAAACGGCGCCATCCAGGCGTGGCGCTCTGCATCCACCTGAAACGGTTCGATAAGCCAGCTGAGCGCATGGACAAAGTAACCGGTGGCAAAGAACCATCCGATCCAACCCGCCCGCGCCCGGGTTTCGCTGGCCAGAAAAATTGGCACGATCAGAATCAGAGACAGGACCGTTAACGCCCAATACCCATAAGGTGCCAAACCAAAGGCACCCGCACCGCCCAGTGTGGCAGCCGCCAGTAGTCTTAGCGCAAGAGGCCAGTCCCGGACTGGGATCATGCAGCGATGTCCGGCAACATAACGCGCAGTCTTTTTATGCGTCGCGGATCGGCATCGATCACTTCGAACTCAGGCCCTTCGGGGTGGATCACAACCTCTCCCCTTGCGGGCACCCGGCCCGACAACATGAACACCAGCCCGCCCAGAGTATCGATTTCCTCTTCATCCACGTCTTTGTGGCTGGTCAGCGAGCGGCCAATCTCGGCTTCGAAATCCTCAAGCGGGACCCGGGCTTGCACGACGTAACAACCGGGCTTCTCTTGCACCCACAGCTGATCTTCGTCTGCATCATGTTCGTCTGCGATTTCACCCACCACCTGTTCGATGAGGTCCTCGATAGTCAGCAGACCATCAACGCCACCATATTCATCGATCACCAGCGCCATATGGCGCCGTTCCGTCTGCATTTTGGTCAGCAGCACCCCAATTGGCATCGACGGTGGAACAAACAACAGCGTACGCAACATCGAGACCAGATCAAAGCTACTGCCCCCTCCGTTGAACCCGTGGGTCAGAGCGAAATCCTTGAGGTGGACGAATCCCAATGGCGTATCCAGCGTTCCTTCGTAAACCGGGATTCTGGACAGGCCACTCTCACGGAACACATCCGCGAGCTCATCTTTGGTGATCGTCGAAGCGACCGATATGATTTCAGCAGTTGGAATGGCAACGTCTTCAACGCGCATCCGGCGCAGGTTGATCATCCCACGGGACTGAGGCATTGCTGCATTCTGCCCGTTCGCCGTTGGTAGCGGTTGGGTCTCGTCACCCGAAAACGCATCGAGTATTCGAGAAAAGAACCCGCTTTTCTCTTCTGTCTCATTGCTGCTGTCCTGTGGCTGCGCGCTTTGCGCCGCCCTAGAACTGCCGTCTGTGTCGCCCATTACCTTGTTCCAATTAATCGGGTCCTAAGACCCCTTCACACTCTATATGGGTCATCAATACCCAATTTGCCAAGTATCTTGACCTCAATCCCTTCCATCAAGGTGGCATCGGGATCACGAATGTGATCATACCCCAGCAAATGCAACGTTCCATGAACAAGCAAATGGATCACATGATCGTCCATGGCTTTACCTGCCTCGGCGGCCTCACGTGCGCTGGTCTCAAAGGAAATCGCGATATCGCCCAAGGGGATTTCACCAGTGAAATCCGGTTGCGGCGTATTCGGCACCTGCCCCGGCACATCGGGGGCCAGATCCTCGGCGGGCCAGCTCAGTACGTTGGTGGCGCTTGGTTTGCCGCGAAATTCTGAGTTTAACTCGGCAATCCGTGCATCATCACAGCCCAAAACACTGACTTCGCAAAACTCCGGGTCGATCTCGGCAAAAGCCAGAACGGCAGAAATCGCCTTGCGCGACAGGGTCTCAAGACCCTGCCAACGGTCGTCTTCGACAGTGAGTTCCAGATTCATCTTACTGCAGACCAGCCCCTGTATGGGCCATGCTCTCAACTGGTTTCACGGCCTAAGTCGGCTTCATACGCCTCGATGATGGCCGCGACAAGCGGGTGACGCACCACATCTTTCGAAGTGAAATAGTTGAAGCTGATATTGGGTATCGTTTTCAGCAACCTTTCAGCATCCGTCAGCCCGGACTGCACCCCGCGCGGCAGGTCCACCTGCGATCTGTCGCCGGTGATGACCATACGACTACCCTCCCCCAGACGGGTCAGAAACATCTTCATCTGCATGGTCGTCGCATTCTGGGCTTCGTCGAGAACCACAAAGGCATTGGCCAGCGTCCGACCGCGCATGAACGCAAGCGGAGCGATTTCGATTCGCTTCTCCTCAATCAGCTTGGCCAGTTGCTTGCCTGGCAGGAAATCGTTCAGCGCGTCATAAAGCGGCTGCATATACGGATCGACCTTATCCTTCATGTCGCCGGGCAAGTAGCCCAGCTTTTCACCCGCTTCGACGGCAGGGCGGCTCAGGATGATTCGATCCACATGTCCGCCGATGAACATCGAAACACCCACAGCAACCGCCAGGTAAGTTTTCCCCGTTCCCGCAGGACCAATGCCAAAGGCCAGCTCGTTCTGGAAGAGCGACTGCACATAGGCTTTTTGGGCATCTGTGCGCGGTTCGACCAGTTTCTTGCGGGTTTTGATCTCGACCGTTCCGCCTTTGAACATCTCAAGCTGATCGCCGTCGCGGCTGCCCGTTCCTTGTTCCGAGACACCCATGCGAAGCTCGCGATCCACATCCGCAGCCTCAACCTCGCGCCCGCCTTCCAGGCGGGTATAGAGCGACTGCAGCACCTCTACGGCCTGCTTCTGGGCATCTTCGCCCCCCATGACAACCAACTGGTTGCCGCGACGCACGATCTGGACCGAAAGCTTGCTTTCGATATCAGTCAAGTTGCGGTCGTATTCACCACACAGGTCAATCAACAATCGGTTGTCAGGAAACTCTACAAATGCCTCACGCTGGGGCATTTCATTTTGCGGTGGGTTCAGGGCACCGATGGCCAATCCGTTCTCCTGTCTTGGCTGTTCACCCCGAGCGTAGACAACAAAACTCGGTGGGCGCAAGCCACAGTTTCAAAATTTAGTGCTTGGATGACAAAACGGCCCACAAGTGCAGATCGTAACGGCGTCAGAACGTGTAGTTCAGCCCGAATCTCAAGCCACCGTATTTGGGCGTCGACTTCGTCGAAAAACCCGAACTGAACTCAACCGTTTGCGATTTGAACTGAACGTACTCATACTCACCAGTGATTGACCAATCATCCGTCAGTTTATGCTCAGCCCCGATGCTTGCAGAATACCCGCCGCGCCGGTCTGTAACCGAGAAATTCTGCACCGAACTGCCCACCGCGATGCTGTTGGTCGTCTCGATATCGCCCCAAATATATCCGACACTGACAAAATACAGAATGCTGCCGCTACGGTTTGTCACGCCGTTTCGCAATCGGATCGCCAGTACGTCAGACACTTCTGTGCCACCTTGCACGTCGACCCCCGAAATCCGAGCGCTAACGCTGTCGTCAAGTGACCCAAATTGATATCCGACTTCAAAGCCATAGACGAAGTCGCGCCCGCCTCTGGCGGGCAAGACGCCACGCCAGCCACCGCGCAACTCGCCATAAGAGCCAGACAGATCCTGATCCCCAATGTCGAACAAACCGGTAGGCGTTGTCAGGCCGAACCGATCATCCCCGCCCGCGCCATAGCCACCGGCCAATCCCAAATAGAAGGCATGGACATCACTACCGATCCTGGATGGGCTGATCACCTCAGGCTCGGTCACCGGGCCTTCCAGATCGCCCGCGTTCGATGCGCTGGCCAGAAGGATAACAAGCGACGCAGCAGGCAGCGTTTTGACAACACTTGGATGTCTGAAGTTCGTAAGGGTCGTCACTCGTGCCTCCATAACTCCGGCCACAACACCGGCCCAAAACCGTTTTTGCACGCAAAACATCACGCCCGGAAAAACTTGGCTCTTCTCCGAGCATAGTTACAAGCAATAAATCAAGGGTAAATTTTAGAAACATCCACCAATTATGGTGGAAAATCAGTGGATATTCGCCGATCTACAGCAACTCTCCCGCCAGCGAATTGGCACCCGACTCGGTAATCCGAATCTTCTTCAGGTCTCCAATGGCGATCTCGGCCCCCCTCACGTGAACCGAATGCAAATACTCAGACTTTCCGACCATCTGCCCGGGTTGGCGGCCCGGTTTTTCGAACAGAACGCGGACGGTGCGGCCCACCATGCCGTCCTGGATTTCCCTTTGGTGACGGGTGATCAGGGCCTGAAGCCGCTGCAAACGTTCATCCGCTGCCGCCGGATCGACCTGAGCCCGTTCGGTCGCCGGCGTTCCGGGGCGCGTAGAATATTTGAAGGAATAGGCGTAGCCGTATTTGACCTCTTCGACCAGATCCATCGTCGCCTGAAAATCCTCATCGGTCTCTTCAGGGAAACCGACGATGAAATCCCCTGACATCACAATATCCGGGCGGGCCGCTCTAATACGCTCGATCAGGCGTAAATAACTTTCGGCCGTGTGGCTGCGGTTCATTCGCTTGAGAATGCGGTCCGAGCCCGACTGCACCGGCAAGTGCAGGTAAGGCATCAGCTTGTCGCAAGTGCCATGAGCCTCGATTAGATCATCAGCCATGTCATTGGGGTGCGACGTAGTAAAGCGAATCCGCTCCAGCCCGTCGACCTTGTTCAGTTCCCAGATCAGACCTGCCAAAGTCATGTCCCCGTTCGGGCCTGTACCGTGATAGGCATTCACATTCTGCCCCAGCAGAGTGATCTCGCGCACCCCGCGCTCGACCAGATCCTGCGCCTCGCGAATAATGCGATCGGCTGGGCGGCTGACTTCGGCACCACGCGTGTAAGGCACGACACAGAAGGCACAGAACTTGTCGCAGCCTTCCTGAACAGTCAGAAACGCCGTCGGGCCACGCTTGGCCTTGGGGCGGTTCTTCAATTTCTCAAACTTGTCCTCTTCGGGAAAATCCGTATCCAGTGCCTTTTCGCCTGCGCGGGTCTTGGCCTCCATCTCGGGCAAACGATGATAGCTTTGCGGACCAACGACCAGATCGACCAGCGGTTGGCGGCGCATGATCTCTTCACCTTCAGCCTGCGCGACACATCCCGCGACGCCGATTTTCAGATCAGGATTCTCGGCCTTCAGACCCTTGAACCGGCCCAGTTCGGAATAGACCTTTTCCGCAGCCTTTTCACGAATGTGGCAGGTGTTCAGCAGGATCATATCCGCATCATCGGGCGTCTTGGTTTCGACGTAGCCCTGCCCGCCCAGTGCCTCAGACATGCGCTCACTGTCATAGACATTCATCTGACAGCCATAGGTCTTGATAAACAGCTTCTTCGGTTCGGACATGGATCGGGCCTTTGCATTCGCGGGACCGGCGTCATCTATATGCTTCGAACGCCGCTTGCAATGCGAGCGCAATTACCCGAATTTGGCAGGACTTTCCAGCAAGGCAAAACCGAAAACACACGATGAATTACGAATCCCCGAACCATTTTCTGAAATCGGGTCAGACCGCATTGGCCAAAGGTCCCATCGCATTGATTTTTGCCGAAGACGGAATCGAGCTGGACAGCACTGTGCGGCACCACCTGAATCTGGGGTTCAAATCCGTGCTTGTGTTCATGCCGCAAGACTTGGCTCTCGACCCTGAGCTGGCCGATCACGTGCATCGGATCACACTGAAATGCTCGCCCCGAACTGTGGTGTTTGAAACCATAAACCGGGTTATTCAGGCCGCACCCGGCCTTTGGATGTATTATTGTTATAACGCCGAGTACCTTTTTTACCCATTTAGCGAAACGCGCAGCGTTGGCGAAATGCTGGCCTTTCACAGCGAAGAGCGGCGCAATGCGATGCTCAGCTATGTCATTGACCTCTATGCCGATGATCTTTGCACCTATCCCAACGGAGTCGCGCCTGAGCAGGCGCTCTTCGACAGCACGGACTACTATGCCCATACCCGCCACGACCCAAGCGGCCAGCCTTTGGACCGGCAAGTGAATATCTCGGGCGGGTTGCGCTGGCGATACGAAGAGCACGTTCCTTACGAACGCCGCCGTATCGACCGGATTGCCCTGTTCAAATCGCAAAAAGGGCTGGTGCTGAGGCCCGACCATACGTTCAATGAACCGGAATACAACACCTATTCCTGCCCCTGGCATCACAACATGACTGCCGCCATTTGCTCTTTTCGGGCAGCAAAAGCCCTAAAGACAAATGCAGGGTCCACGTTTGACATCCCCAGCTTTCGCTGGCGGAACTCAGTTCCGTTTGAATGGCAGTCTCGCCAACTTCTGGATTTGGGTCTGATCGAATCAGGTCAGTGGTTCTGAGACGCCTCAGCGTTGCAACAGCATCGGGAACCAGTCCTCGCGCAAGCGTTGGCCCGGTGTCATGTCGTGACCGGGGAACGGGGGCGAGGTCCGACCCGGGCGCTCAACGTAACACGCGTCATCCCCCACCAGGCGCAGCGAGAATGCGCGGCGGCGGCTGTCCGACTGGTTGCCCCGCGCGCCATGCAACGTACGATAGTTGAACGCCACAGCGTCGCCGGGCTCCATTTCGAACTCAACAACTCTCATGCCCTCGGCATCGGGGTCCGGGACGGGGATGTACTGACCTTCGTCCGGAAAGAACCCTTCCTCTGACACCCAACGGGTCGGCAGAACCTCTTTCTCCCACCGATGCGATCCGGCGACACAGCGCAGCGTCGCCTGCTGCACCGGATCCAGCGGAGACCAGAAGCTGATGTTCTGCTGGCCTTCGACGAAGTAATACGGTCCGTCCTGATGCCAGGGCGTGGCCATCGACGTGCCGGGCTCTTTGACCAGCACGTGATCGTGGAACATCTGAACGCTTTGCGATTGCATCAGATCGGCCGCAACCTCGGCCGCGGGCGATTTTTCGATGACTTCGCGAAACTGAGGGATGCGGGTCCAGTTGCAGTAGTCATCAAAGAAAAGCCCTGTTTCGCCAGACTTTTTGTTTTCAGACGCATAAGGGCCAGGTTCAGCCATATTTGCGGCCACCCCATCGCGCAGTTGATCCACATACCCCGTGAACAGCCCTTTGATCAGGACAACGCCATCTTGCTGATAGGTGTCGATCATCGCTTGAGAAACTAGTGGGTGAGGCATCCGGATCTCCTTTGGCTTTTATCCCGGTTTTGCTCTGAACGTGCATTCTGTTCAAATCATATCTTTCTAAGTAATAAATAACTTGATGTTATATATTTCACTTCGCCAATATGAATATGTCTGCGCGATCGGGTGCCACGGCAGCCTGTCGGTCGCGGCACAGCACCTGAATGTGTCGCAGCCAGCCTTGTCCACTGCGCTGACACGTGTTGAAGAGCATCTTGGCCATCCGTTGTTCACCCGTCGCCGGGGTGCAGCCATGGCCCTGACCCCTCAGGGGCGCAGGTTTATCGAACAGGCTGAGGCTTTGCTGAACGATGCCGCCCGAATCGAAGCCTCTGAGACTCCGGCACCGGGTATGACACAATTGAGGTTGGGGTGTTTTACGGACCTCGCCCCCTTCTTGCTGGCCCCTGCCCTGCATCATTTGCGCGTTGCCTTCCCAAATCTTGCAATTTCCTATGTCGCCGCGTCTTTCGAAGGGCTTCTGAACAGCATGATCGACGGCCAGATCGACATAGCGATCACTTATGATCTGACCATGGATGCCGGGTTCACCCGAGCAAAGCTGTTCGACAGCAAACCAAAAGCGTTGATGTCGCCGGATCATCCGCTGGCATCAACGGATGGCGTTACCCTGACCGATATCGCAATCCACCCTTTGATCCTGTCAACTGAAGGGCTTTCTGCGCAGCACATTCTTGGCCTGTTTCGGCGCATGGGTCTGCGCCCAACAGTCGCGCACCGGGCAGCATCGCTGGAGATTCAGCGCAGTCTTGCAGCCCATGGCGAGGGAATCGGAATCAGCTATGCCAGCCCGCCCAGTTCGATCAGCTATGACGGTCGACTTTTGGTCGGTATTCCGATCACCGACCCGGACGCTGCTGAGTCTGTGGTTCTGGCACGTCACGGTACAGGCCCGGCCGACCCAACAATTGATCTGGCTGAACGCGTTCTACAGGATGGTTTGCAGCAGAATTGAAAACCTATTTCTTGCGCAACCGGATGACAACATCGACCGACGCGATCTCAACCCCTTCGGGCGCTTCGGGAAGGCGCTGAATGACCAGTTGATCCGAGGGCGCATCACTCAGACGGGCTTCGTCTTCCCAATAAAAATGGGGGTGATCGTGGGTATTGGTATCGAAATAGCTTTTCGAGCCATCCACGGTGATTTCTTGTAGAACACCTGCCTCGCAAAACGCGCGAAGAGTATTATAAACCGTGGCCAGAGAAACCGCATCCCCGTTTGCCTTGGCAGAATCGAACAGGCTTTCTGCGGTAACATGGCGATGACGGCCATCGCCCACCAAAAGCTCGGCCAGCGCCACACGCTGGCGCGTGGGTCGCAAGCCAGCATTCACCAGCCAACCCGTTGCTATTTCGCGGCTCTGAGGTGTCATCAATCCGATACTCATAGTTGCTTCTTTTATATATAGGGGCGCATAGTCGACAATTTCAAATGAATTTCATTCGCAAGATGGGTACGTACACAAGATGATGTGGCGCACCGCTCTTGCAGGACCTTGCAAACGGGTGATAGACGAGGCCAGATATATAGACAGACCCCCGGCAGGAAAGGCGGCAGAATGGCCCAGTTCCCTAGCAGTTTTGACAAAGATGATCTGCTGAAATGCGCCCGCGGCGAATTATTCGGCCCCGGCAACGCCCAATTGCCCGCGCCGCCGATGCTGATGATGGACCGGATCACCGACATCTCGGGCGATGGTGGTGCGCATGGCAAAGGCCATGTGGTAGCCGAGTTTGATATTACACCTGACCTTTGGTTCTTTGACTGCCATTTCCCCGGCAACCCGATCATGCCGGGCTGTCTGGGTCTGGATGGCCTGTGGCAGTTGACCGGCTTCAATCTGGGCTGGCGCGGCTGGCAGGGACGCGGCTATGCGCTGGGTGTGGGCGAGGTCAAACTGACCGGAATGGTCCGCCCGGACCGCAAAATGCTAACATACTACATCGACTTCACGAAAGCCCTTCAAACCCGTCGCCTGACCATGGGTGTGGCGGATGGCCGGGTCGAAGCCGATGGCGAAGTGATTTATCAGGTCAAGGATATGAAGGTTGCACTGTCCGAAAGCTAACCCCGGCTTTCTGACACGTCACTGAAAACGAACTACAGGAGTACGCTTATGCGTCGCGTCGTCGTCACCGGTCTGGGGGTTGTTTCCTCCATCGGGAACAATGCCGAAGAGGTCTTGGCCTCGCTCAAAGCAGGCAAATCCGGGATCGAGGCCAACGAGCAGATGGTCGAACACGGTTTTCGCAGCCAGATCGCCGGTTCGCTCAAGATCGACGTCTCTGAACATGTGGACAAGCGCACCCTACGCTTTATGGGCCCCGGTGCTGCCTACGCTCATGTCGCCATGAGCCAGGCGATTTCCGACGCCGGTCTGACCGAGGATCAGGTTGTTAACCCGCGCACTGGTTTGGTCGCTGGCTCGGGTGGTCCGTCGACCAGCGCCATGCTGTCGGCACATCAAACTGTTTTGAAAACTGGCGCAACCAAGCGGATCGGGCCGTTTGCAGTGCCAAAATGCATGTGTTCGACGATTTCGGCAAACCTGGCGACAGCGTTCAAGATCAAGGGCATCAACTATTCGATCACCTCGGCCTGCTCGACATCACTGCACTGCATCGGCAACGCGGCAGAACAAATTATGCTCGGCAAGCAGGACGTGATGTTTGCCGGCGGCGGTGAGGAACTGGACTGGACATTGTCCTGTCTGTTCGACGCCATGGGCGCGATGTCCTCGAAATACAATGACACGCCCGAGAAAGCATCGCGTGCGTTCGACGAAAACCGCGACGGTTTCGTGATTTCCGGTGGCGGCGGGATCGTTGTGCTGGAAGAACTGGAACACGCTCTGGCTCGTGGCGCAAAGATCTATGCCGAAGTCACCGGATACGCGGCAACTTCGGACGGCCATGACATGGTGGCCCCGTCCGGCGAAGGCGGTGAGCGTGCGATGCGTCTGGCTCTGGACACTCTGCCCGAAGGCCGCAAAGTGGATTACATCAACGCCCATGGCACCTCGACTCCGGTTGGCGATGTGGGTGAGGTTGAGGCCGTGCGCCGTATCTTTGGCCAAGGCAGCGTACCGCCGATTTCGTCGACCAAATCGATGACCGGCCACGCGCAGGGGGCCGCAGGAGCGCTTGAGGCGATCTTCTGCCTGCTGATGCTGGACCATGATTTCATTACACCGTCGATCAACGTCGACACGCTTGCCGAAGGCATCCTGCCCGGTGAAATTGCAACCGAAGTGGTTGAAAACGCAGGACTGGACAGTGTCATGACCAACAGCTTCGGCTTTGGTGGCACCAACGGGTCCATGATTCTGTCAAAGTATAACGGGTGAAAGTGATGTCGGATCTTCTTAAAGGTAAACGCGGCCTGATCATGGGCGTGGCCAATGACCGCTCAATCGCGTGGGGCATTGCCAAGGCCATGCACGAGGCCGGTGCCGAACTGGCATTCACCTATCAGGGCGAGGCATTCGGCAAACGGCTGGAACCCTTGGCCCAAAGCCTTGGCAGCGATTTCATGGTCGATGCGGATGTCACTGATGACGAATCGCTGGACCGTGCATTTGATGAACTGGCCCAACGCTGGCCGACCATCGATTTTGTCGTCCATGCCATCGCCTATTCGGACAAGTCCGAATTGACGGGCCGTTTCCTGAACACCACGCGGGCGAACTTCAAACACTCGATGGATGTCTCGGCCTATTCCTTCATCGAAGTGGCGCGTCGCGCCTATCCGATGATGAAGGACAATGGCGGCTCACTTCTGACCCTGACTTATCAGGGATCGAACCGCGTTGTACCGAATTACAACGTCATGGGTGTGGCCAAGGCGGCTCTGGAATCGGCGACACGCTATCTGGCCAATGACCTTGGTCCTGACGGCATCCGCGTGAACGCTATTTCACCCGGACCGATGAAAACCCTCGCCGGTGCGGCCATCGGCGGCGCGCGCAAGACCTACAAGTTCTGCGACCAGAACGCTCCGATGCGGGCAAATGCAACGCTTGAGGCTGTCGGCGGAACTGCTGTCTACCTGACTTCGGATGCAGGGTCCTGTACATCTGGTGAGATTATCCGCGTTGATGGTGGCTTCCACGTTCTGGGTATGCCGCAGCCTGACTTTATGTGACCATATCTTTCCCTGCCGTCGTCAAGTTTTTACCATCTTTGGGCGGCAGGAAATTGATATGAGCAAGCTAGATCAAATCATTGCAAACAACGCACGTGCAACGCAAAGCCGGAGAAAGTCCGGTTTGCTGAGTCAACGGGCCAGAGTTCTTTTGCTGACGCTGACATGTATGTTGTTGGCGTTTGTCTTTTTCACTCAACCGCAAGTCCGTTCGGCGATCGAAACACTGATCCGGTGAATCCCGGGCCGGGGAACCGACCCGAGCCGAAGATCAGTTGATCGAGACGACCTCAATCTCAAAAACCAAATCCTGACCCGCCAAAGGGTGGTTGGCGTCCAGCGTTACGGTCACCTCGTCCGCGCCAACCACTGTCACCGGCACGGCCTGGCCATCTGGTGTCTGCATTTGCAACTGCGTTCCGGGCTCAAGCGGGATGTCGTCGGGAATGCCTTCGCGGGGAATTTCCTGACGCATCGCCGGATTGATGGGACCGTATGCTTCCACACAGGCAATTTCGACCCGTTTTTTGTCCCCTGCAGACAGGCCAGGCATCGCGCTGTCCAGCCCGGGAATGATCTGGCCAGATCCAACCACAAACTCCAACGGATCGCGCCCATCCGAACTGTCAAAGACTTTGCCGTCCAGCAGCGTACCGGTGTAGTGGATGCGAACCGTGTCGCCTTGTTTGATCTCGGTCATCGTGGCCTCCGGCCGTTTTGTAGAATTGAGCGGCCAAACCTAGGGCCTGACACAATCTTGTAAACCCCTGGCTCTTTCACCCCCCTCGTTGTTGTGCCAACCTGCGCGCGATCAGAGGAGGATCACATGCCGATCACCACCTGTGTCTTCGACGCTTACGGAACACTTTTCGACGTTGCAGCAGCAGCCCGCCAGGCTGCGGACGAACCGGGATTTGAAGCCCTCAAAGACAAATGGCCCGCGGTCGCGGGGCATTGGCGTCTGAAGCAATTGCAGTACACATGGCTGCGTGCCGTTGCCGACGCACATGCCGATTTCTGGGATGTCACTCAGGACGGGCTGGATTGGGCGCTGGAAGCCACTGGCCTCCAAGGCGACCCAAAACTGCGCCAGCGCCTGCTTGATTTATATTGGGAACTGCAGGCTTACCCCGAAGTTCCCAACATGTTGAAAGCGCTTAAAGATGGCGGGATGCAAACGGCGATTCTGTCCAACGGATCGCCGCCCATGTTGGATGGTGCGGTTCGATCTGCCGGCATCGGCGAGGTACTGGATGACGTGCTGTCGGTAGAAAGTGTCGGTATCTTCAAGCCCCATGCCAAGGTCTACGATCTGGTACAAGACAGGTTTGGCTGCGCGCGCGATGAGGTTTTGTTCGTCAGTTCAAACGGTTGGGACGCTGCCGGCGCCAGCGGGTACGGCTTTGTCACCGCCTGGGTCAACAGGGCTGCCGAGCCGATGGACCGCCTGCCGTGGACACCTGCGCACGTGCTGTCCGATTTAACCTCGATCCCGAAATTAGCAGGGCTTTGATGTCAGACTTCACAACCACAGATGGCCAACGCATCTATTTCGAGGACACCGGCACCGGTACGCCGCTTATGTGTCTGGCTGGTCTGACCCGAAACAGCCGCGACTTTTCGTTTTTTGCCCCTCATGCCGCCGACCTGCGCATGATTGCAATGGACTACAGGGGGCGCGGTCGGTCGGGCTATGACGCCGATTTCATGAACTACAACATCTTTCGCGAATCGCATGACGCGATTGAGCTGCTGGATTTTCTGGGAATCGAGAAAACCTTTGTTCTGGGCACGTCGCGGGGTGGTCTGATTGCGATGGCTTTGGCCGCGAGTCATCCTGAACGGTTGGCCGGGGTGATCCTGAATGATGTTGGACCTGTCATTGAACTATCCGGCATTGCCAAAATCATGGCTTATGTGGGCGCGCAGCCAACTGCAAAAACCTATGATGAGGCCGCAGTGGCGCTGAAACAGGTAATGGAGCCTCAATTCCCTGGTGTTCCGCTGGAAACCTGGCGCATGCAGGCCGAAATTCAGTACGAAAAACAGGAAAATGGTTTGGCTCTGCGCTACGACCCTGCACTGCGCAAGGCGCTGATCGAGCAAGCCGCAAGCGGGGCCACGCCTGATCTGTGGATGTTCTTTGACGCCCTGAGCAACATTTCAACAGGTGTAATCCGAGGGGCAAATTCAGACGTACTGAGCGCTGATACCATTGCCAAAATGCACGACCGCCATCCGGGCTTGATCTCAACCGAAGTTCCCGATCGCGGGCATGTTCCGTTTCTAAACGAACCTCAATCTTTGGACTTAATTCAAAAGGTATTGAAGAACGACGTATGAGCACAATTGAGATGATCGAAGCCGCAGCAGAACGGCTGAACGGACACATCCGCAAGACACCGATCCTGTCTTCCCCTTTTCTCGACAAGCCCGCCGGACGTCGGATTTTGATTAAACCGGAATGCCTACAACATACCGGTAGTTTCAAGTTTCGGGGGGCATGGTCTGCAATTTCTGCGCTGGATGAGGCAGAACGCAAGAACGGTGTGATCGCGTATTCCTCGGGCAACCACGCGCAAGGCGTTGCCATGGCGGCCTCGAAACACAGCATTGCATCGGTCATCGTCATGCCGTCGGATGCGCCACGTCTGAAGATCGAAAATACCCGTGCACTCGGGGCCGAGGTTGTCTTGTATGACCGCGCAATCGAAAAACGGGAAGAAATTGGCGAGGGCATTGCAGCCGAGCGCGGCCTGACCCTGATCCGACCTTATGACGAACCTCAGGTTATTGCAGGTCAAGGCACCACCGGGCTTGAAATCGCCCAGCAAGCAGCGGATCTGGGGGTAACTCAGGCGGATGTGCTGGTCTGTTGTGGCGGGGGCGGCCTGACCTCGGGAATCGCTCTGGCCTTGGAGAAACACGCGCCAAACCTGCGCGCGCGCCCTTGTGAACCGGAAGGTTTCGATGACGTCAAACGATCACTGGCATCAGGCCAGATTCAAAACAACAAAGCGGCTTCGGGTAACATTTGCGATGCTATTCTAACGCCGCAACCAGGTGATATAACGTTTCCGATTCTCAACCGTCTGTGCGGTCCGGGCATGTCTGTCACGGAAGAAGAGGCTTTGCGCGCTATGGCTTTGGCCTTTCTGCGCCTCAAGATCGTACTGGAACCCGGCGGCGCGGTGGCTCTGGCCTCGGCCCTGTTCCGAGGCGATCAGATCGAAGGTGACGACGTGATTGTGGTTGCGTCTGGCGGCAACGTCGATCCCGCAGTATTTGCAAGGGCGTTGGAATTCCTGACCTGACAGGGATGCATAACATGTGCATGTTGCACCCCTAAGGCCATGGCGACAAGGAAGCCAGTCATGAAAATCGCTGATCTTGGCGACGTGCAATTAAACTACCGCATCGACGGCCCAACAGACGGGGCACCTTTGGTGTTCGCCAATTCCCTGGGAACCAACCTGCATTTGTGGGACGCGGTACTGCCACATCTGCCAGCAGGGCTGCGTGTGATCCGGTACGACAAACGCGGTCACGGGAAATCCTCGGTGCCGCCCGCGCCTTACTCGATGGGCGCATTGATACGCGATACTGAGGCGTTGCTGGATCACCTACAGGTCCGCGACTGTGTTTTCGTGGGACTATCCATTGGTGGGATGATTGCACAAGGGCTTGCCATCAAGCGCATGGACCAGATCCGCGGATTGGTCCTTTCGAACACAGCCGCCAAAATCGCCACTCCTTCGGTCTGGCAGGATCGGATCGAGGCCGTGCGTAAAGGCGGGATCGAAGCACTGGCCGATGCAACGATGGAACGTTGGTTTTCGCGTGATTTTCGCACCGCGCAATACCACCTGCCTTGGCACGACATGATGGTGGGCCAGCCGGCTGAGGGATATCTGGGCTGTTGCTCGGCCATTGCAGGCACAGATTTCTATACCCCAACAAGCGGGTTGCGCCTGCCGACCTTGGGCATTGCAGGCAGCGAAGACGGATCGACACCCCCCGATCTGGTGCGGGAAACCGTCGATCTAATCCCGGGGTCCCGGTTCCGGCTGATCCGCCGGGCCGGACATTTGCCCTGCGTTGAAAAACCAGAGGAATACGCAGAAATCCTGACTGGTTTTCTGACCGAAATCGGACATATCTGAAGGAGAACGGCAATGGCGTCTTTCCTGTTGGTCCACGGCTCATGCCACGGTGCATGGTGCTGGCGCGACCTGATCCCCGCGCTTGAGGCTTTTGGTCATTCCGTCAAAGCCATCGACATGCCCAGCCATGGGGCAGACCCAACACCAGTGGACGAGGTCACGCTGGACAGCTGCCGCGACGCTGTACTGCACGCCAGCACGTCGGATACAATCATTGTTGGCCATTCCTGGGGCGGCTATCCGATCAGCGCCGCCGCCGAGGCGCAACCCAACGCGATGCGCGCGCTGATCTATCTGTGCGCCTATGTGCCCAAAAACGGCCTGGCCATGGCCGAGATGCGCAGGCTTGGCACGAGACAGACCATCGCCCACGCCGTTGAAAAATCCCCGGATGGGATGTCATACACCGTTTCCGCCGAGGCTATCCCCCAGCTATTCTACCATGATTGCCCTGACGGCATCCTGCCTTATGCCTATGCGCGCCTGTGCCCTCAGGCCATTCGCCCACAGGAAACGCCCCTTCCAACGGGTGCAAATTTCGACAGTGTGCCCAAAGCCTACCTTCGCACCATCGACGACCGCACAATCCCAACGGAATACCAAGCCGAGATGAGCGACCCCATCCCCGAAGATCTGCGCCGCACGATCAACAGTTCGCATTCCCCGTTCTTCTCGCACCCACGCGAGCTTGCGAAAATGCTGTCCGAACTGGCGGACAGACTGCCCTAACCTATCGCGACGGCATTTTGATCGGCGCTGAACTCTCTCTTTCCTCATTCGGCAAGCCTGCCTAGGGTGCGCTGAACAGTTCACTTGCCGGGTCCCATGCGTCTGCCGTTTTTCTTCATCCTCAGCATCGTCATGATCGACGCCATGGGCATCGGTCTGGTGATGCCGATCATGCCGGAACTGATTGTCGAGGTTCAGGGCAGCACGCTTGCCAATGCAGCGATCTGGGGGGGCGTGCTGAGCACAGCCTTCGCCGCGATTCAGTTTATCTTCGGACCCATTCTTGGAAACCTTTCAGACGCGTACGGACGAAGAACCGTTCTGCTGGTGTCCCTATTTGTCATGGCACTGGATTATGTCGTCATGGCTGTTGCAGGCAGCATTTGGCTGTTGCTGATTGGTCGGATCGTAGGTGGTATAACCGCTGCCACCCATGCCACCGCTGCGGCGTTTATGGCAGATGTGTCCGACCCCAAGGACAAGGCCGCGAACTTTGGCCTCCTGGGTGCTGCCTTTGGTATAGGCTTCGTCCTTGGGCCTGTCATCGGTGGATTGCTCAGTGAATATGGCACGCGTGGACCGTTTTGGGCCGCTGCCGGTTTGGCGGCGCTGACCTTCTGCATCGGCTGCCTCGTAATGCCCGAGACCGTAACCGACAAGACCCGACGCGCTTTCAGCCTGCAACGCGCAAACCCTCTCAATTCGCTGCGCGCCATTGCCGCTTTACCCGGTATCCGACCGCTGCTCTGGGTCTATTTCCTGTATTCGGTGTCCATCTACGTCTACCCTGCGATCTGGTCCTATTTCACGACCGAGCGGTTCGGATGGTCCCCGCAGATGATTGGCCTTTCCCTGGGTGTCTACGGTATCGGCATGGCCATTGTGCAAGGCGGATTGATCCGGCCCGCCATCCGGTTTCTGGGCGAGCGGGGCACAATCATCTTCGGGATGGGTTTTGAGATCATAAGCTTCGCCTTTCTGGCCTTTCTCACCAACGGCCTCATCGCGCTGCTTCTCATTCCAATAACGGCCATCGGAGCGGTCATCACACCCGCCCTTCAGGCCATGATGTCCAAGGCCACGCCGGATTCGCAGCAAGGTGAATTGCAGGGCGTTCTAACCGCATTGCACGCGCTGTCGATGGTGATCTCACCTTTGCTGATGACCTCAGTTTTCGCGCAGTTTATCCGGCCCGACACCCCGCTCTATCTACCCGGCGCACCCTTCCTGCTGGCACTTGTACTGATGCTGGCAGGGTTCTTGTTGTTTCGCAGGTCCCGGCCTGTCGTGGCGTAACAACGACATAAAAATGGCGATTTCTGCCTTGCGAGCTGCTGTTTCCCGCGCCACCGTGAAACCAACGGGAATGAGGGACAACATGCAAACAATCAAAGCCGCAGTCTGTCGGGCCTTTGGCGAACCTTTGGTGATCGAAGAAATTCAGCTCGCTGCCCCCGGCGCGGGCGAGATCGAGGTAACGCTGGACGCCGTGGCCATCTGCCATTCGGATATATCATTTGCCGAAGGGGCCTGGGGTGGGTTCCTGCCCGCCGTCTACGGCCACGAAGCCGCAGGTGTGATCAGCGCGGTCGGAGAGGGCGCAGGAGATTTCAAAGTCGGCGACCCCGTGGTTGTCACTTTGATCCGTGCTTGTGGAACATGCCCCAGTTGCGCGGGCGGAAAACCAACAATCTGCGAAACACCATACGATACCGTCGAAGGCCCGTTGAAAACCGGTGATGGCGACCCGCTCGAACAGGCCATGGCATGCGGCGCATTTGCTGAAAAAGTTGTGGTGAGCCACCGCCAGATTGTCAAAATCCCGGAAACCCTACCCAAGGACCTTGCCAGCTTGTTGTCCTGCGGTGTGATCACCGGGGTTGGGGCTGCTGTGAACGCGGCAGGCTTGCGCCCCGGCCAGGATGTCGTGGTCATTGGTGCCGGCGGCGTTGGCCTGAACGCCATTCAGGGCGCGCGTATCGCTGGCGCGCGGCGGATCGTAGCCGTGGATATGACCGAGGAAAAGCTTGAGATCGCCAAAGAGTTCGGCGCGACCCACGGCGTATTGGCCAGTTTGGACCAACCGTGGAAGGCCGCTTACAAGGCGTTGGGTGGACGCGGCGCAGATGCGGTTCTGATCACTGTCGGCGCGATTCCTGCCTATGATCAGGCGCCGCGCTATCTCGGACGTGGCGGCAAGGCGATCATGATCGGGATGCCGCATTCCGGTGACATGGCCAGTTATGAACCCGTTGTTCTGGCGGCCCTTGGTCAGGGCGTTGTTGGGTCGAAGATGGGCGACGTGGTGATCCAGCGCGATATTCCTTGGATGGTGGACCTGTATGAACAGGGGCGCCTGAAGCTGGATGAGCTGATCTCGGGTCGCTGGTCCCTTGATCAGATCAACGAGGCCATCGCCGACACAAAAACCGGATCGGCCAAGCGAAATGTAATCCTGTTCGACAGGACCTAAGCTGACCAAACGGGAGAAGTTAGTATGAAACTGAAGGATCTCGACATTATCGTCACCGCCCCGCCTGCACCGGGCTGGGGTGGGCGGTACTGGATACTGGTCAAACTGACGACAGATACTGGCATCACCGGTTGGGGCGAATGCTATGCTTCGTCTGTTGGGCCAGAGGCGATGCGCCATGTCATTCAGGACGTGTTCGAACGGCATATGCAGGGCGAAAACCCAGAAAACATCGAGCTCATGTTCCGTCGCGCCTATTCCAGCGGGTTCACCCAGCGACCGGACCTGACAGTGATGGGCGCGTTTTCAGGGTTGGAGATCGCCTGTTGGGATATTCTGGGCAAGGATCGTGACCGCCCGGTCTATGCTTTGCTGGGTGGAAAGATGAACGATCGGATCCGGGCCTATACTTATCTTTACCCCCTGCCCCAGCATAACCTGACCGTTTTCTGGACTTCTCCCGAACAGGCGGGCGAAACGGCTGCTGAAATGGTCCGCCGCGGCTATACCGCCGTGAAATTCGACCCGGCAGGCCCGTACACGCTCCGGGGTGGCCACATGCCCGCGATGAGCGACATTTCCATGTCCGTTGCCTTCTGCAAGGCGATCCGCGAAGCCGTTGGCGACAAGGCCGATCTGCTGTTCGGCACGCATGGTCAATTCAACACCGCCGGGGCCATCAGGCTGGGGCAAGCTTTGGAACCGTTTCAGCCGCTCTGGTTCGAAGAACCCACGCCGCCAGACATGATCGAAGATATGGCCCGCGTTGCCCGCAATGTCCGCATCCCCGTCGCCACCGGAGAGCGGATGACGACCAAGGCCGAATTCGGTGCTGTTCTACGAGCCGGAGCTGCGGAAATCCTGCAGCCGGCGTTAGGGCGCGCGGGCGGGATCTGGGAGATGAAGAAAGTCGCAGCCATGGCCGAAGTCTTCAACGCTCAGATGGCTCCGCATCTGTATGCAGGGCCGGTGGAATGGGCCGCCAATATCCATCTGGCCGCATCGATCCCTAATCTGCTGTTGCTGGAATCCATCGAAACACCGTTCCACGATCAATTGATCAAAGGGACCATTCGGGTTCAGGACGGGTTCGTGACCGCACCAACAGCGCCGGGCCTTGGTATTGATGTCGACGAAGCCCTGGCCCGCGCGAATCCCTATGATGGCCGCGACTTACACTTGCAAATGCAGGAAAACCCCTGCGATTACGTCAACGGCAACGCTTTTCAAGGTGGTGCCCCGGCAACCGAGGGGTGACAACACCTGCGTGTTTGAGGCATATTGATCCAATAATATTCGGAACAATGATCGAAACGTGGCACTTATAGAAACCGATCCTCAGGCGCGCAGTACAAACACTCTGCCGGACATGAAAGACAATGCCGCCCGCGCGGCTGCGTTCCTCAAGACGTTGGCCCATGAAGGGCGGCTGATGATCTTGTGCCACCTTGGGGACGGTGAGAAATCCGTGGGTCAGCTTGAGGACCTGCTTGCGTTGCGGCAAGCCGCCGTCAGCCAGATGCTGGCCCGCCTGCGCGAAGAGGGGCTGGTCTCGACCCGCAGAGACGGCAAGACGATCTACTATTCCCTGCGTGACGGGAACACTGAACAACTGATCAGCTTGTTGTACGATCTGTTTTGCGCAGAGGACAGTTGACCCCTAACTGGAAACATAACCCGCGATCACCTGAAGCAGCTTGAATGCGGTTGCAGCGTCGTTTTCGACGACGGCCAGGAATTCCTCTTCACCAATCCGCAGGCAGGACAGCTGAGTTTCTGCCACCATGCTCAACGCGCGCGGTTCCTTGCGGATCAGGCCCAGCTCTCCGACCAAAGCGCCCGGCCCAACTGTGGTGATCAATTGATCCGGCCCTTGATCCTGTGGCAGGTACAGACCGGCCTCACCCTCAAGCACAACATAGGCACCATCGGTTGGTTGGTCGTCTTTCAGGAACACCACCTGCCCAGGCTCGGCCTCGAACCAACGCGCACCGAACGCCAA
The DNA here is from genome assembly GCF_059612245.1 of Ruegeria sp. CDSA079. Classification (NCBI taxonomy): domain Bacteria; kingdom Pseudomonadati; phylum Pseudomonadota; class Alphaproteobacteria; order Rhodobacterales; family Roseobacteraceae; genus Ruegeria; species Ruegeria sp. CDSA079. The sequence goes on along the minus strand of NZ_JBXWQF010000001.1, from coordinate 45,880 downwards.
CAGGCGCAGCTGCCGTCGGTCCAGACCGGAAAACAGGGGGGTCTGTTCCAGAGCACGCAATTTCCGCGCCAGGTCTGCCGATGCTGCGCTGTCTTCCTCCACGTCTACCGGTCCTCCGTCCGAGACCACACGACCTTGCCGGATTTCAACGAACATGTCGAACACATCGGGGTTTTCAAACTGATCGTTCAGGTAGATGACAGTTGTATCCGGCAGCAACTCACGCAGCTTCTTATAGACGGCCACCTGAGTTTTCATGTCGTAACTGGCCAAGGCGTTTTCCAGGACCAGGATGTCCGGCTTCTTGATCGCTGCACGCGTAAAGGCCAACGGCTCTGCAAACACCGCTGGCAGATTCTGACCGCCCAAGGCCAACGGTACATCATAGATCAATTCAACAACCAATGGCCGCGCTCCGTTTTCGGCCAGCAAATCGACAATCAACTTACGAGCTTCATCGGAACGGGCGCCGCCAATCTGGCTGACTTTGCCGAACAGCGCGTTTTCCATGACAGTCAGACCCGGGGCGTAAACTTCTGGGTCCAGCGGAACAAAAACGTCCTTCAGACGCTGCATCAGCTTCTCGGAATGGCTGTGCCGCAGTTCGAGAATGCGGTTCTTCAGCTCATCGGTGAACGCTGGCCCGATCTGTTCGGCCGAGATCACAAAGGGCACCGCCAGCATGTTGGCCAACTGTTCATCATCAAGCCCCGCCGAACCTTCTTTGCGGGTCTGTTCCACCAAATCAACGGCAGCTTCATAGGTCTTCGCATCCAACCCGAGCTTACGGAACAACGGGTGATCCGTCCCATCGAGACCAAAGATCTGACGCAACATTTCGATCACGTCGCGGGTCAAAGCAATCAGCGTTTCATCCAGCCCCAATTCTCGCAATTGGCCCAGAAAGACTTTCTGTTCTGCCAGCAATGCGTGTGTCACTGGCACACGGGGCGTGGCAAACAGCAGGTTCTCAGCCACAGGCAGGGCCGGGTTGTACAGATTGCGGTCGAAAATCAACGCCTGTTGTTCAAGACCCGCGTCCTGAACGGCCTTGCGTGCAAGCCGTCGCAGTTCGACCAGTTTTTGTGCCAGCTCACAATGCTCGGCCGCGTTAAAGCTTTGTTCGGCTCCGCGCTGGAACAGGGCCGCACCCGAGCCCATCCCGTCAACCAGTTGCAACCACCAATCCCGTAGCGCCACTGCATCCTGAAATCCGGCCAGAGATGGATCAAGCCATTCCACATTAAACGGATCGGAACTGTTTCCTGCCCGCAAGGTTTCAGGAAACCCGGGGTCATCCGTACTGTCTTCCAGTGGCCGGAACCGCATCGGCATCATCACATTGTCACCCAACGTGCCTTGAAACATCACGGGTCGGGACGTGGCATAGCCGATGCGTGCTGCCACGACACCCTGATGCAGCTCGGCCAGGTTCACATCCCCGATCCGAACCTTGCCGCCACTGGGCAAGATTTCACGCGTTAGAAGTTCGGCGATTGCACGGCGATCTTCTTCGCTGGGGGCGGAAATGCCAATCGTCTTGCCTCCCGGAAAGCTGAGGTTCAGATCGTCCAGCACTTGATTGCCGTCCATGTCCCGGACCGACACATGATCCAGAACAATATCACCGTGCAGATGTGGACGCGCTTCAGGCTCGCCCTCAAACAATGCTTCGTCCTGCATCCCTGAGGGTCCAAAACGGTCGATCACCACGTCCCAGCGCAAGGACATGTCCTGCGTCTGGTTGTAGTAGGTCAGAAGCTCTTTCCAGGGCGAGCTTAGATCCTTGTAGGCAGCAAGCGCCGCGACCAACGCCCCCAGCGACACTGAACCTTGCAGCACCAGCAGTCCACCCACCAGATAGAACATGAACGGGGTCAGCTGAGAGATGAAGTTGTTTATGAATTTCATAAAAAACTTCTTCTGGTAGATTTCAAACCGGATGCCGAACAACCGCCCCAACTGATCCGAGATCATCGCGCGGCGATAACGCCAGCCACCATTTGTACGCAGGGTTGCCGCACCCGCAGCGTTCTCACCAATTTGGGCGGCAAGAATCCGCACTTCCTGAATACGCTTTTTGTTCAATAGATTGATTTGGCGTTGCAGTTTGGGAATCAGCCAAGCCTGCAACGGGATCAGCGCCACCGCGGCCAAGCCGAACCATATACTTTGCAAAAAGAGAAAAGTCAGGATCGTGATCATCTGACCGGCCTGCAAAACCGGCTGGCTGATCGCATCGCCCATCAACCCGCCCATCGGTTCGCTTTCAGCGGTGATCATCGACACCATCTCACCCTGACTAACCCGCTCAAAATAAGGTTGGGGAAAGCGCAGGGCACGGCTGATCAATTGATAGCGAAAGCGCCGCAGCATCCGTTCGCTCAACACACCTTTCATTGTGTTGATGCGCATTTTCATCAGGCCATGCCCCAGCACGGCCGCCAAAAAGGCAAAGCACAGGATCAGCAAAAAGTTCGTCTGTGTCATCGTATAACCCAAGACGATCACGTCCGGGTTCGGCGCGCCAATTGCGTCGTTGATGATGCGTTTTGGCAGTTCCAGTGTCAGATAAAGCAGCGGGAACAACGTCGCTGTCACGGCCAGCAAGATCAACTGGTCGCGCTTGGAATACTTCCAGATAAAGCGGAAAATCGTGCGTTCTATGGAACCTGCCCCTGCTGTTGACCGACGACGCGGTTCAGATGTTATCCACGCAAATTCAACAGCATGACTCTACTGCCATCCAGACATAATAAGCAATTTCTTTCCCCAAAATGCGAATTCTTAAACTTATGTGAACTAGTTCATTTACGTATGCCCTTTTATTTGCCTAGAGTGGGCATCAGGACGATATCGGGAGGGTTCTTTTGACTGCCAGTTTTGGCGCAGTGTTCCTCATGCTTTGCCTGTTGCTTGTAAAGCATATGTTCGCTGACTATTACCTCCAGACTCCGAAAATGCTTGCTGGACGAGGTGAGTATTTTCATTTGGGACGGGCTCAACACGCAGCGGTGCATGTTTTGGGCTCAATCCTTGTGTTTGCCATATTCGGCGCACCGCTGTCCTTCATCCTGATCGTTGCAGCGCTGGAGTGGATCATCCATTTCAATATCGATTTCGTCAAAGCCAGCTATTCTGACAAAAACCAGCTTAAGCCGACACAAGCCGCCTTTTGGCGCGCCGCCGGGTTGGATCAGTTGATGCACAACCTGACTTATGTGGCGATGGTCTGGGCCTGGGTCACTTTTGCCGCAAGCTGATGCAGGTTAAGCCGCGTCATCCACAACTCCTGCCCTGAAGGCCCTAAGCCACATCCGATCCAACGCGTCGATTTCTGTTGGATCGAACCTGTGTTCAACTTCCCAGTACCTGCCTGAACCGACATAATATCCCAGGTCATGCTCAACCTGCCGCGCTGCACGCATTCCGGTTGTGTCAACAATAGGTAGCGCAGATAGATTAGACAGGCTGACCGAGGGAAACACCAATCGACTGGGCCCATTGGACAACCGCACGGCTCTGCATCCTTGTGCGGCAGCAAAAAGCCCAAGACGCGCAGACTTGGCTTCAAGCGATCGCAGGGTTACATCGTCCCGCAACGGATCTGCAGCTCCGGTCCCATAAAAATGGGTCCGCGCCGAACCCGAATACATCATATCGCATCCAAAAAACGCCAATACATCCGGTTTCAAAGCCGACAGCGCCCAATACCCCGCCGTGAACGCCATCGTGCCACCAGCATAGACAAACCCGCCATATGCGTTCTGCCTAGGAACATAGTCTTGCGCCGTAACGATGCACTCAGCGTCCGTTGTGTCCGACGGGCGCCTTTCATGTGGGAAATCTTCGGGGTGGATCAGATAATCCCAATCCTTGCGGATTCGCCACGCGTTGTTGATAGCGACGATATGTGTGAAGGGTTTACGCGACCATGTCCGCGCTTCCATGGCCGACGGGGCACTGCCCAGGATCAGAACTTTGGTCTGTTTGTCGGTCATAGCAGGGCCACCTTCTTTGCCAGCCCCGCATGACATAGATCGTTTACGGCTATGGGCTAGCCCAGCACCGAGAAACTGCTTTCTTCGTTGATCGGACGTTTGCGCGAATAGAATCCCACATCAATGTTCCGCTTGATATAAGGCAACTCGAATTGCAGCGGCTCTGCGTCGTGATCAGCGCCACCCTCGCAATAGGCGATCAGGGCCGTCATCATCTTACCCGCAATCGGCGCATTCTTATACTGGTTCCCGCTGGAACCGCAGGCCATGTAGAACCCCGGCAGGCAGGATTTGTCATAGATCGGAATCCAGTCGGTAGACGCATCATAGAGGTCAACAACGCCCCGCGTTTTCGACGGAATACCAAGGCTGGGGACTCGTTGCGCATAGCGCATAGCCTGCGTGGTCCATTGGTCAGTGAACTCTCGGTTATAGTTCACATCGTCCTCGCACCACTGATGCGGATCACATTCCGGGTCTTCCGATCCGACAAGTATATGGTTGCCATGTTCCGGGCGGCAATAACACGCGATGTCGCTGTCCGACACGATGGTTCCGTCATTTTCGAAATCGAACCCTTCAGGCGCGGGAACGTGGACAACCTCTTGCCGCAAGGGCCGGGTCTTGATGGTCATGTCGTCCAGAACACCGGCCATCTCGTTGATGATCGCCGAGCCCGGTCCCGCAACATTGACAACAACCTTGGCGTGGAATTCCTCGCCCGACGCCAGCTTAACGCCGGAAACGCGCCCGCCCTCGGTCAGGATTTCCGTGACTTCAGCACCTGTTCGCACCTCGGCCCCATGCCGTTTCGCTGCGTCCATCAGGTTTTGCGCCGACAACGCAGGGTCGGTGACATATCCCGCCTGAGGCCAATAAACACCACCCGTCATCTTGCGCCCATTGGGCTGTCCGAACTCGGGATCATCCATAGGGCGCGCCGGGGCAAAACTGTCCAGTGAGTAAACCGGTAGACGTTCCACCACTTTCTCACCCGACCATTCCTCGAACGGACAATCCAAATCGGAAGAATTGCGCATGTGTTTTTCCAGCATCCCGTTCGCCTCGGTCTTCATGACCAGGCAGCCGGTTTCGCGGAACTGGGCCAGATTGGCGCCCTCTGACAGACCCAGATAGTCGGCCCAATCGCGCCAGTAATGATAGCCTTCCCACGCAAAAGCCGTTCCGTCGAATGTGGAATAATGCATTCGGACTATTGCACAGGACCCGGCGGTTGAGCCGTGCCCAACCTGAGTGTTCCGATCCAGCGACAGAGTTTTCCACCCCGCCTTGGACATCTCGAACGCAATGGCCGCGCCGATCACGCCCGTGCCGATGATGATTGCGTCTGGTTGGCTCATGTCGGGTCTCCTTTCCAAAAACGCATTGAATATGCGCTGAATTCTTCAATTTCTTCGGGTTTAGCCTCAACGCCGGTGAAAGCGTAGAGGTAATGCGGAACCATAGAAATCCGCGTCTCTATGGGTTCGTTCAATTGCGCCAGATCGTAACCAATCTGCATGTAATACAATACACGCGCGCGGGTTTCAGCTTCGATCTCGGAATAGCCATAACGGGCAAACATGGCGTGCAGTGCCTCAAGCCGTCGCGCGTCCGATTGGTCCAGCGCCCGCCGCACTTTGCCAGACTTGCGCGCCCAATCGCGCACGGCAAAGTCCAGTGCGGTATCAAACAGATCGGTGTTCACAACGCACCGATGCACATTGCAGACCGCCGCCGTGATTGTCTCGGCCGGGGCTTCGGCCTGTGCGACCAACGCTGCAGTGTTGGTCGCCTGCCAGCGGGCCAGAAGGGCATCCATCAGCTCCTGCCGCGACTTGAAGTACCAATAGAAAGATGAGCGCGATACGGCCATCCGTTCGGCTAGGTTCAGAACCTTGATCTGGTCCACGCCGTCCGAAATCAGCACATCCATCGCCACATTCAGCCAATCGTCACGCGTAACCTTGACGTTGCCGGTCAAGGGTTCGGCCTCGGGATCATCGCGATGAAGGACAGGTTTAGTTTTCATTCAACTCTCCGGCGGTGCGCCGCCTTCGGCGGTACGGCGATCAATAAAGTCGCGCAACGCACCCAACCGATCATTGTCATCGGCGGGTGCCTTGAAGTCGTTTAGGATGCCCTTCCAAACAGCCGTCGCTCGATTGTTGGCATCCACTGCGCCACGTTCAGTCCACGTACCAAAGTTAGCATAGTCATGGAGATGTGGTTGATAGAACTCAGTATTGTAGCGCTCCATTGTCTGACTTGAGGCAAAGAAGTGACCACTGGGCTCGACCTCACGCAAGGCTGTGTCAAAACCGATCTCGGCGTTGCCCGCCTGTGCGCCCGCGCAGAGCTCGGCCACCATGTTGAGCACTTCTGCATCGCAGACCAACTTTTCGAAGGACACGGTCAATCCGCCCTCGAGCCAGCCAGCGGAGTGAATGATCACGGTTGCACCAGACATAAGGCAGCCCCAAAGGCCGAACTGGTTCTCATTCGCCGCCTGTACATCGTTGATGTTTGACGCGGATCCGGCAGCAGACCGCCATGGCAAGCCAAGGTGCCGCGCCAATTGGCCCGCCGCCAGAGAGGCCTGGAAATGCGAAGGCGTCCCGAATGCTGGGGCACCAGATTTCATGTCCACATTGCTTGTGAACGTTCCATAACAGACCGGAGCACCGGGTTTGGCTAGTTGCGTCAGGGTCAAAGCGGCAAGCGCCTCGGCATGGGACAACGTGATCGCCCCGGCCACCGTAATCGGCGCCATGGCACCCATCAGGGTGAATGGCGTGATGATCGACATCTGACCATGCCGCGCAAAGTCGATCAGACCTTGCGCCATTGGAATATCCAACGTGCGGGGACTGTTGGTGTTGATGATCGTGTAACAATGCGCGTCGCCTTGAAACTCATCATCCGAAAGGCCGCGGGCTGTGGACAGCATCTCAAAGCAATCCATCACCTGGGGTGTGCCGCGCGAGAAAAAGAACGGGAACTTGTCCGTCAACTCCATCTGCGCTTGCGTGGTAAAATAGTGGCGCAGATGGGTTGGCACATCCTGCGGCTCGACCTGAGGCGAGATCATCTGGAATACATCGAAATGATGCGTAAGCTTCAGAAACTCCAGATAATCCTGACCTGTCGCGGGGCGTCGCCCCCGTTCCAGATCGGTTGCGTTCGGCGCGCCTGCGCCCGGTTGAAATACCAGCGAACCCAGTTCCAGAGTGAAATCCCGACGCCGCGCACCGGCGTGGCAGGCGATGGATTTGGGGGCCGAGGCCACGGCGGCCTCGACCATCTCGCGCCCGATGAAGACCATTTCGCTGTCTTCATCCACGCGCGCGCCACCTTGTTTGAAAAGCTTGCGTGCTTCGGGCAGCAAGGTTTTTACACCCAGCTCTTCCAACGTGCGCAAAGCAGTCTCATGCATGTCGGCGATCTGATCCGCTGGGAAGACTTCCATTTGCGGGAAAGGGTTCCTGAGCTGGCAATAGTTCACATCGCGGCTGGGCTGCGGGGCAGCCTCAGCCCCCCGCCCTCGCCGCCTGCGTCCTCGGTCCGGCGCTGTCATGGTCAGCCTCGCATCGCTTTGCCCTGCGGGTCGTAGGGCGACGGCGCAATCACGCGCGCGGACCGTTCCACACCAACCACATGGACGGACAATTCCGTGCCTGGCTCAGCCTTGTCGCGATCGATCAAGGCCATCGCCAACGACTTGCCAGTATAGTGCCCGTAGCCGCCCGAAGTCACAAAGCCTACGCGTTCACCATTGGCCCAGATCGGCTCGTACCCGCTGGCATCCGCGTCAACCGTATCGATCTGCAACGTCGCCTGCACCTGTGCCGGACCATTGCCGTCACGTTCAGCAAGCGCGGCCTCTTTGCCGACAAACTCTTTTTCCCAATCGATCCAGCGATCCATGCCGGTCATGCCGGGTGTATAGGCTTGCGTGAACTCCGCAGACCAAATGCCAAAGCTTTTTTCCAACCTGGTCGACCCCATGGCGTTGAAACCAACTTCTCGAATGCCCTCTTCGGCTCCTGCATCCAACAAGATACGGCGCAGTTTGATATGGTCACCATAGCGGCAGTTGAGTTCATACCCTTTTTCACCCGTCACCGACATACGAGCCACGCGTGCCCGGACGAGGCCGATGTCGAAATCACCACACCCCATGAATTTCAGGCCAGAGATGTCCTGTTCCGCCAACTTCTCGACCACAGCCTGCGAATTCGGTCCAACCACGGCAAAGCCGCAGTATTCCTCGCCCAGATCGCGCAGATCAACGCCGTCGATCATGTGATCATCGAACCAGCGCATGTGCCAGGTGCGCAGATAATAGCTGCCCATGATCCACCAGGTGCCGTCGCCCCAGTTCAACACGGTCAAATCACCCTTGAGCCGCCCGTCTTCTCCCAGCATGGGGGCCAGTTTTGCACGCCCCGGCGCAGGCAGTTTCGAGGCCATCACCTTGTCTAGCCACGCTTGGGCATTCGGGCCGGTCACTTCAAACCGAGAAAAGCCTGAGATATCCATAAGGCCCACCCCTTCGCGGATGGCCTTACATTCCTCGGCCACGATGTCATGCGCATTGGATCGCTTGAGCGTCGGCGTTTCCTCGAACCCTTTTGGCGCAAAATACAGTGGCACCTCCAGATCCCAGCTGACGCCCCATTTGCAGCCCGCCTCAGTCATCGCGTCATGCGCCGGGGCCATCTTGAGCGGGCGGCCTGCGGGCAGTTGTTCGTTCGGATAGGTCATCACGAAACGGCGGGAATAGAACTGCCCAGTGGTTTCTCTGATGTATCGTTTGTTCTGCGCAAAGTCGCCATAGCGCGCCACATCCATTGACCAGGCGTCTGCCTCGGGTTCACCGTGAATCATCCATTCGGCCAGTGTTTTGCCAACACCGCCGCCCTGCAGGAAGCCCGCCATCACCGCACAGGCCGACCAATAGCCGCGCTTGCCCGGGACTGGCCCGACAAGCGGATTACCATCCGGTGAGAACGTAAAAGCCCCGTTCACCCATGTCTTGATGCCAACGTTCTGAATTGACGGATAGCGTTCAAAGCCCAGCGTCAATTCGTTCTCGATCCGGTCCAGTTGTTCCTGAAACAACTCTTCCCCATAGGTCCAGGGCGCGCCGTCCATGGCCCAGTGTTCGTGATCGACCTCGTAGATGCCAACCAGAACACCCTTTTGGTCCTGCCGCATATAGGTGAACCCTTCGAGGTCCACGGTCATCGGCATCTCGAAATCTGCCTGTGCAATCTCTGGAACTGTATCGGTAATCAGATAGTGGTGTTTCAAAGGCGAGACCGGCAGCTCGACCCCAGCCATGCGACCCACTTGTTTGGCCCACAAGCCCGCGGCATTGACCACATGTTCGCAAGTGATTGTGCCCTTGTCGGTTACAACCTGCCAGCCGTCATTTGTCTGGATCAGTTCCTCGACTTTGGTTTCCTCATAATACTCAGCACCGCGCTTCCGGGCCGCTGTCGCATAAGCCTGCACTGTTCCGGTTGTGTCGATATATCCCTCGCGGTCCGCCCACATGGCCCCCAGAACGCCATCGGTGGACATGATCGGGCAACGTTTCTGCGCCTCTTGCGGTGTCAGCAACTCACAATCGTCAATGCCGATAGACTGGAAAATGCGGTAATTGGCCTGCAACCATTCCCACCGTTCGGGCGTTCCGGCAAGGGTCAGTCCACCGGTCATATGCAAACCGATATTCTGGCCCGATTCCTTTTCGATCTCGCTGAGCAGGTCGATTGTGTAGGCCTGCAATGTCGCCATGTTCGGGTCCGCATTCAGCGCATGGATGCCGCCAGCCGCGTGCCACGAGGAGCCCGATGCAAGTCGCCGCCGCTCGAGCATCACAACATCGGACCAGCCAAACTTAGCCAGGTGATACAGAACCGAGGCTCCGACGACCCCGCCCCCAATGACCACAACGCGATACTGCGATTTCATCCGAACCTCCCCAAAACAGAATCTGGGTAGACGCTAGTAGCACTGTTCACCTCTGTCTAGACATTTCTGTACAGTCTAAGTCGGCGGGATATAACGTCCTGGAAACCTGGTAGCTAAAGGTTGGCGCTGGGGCGGGACTGGATGTTTTCAAACCACGCGATTGTGGCTGCGTTGCCCTCAGGGATTCGCATTTTGATCACCCGCGCAAAATCGACAAAAACAAAGGTAGAGATATCGGCCAGAGTGAACCCATCCGCTGCGATAAATCGACTTTCCGTCAACCGGGCCTCCAACAGATCGAAAAACCGCGCCACACGGTCTTTTCCACGCTGCGCCAATTCCGGGATTTGTACATAGTTTGACGGGCCAGGAATGGCGCGATCCTTGAAGGCAGGGTGGCTGTTGCGCAAGGTTTCGGCAACGGGCGCACCGCCCTGCTGTTCGACAATCGCATTCCACATCAGGACCAGACCTTTTTCATCCGGGGTTCGGCCCATCAAAGGTGGTTCTGGACAACGCGCCTCAAGATATGTGGCGATACCCAGGTTCTCAGTCAGAACCGTGCCGTCATCCGTGACCAGAACCGGAACTGTTGCGTGTGGATTGACAGAGCGGAACTCCCCGCTCAGTTGCGCGCCTTCAGCGATCGAGATCTCTCGGGTCTCTACTTCAAGCCCTTTTTCCGCAATGAACATGCGTGCGCGACGAGGGTTGGGGGCCGTTGAGCAATCGTAGAAAATCATTCCTGCGGCCCTTTCCGATCAACGGCGGTAGATGAAGCATCGCCCGTCAACTGCGCCTGAAGGCAACGGCATTTCTGTCAACCCGTCGAAATACATCCGATCACTTGAAACCATCAGGCCACCCGGTGCCAGCAATGGTTCGATCAACGGCGACACGAACCGCGCAAACTTGTCGTTCTTTTCGCGGTTATGGCCGCCCAGATCTGCGTGGATCAGACTGGCCGTTGCGCCAAACCGGTCAACGGATGCTGGCAGCGTTTCGCGCACATCGCCCAGAATCACCCGATCCTCGGGCGGGGTCGAGTCGGGATGCGAGGCGACCGCGCGTTCGAATACATATACCGGACGCTCATCGATGTGCTGCACAAGATGGTGATACGTGCGGCCATTGCCTAGGCCAAGTTCGAACACCGGGCCGGCCATATCCGCAGTGCGCGCGATCGCGTAGTCCAGACAGGCACGTTGCGACACCATACGGTCGATAAACAGATCCAGGCGGCTTTGATTCTCGGACACCGGCAAATATCTCCTTGATACTATTCGGAAGCATAGATGCGCCCGATGCGGCCCTAGATGACAAATTCTCAAGACTTTGTGTAGCGATGAAGCCCAAAGTTTCACAATTCCGCGACATTTCAGCATAAGAACGGGTTTGACTAGATGGGCGGAACCGCGCGACACTGACGAAAAAATCACGGGGAGTTGAATTAACCGATGTCACCTATTGGCCAAACGGGTAGAAAACCCGCATGAACGCGTTGTTGTCCGTCAGAAACCTCAGCATTGGCTTTGGTACGGGCAATTCCGTGGTCACGGATGTGAACTTCGACGTTGAGGCCGGTCAGACACTTGCACTGGTTGGTGAATCCGGATCGGGCAAAACAATCACATGCCGGGCTGCATTGCGTATTCTACCCCGGTCGGCACAGATCCGCAGCGGCACTATTACCCTGAACGATTCCAAAGGGATGTGTGAATTGACGTCGGTCTCTGAACGCGAGATGCGCAACGTTCGCGGCAATCGGGTTTCGATGATTTTTCAGGAACCCATGCGTTCGCTGTCTCCCCTTCACAAGATCGGCAATCAGGTCAGCGAGGTCCTGTGGCTGCATCGCGGCTTGTCCGAAGCCGAGGCCCGCAAAGAAGTTCTGACCCAGTTTGACCGCGTGGGTTTCCCGGACCCACAGCGCGCGTATGACTCCTACCCGTTTGAGCTGTCGGGCGGTATGCGTCAGCGCGCCATGATCGCCATGGCGATGGTATCCAAGCCTGAACTGCTGATTGCGGACGAACCAACCACGGCGCTGGACGTAACTACACAGGCGCAGGTTCTGGGCCTTATCAAGGAATTACAGCGCGAGACCGGCATGGCGCTGATCCTTGTGACGCACGATCTTGGCGTCGTTGCCAATATGGCCGAACAGGTTGTCGTCATGCACAAGGGCCGCATCATGGAGGCAGGCCCAGCCGCGCCGATCCTCACCGCCCCGGCGCACCCCTATACAAAGCAATTGTTCGATGCCGCACCTGAAATTCCGGATCAGGATGCCGTGGGTATTCCGATGCCGAACGAAGATCTGATTCTTCAGATGACGGGCGTGTCCAAGACTTATACCATGCGATCCAGCAAGGGATGGCAGTCCGAAAAGGCGATCTATGCCTGTCGCGGCGTTGACTTGAACCTGGCACGCGGCAAGACGCTGGCCATTGTCGGTGAGAGCGGATCGGGAAAAACGACTGCGGCCCGGATTGCCCTTGGTGCCGAATTGCCCGATCCCGGCGGCGAAGTTCTGTTTCGAACCGCGCCCGACGTCGATCCTATCACCGTGCACAGCATGACCCGCGCCCAGCGCACGGCGTTTCAGCGCAAGGCGCAGATGGTGTTTCAAGACCCCTACAGCTCGCTCAGCCCCCGAATGCGCATTCAGGACGCGATGACCGAGCCGCTTGAGATCCACAGGATCGGCACAACAGCCGAACAGCGTGACAAGGCCGCCGAAATGTTGCAGCGCGTTGGCCTGACCGAAGACATGCTTAAACGCTATCCTCATGCCTTTTCCGGCGGACAACGGCAGCGCCTGTCCGTGGCCCGCGCCATGATGCTGGACCCGCAGCTGATTGTGTGTGACGAACCCACATCGGCTCTGGATGTCTCGGTTCAGGAACAGATCCTGTCCTTGCTGGAACACCTACAGGACAGTCTGAACCTGTCTTACCTGTTCATTTCCCACGATCTGGCCGTTGTCGCCCGGATCGCTGACGAAGTTGCCGTTATGCGGCGCGGTCTGATTGTCGAACAGGCCCCGCCCGAAACACTTTTCTACAATCCACGCCATCCTTACACCAAGGCGCTGATTGCCGCTCAACCCGAACCCGACATCAATCGCCCGATCGACCTGAAACTGGTTTCTCTGGGGGCCGGAGCGCCGGATAGTTGGGATGAAGCCTTTCGTTTCTCGGACACCGTGATACCCTCACTGGTGGAATTGGAACCGGGCCATAAGGTACGTTGCCATGTTTAAGACCACTCGCCCCCTGATCCTGGCCGCAGCACTGGCCCTGTCGGGGATGCTGCCCGCTACGGCAGAAACCCTTCCTACGCCTCAGGAAAGCGCCTTCTGGAGCACCGAGGTGGATGCCGGCAATCTTCCGCCCATTGAAGAGCGCATTCCCAAAGAACCGCTGGTTGTTGATCTGGCCGCTAAAGGCCGCGAATTCGGAACCCAAGGCGGCACCCTGCGTACGATGGTGACGCGGTCGAAAGATATCCGCCACATGGTTGTCTACGGGTATGCTCGCCTCGTCGGTTACAATCAGGACTATGAAATTGTTCCTGACCTGCTGGCCTCGTTTGAAAATGAAGACAATCGCAAGTTCACTTTGAAACTGCGGGAAGGTCACAAATGGTCAGACGGATCGCCCTTCACCTCGGAAGATTTCCGCTATTGGTGGGAAGACGTAGCCAATAACGAATTGCTCAGCCCTTCGGGCCCGCTTGAATTTCTGATCGTCGACGGCAAGTCACCCACGGTTGCTTTCCCGGACGAGAGCACAGTGATCTTCGAATGGGAGGATCCCAATCCGGATTTCCTGCAAACGCTGGCCCAAGCACGGCCACCCTTTATCTACCGGCCGTCCGCCTTCCTCAAACAGTACCACGAGAAATACGCCGATCCCGAGGAACTTGCCTTTCTAGTTGAAGATGCAAGGGTCAAAAGCTGGGCCGCGCTGCACAACAAGCTGGACAACCTCTACAAATTCGACAACCACGAATTGCCGACACTGCAGCCTTGGCTAAACGCAAGTTCGGGCAAAAAGATCCGTCATAACTTTGTGCGTAACCCCTATTACCACCGTATCGACAGTAATGGGGTGCAGCTGCCCTATATCGACGTAGTCGAGATGGAGATTGTGGCCCCCGGTCTGGTGGCCGCGAAAACCAATGCCGGTGAGAGCGATTTGCAAGGCCGTGGTCTGGCTTTTCGCGATGCATCGATCCTGAAAAAAGGCGAGGCACAAGGCGGCTACAAGACGCTGCTTTGGAAAACCGGGGTGGCATCGCAAATCGCGATCTATCCCAATCTTAACTTTTCCGATGACGTCTGGCGTGAAGTGCTTCGTGATGTTCGTGTGCGGCGCGCCTTGTCGTTGGCGATCGACCGGAATACGATCAATCAGGCTTTGTATTTCAAACTGGCACATCCCGCCGCGATGTCGGTCCTGCCCGCCTCACCTTTCTACAACGATGACAATGCCAAGGCTTGGGCGCAGTTCGACATCGATCAGGCCAATGCCCTGCTGGACGAGGCTGGCTTGGATCAGCGCAACAAGCATGGCATCCGTCTGTTGCCCGATGGCCGTCCGATGGAGTTAATCATCGAAACCGCCGGTGAACGGCAAGAAGTCGAGAATGCCTTGCAGATTGTCACCGACAACTGGCGCGACATTGGGGTCAAACTGGTGATGCGCCCTCTGGACCGTGACATTCTGCGCAACCGGGTGTTTGCCGGCAATTCGATGGCGTCGGTCTGGTATGGATGGGATGACGGCATTCCGCAAGCACACACGTCACCCTCCTATCTGGCACCCACAGATCAGGTGTTTCTGGCCTGGCCGAAATGGGGTCAGTATTACCAGACAGGTGGTGAAGTTGGCGAAGCCCCCGATTTGCCCGAAGCCGCACGCCTGATGGAACTGGCTCATGACTGGGAAGTCGCTTCAAGCGCTGAAGAACGCACGGCTGCATGGACGGAGATGCTGAAAATCCATGCGGATCAACTGTATGCGATTGGCATCCTGAACGGTGCACCACAGCCAATCGTTGTCTCGAACCGTCTGCGCAACGTGCCGGAACAGGCCATGTGGGCATGGGAACCCGGCGCGCATTTTGGTGTCCATCGCCCGGATGAGTTCTTTTTCGCCGACTGAGCAGGAGCAGCAACATGGTCATGCTGCGCTATGCGGTGTATCGCTTTTTCACGATGCTGCTGACACTGTTGGTGGTTTCGGTTATGGTTTTCACAATTATCAACCTGCCGCCCGGTGACTACCTGAGCAACCAGATTGCCGAGCTTCAGGCATCCGGCCAGTCTGCGGGCGTAGCCAAGGCAGAGTTTCTGCGCGCGGAATATGCCCTGGATCGCCCCATTTGGGAGCAATACCTGATCTGGATCGGGTTCTGGCCCGGGCCGCACGGGTTCTCTGGGTTGATTCAGGGCAACTATGGCTGGTCTTTCGAATTTGACCGCCCGGTTTCCGAAATCGTCGGCGACACCCTCTGGCTTACAGTGGTGGTCAATTTGGCCGCGATCCTGTTTGTCTATGCCGTGGCTCTGCCCCTTGGCGTGATCGCCGCTGCTCGGTCGCGGACATGGATCGACTACACATCGGCCTTTGTGGGGTATCTGGGTCTGGCGACGCCGAACTTCCTGCTGGCACTGATCCTGTTCTACTACGGACACCAATATTTCAATCTTCCCATCGGGGGTCTGATGGATCCTAGGTTCGAAGGCGAGCCTATGAGTTGGGATAAACTGAAGTCCATCCTCATTCATTTGATCGTGCCAACCTTTGTCATCGGCACCTCGGGAGCCTCGGCGATGATGCAGCGTCTGCGGGCGAATATGCTGGACGAGCTTGGCAAGCCCTACGTGGAAACAGCGATTGCCAAAGGCATGGCCCCATCGCGGATGCTGACCAAATACCCCCTTCGTGTGGCGTTCAACCCTTTCGTGGCTGATATCGGCAACCTGCTGCCGTCGATGGTGTCGGGATCAGTTCTGGTTTCAGTGGTTCTGGGTTTGCAAACCATCGGCCCAACGCTGCTGACGGCGTTGAAAACGCAGGATCAGTTCCTTTCAGCTTTCATCCTGATGTTCGTCGCCTTGCTGACGCTGATCGGTACGATGATCTCCGATATCCTGCTGGTGATGCTGGATCCACGCATTCGATATGAGGGGCGCGAAGCATGACCGACCGCCCTGACAATCGCTATGTCGATGACGCTCCGTTCGATCCGCAAGCCTCCATTCAGCAGTTGGAGCGCGCCGATCTGGATGCACCTAACTGGGTGCTGGTGTGGCGCAAGTTTCGAACCCACAAGCTTGGCCTGATCTCAGGCGTTTTCCTGCTGTTGTGTTATCTGATGCTGCCCTTTGCCGGGTTTATAGCGCCGTACGGGCCCAATGATCGCAATGGCGAACACCTCTATGCCCCGCCACAATCGGTTCACTGGTTCCACGAAGGCGAATTCATCGGCCCCCATGTCTATCCCATCGTCGCCGAGGCCGACATGGAAACATTCCAGTGGAAGTTTGTCCCTGACCCGGATGACCCACGCCCGATCAAGTTCTTCTGCGAAGGATCCGAATACTGGCTGGCCGGTCTTATCGCCTCCGACACCCATCTGTTCTGCCCTCCCGAAGGTGCCACTCTGTTCCTGTGGGGGTCTGACAGGCTGGGGCGCGATATCTTCAGCCGTATCCTCTATGGCGCGCAACTGTCGCTGACAGTTGGTTTGATTGGTATTTCTGTGTCGTTCTTTCTGGGCATCCTGTTCGGGTCGATAGCCGGTTATTTCGGCGGGCGTATAGATTGGATCATCAACCGGGTTATCGAGATCCTGCGCTCATTGCCGGAACTGCCTCTGTGGCTTGCTCTGTCGGCCGCCGTGCCGTCGAACTGGAGCCCCGTCGCGGTCTTCTTCATCATCTCAATCATCCTTGGCATCCTTGACTGGCCAGGCCTCGCACGTTC
The DNA here is from genome assembly GCF_059612245.1 of Ruegeria sp. CDSA079. Lineage (NCBI taxonomy): Bacteria > Pseudomonadati > Pseudomonadota > Alphaproteobacteria > Rhodobacterales > Roseobacteraceae > Ruegeria > Ruegeria sp. CDSA079. The sequence continues at coordinate 28,899 of NZ_JBXWQF010000001.1, read as the reverse complement.
AGTCCGGGCCAAGTTCCTGTCTTTGCGCGAGGAGGAGTATGTGCGCGCGGCCGAGATGATGGGCGCAAGTTCGGGCCGGGTGATCCGAAAGCACCTTCTACCGAATTTCATGTCACACCTGATCGCGTCGGCCACATTGTCGATCCCGGCCATGATCCTGGGGGAAACGGCGCTTAGTTTCCTTGGGCTGGGATTGCGTGCGCCTGCCGTCAGCTGGGGTGTGATGCTGAATGACGCACAGAACCTTGCCTCGATCGAGATCTACCCGTGGACGGCCATTCCAATGCTGCCGATCATCGTGATCGTACTGGCGTTCAACTTCCTGGGTGACGGGCTGCGCGACAGTCTGGACCCCTATCAGCAATGAGCCTTCTAGCTACTCTTCCTTCGACGGACAGCTACCGCAAAGTCGGCGCGGGCGCTCTTCCAAGCGCTTTCGCCGTGTCCGAGCTGGCCACCGCCAGCTTTGCGACTGTAGGTCAGCAAATGACCCGACTGATGCAAGCGCTCAACCTGTCCACAAAGGAACCAGAGGTCATCGTCGATCACCGGCTGGCCTCTCTTTGGTTCGGCTATTCCTTCAAACCAGACGGTTGGGACATGCCAAGCCTGTGGGATGCGGTCGCGGGCGACTATAAGGCTTCAGACGGGTGGATCCGACTGCACACCAACTTGCCGCGTCACCGAGAGGCCGCACTGAAAGTCCTTGGCACTCCGCCCGAGCGGGCAGCCGTCACAAACGCCGTTAAGTCCTGGGCGATTGCGGATCTTGAAACCACTGTCGTCGCAGAAGGCGGTGTGGCAGCGGCCATGCGCAGTCGCACCGAGTGGCTTGAACACCCGCAAGGCCGTGCCGTGTCACGCGATCCGCTGATTGGCTGGCAGGGGCCGCGCTATGTCAATCTACGCGATAGGCCGCAGGCAACCGCCGAACGTCCGCTTGCGGGACTACGCGTGCTTGACCTGACCCGGGTTCTGGCCGGTCCGGTCTCGACCCGTACACTTGCCGGTTTTGGGGCCGAGGTCCTGCGTATCGACCCGCCAGACTGGGACGAACCGGGGGTGATCCCCGATATCTCGCTGGGGAAACACTGTACCTATCTGAACCTGAAGGCAGAGGATGGTCTGAAGCGGCTGCAAGAGCTGATGTCTCAAGCGGATGTATTTGTACATGGGTATCGGCCCGGCGCGCTGGACGCTTTGGGCCTGACCCGGGCCAAACGCGACGAGTTGGCTCCGAACCGGATCGAAGTCACACTGGATGCTTATGGCTGGCAGGGCCCGTGGTCCACCCGGCGCGGTTTTGACAGCCTTGTGCAGATGAGCGCGGGCATTGCCCATACCGGCATGGGCTGGGCGCAGGCAGACAAACCGACCCCCCTGCCGGTTCAGGCCCTGGATCACGCAACAGGTTATTTGATGGCTGCCGCCGTTCTGTCAGCCTTGTCAGAGGCCGCATCGGGCAACTCCATCATGCACGCCCACCTGTCCCTTGCCCGAACTGCTGAACTTTTGGCCGTGCTCGGTAAGGACGATGCCGAAGCAGCACCAATCAATCCGACGTCTAAAGATTACAACGCGGAACCAGAAGCCTCCGGCTGGGGTCCCGGTCATCGCCTCAACCCTGTCCTGCAAGTCGGTGAGGCATCAATGCGCTGGGATCTGCCTGCGTCGAAACTGGGCACATCAAAGCCCGTCTGGCCCTTTACCGCCAGTTAACCCAACCGCGGCGCGGAACGCGCGACTGGGTCCAACATTTCATGAGGCGTCTCGTCAGAGACGTTCCTCAAAATGGCGGCGAACGGCCTAGCGGTCGTCACCTCCCGGGCCGATATCGTCCAGATAATCCTCGTCAATTGCCGCCTGTACCGCACCGGTCACGGCTTCACGCTGTTTCGGCGTCAGATCCTCGGCCTCTTTTCCGTCCGCCAGCCTGACGGTGACTTCGCGATGGGCAAACTTGATGCCTTCCCGGGCAAACAGCTCGCGGATTTCCTGATAGACCTTCTTGCGCACCAACCACTGATCGCCCGGCTTGGTCATGAACTTGACCCGGATAATCATCGCGGAATCCTGCATTTCAATCACGCCCTGGGATTTCAGCGGCTGGATGAAGTTGTCTCCAATCACTGGATCGCTCAGCAATTCCTGACCCAGTTTCTTGATCAACTTGCGCACCTTCTCGACATCCGTGTCATAGGTCACGCGCAACGGCAGCTTCATGATCACCCAATCGCGGGAATAGTTGGTCAGCACCTTGATCTCACCAAAGGGAATAGTGTTCAGCGCACCCAGATGGTGCCGCAGTTGCATGGACCGGACCGAGATCTTCTCGACCGTGCCCTTTACATCCCCGATGTCGATATATTCGCCTTTGCGGAACGCATCATCCAACAGGAAGAACGCACCCGAAAAGATGTCGCGCACAAGTGTTTGCGACCCAAAGCCTACGGCCAGACCTACCACACCGGCACCCGCAAACAATGGGCTGACATTGATGCCCAGCTCCAGCAGAACGATCAATACAATCGTCACAACGACAACGGCCAAAATCGCGCCACGGAACAAGGGCAACAGGGTTGCAAGACGGCTTTGACCGCCTTCGCCGCCTTCATCGCCCAGTTCAGCCTCGGTTCCGTCATCGACCTCTTCGGCAATCTTGCTGTCGATCCAGATGCGGAAGAAGTGGAAGAGAATGTAGCCGATGAAGATGATGACCATCACATCCAATGCACGTTCGACCAGCAGGTCCTGGCTCCAGTCCGCATCGGGATACCAAATCACCACAAGCGCGTAGGCGCCGATGACAAAGGCCAAGATTCCAGCTACGCGACGGGCCAAATCTTCATACGTCAGAAGGTACTGTTTGCGCTGCTCGGATTCCGGCGTTTCCGCCGGCTCGGCATCTTCATCCTCAGCGGTGGTTTCTACATTTATCTCGTCGATCATGCGCGAGCGGTCGAAGTACCGCTCCAGCAGATAGTTCATCGCGCCATAAGCGATTACAACAGACATGAAAATCATATAGCTGCTTGCAATCAGGGGCAGCGGTGTCGGGTTTTCCAACGCCAGATCAACGGCCAGGCGGAACCAGCTGAATACGACATAAACGATAAGAGCAGGCGCCCAGCCAAAGGATACGAAGCGCAACAGCCAAGACACCTGATCTGCAGTTCGCCCGCCCCGAATAGCATTCGAGATGGCGCGGGCATTGAACAGGATCATCAGAACATTGCCCAACGCACCGAACATCGTCAGCCCACCGTAAACCATGGCATAGACGTTGTAGTTCAGGCCAAAATCCGCGACCCAGGTCGAAAAGAGAACAACCGTGATGTCATAGGTCGCCAGCGCGGACGCCCAGATGTACAGCCTGCGCGCGTTTTTATCCGAGAAGGGCGGCAGGCGGTATTGGCTCAGATAAGGCGACAGAACCATCCGCCACAAATCGGATACGGTGCGCGACAGGAAAAACGCCGTGAAGATCGCCGTGACCGTGAATTGGGTCGAGATATCGCCTGCTTCGCCAAAAAACAGATACCCGACGATCAGAGCCATGATCATGGCAAAAACCGTGGCTCCGATCCCCATCAGGAACCGGAACAAAAGGAAGGGCATCTTTTCACGGTAGCCCTGTGGTTCGTCCTTGATCCGCGCCACGACCCAGCGGCGCGCGAAGCGTTTTCCGTAGATCTCTATAGACAGCCAGCGCCCCAACAACAGAAACAGAACGTTCCAGCCCAGAACTTCTACATAGGTCTGAATGCGACCGTCCGGGCTGGTCTGACGCAGGACATACTTCACTTCGAACACCGAATAAGGAAGCGCCTCAAGCCGAGATTGCATCGACTCACGGAATTTCGAGAACCGCTCCTGCGCCTTCATCAGCTGCGATCCGTCACCCATGGGGTTGTTCGACGCGCCGCCGCCCTCGGCCGAGCTGGCTTCAGCTCCGCCTGCCGTTGTCACGACCTGACCAGTACTGTCTATGACAATGACGCTTGCGCCTGCCTCGCTGGCCGCGCGGATTGCGGTAGCGAGGTCGCTTTCCGGTGCGGTATCGGACGTGCTGCTCGACCCCGAGCCATATCCGGGGATCAGGGACGTTTGTGCTGAAACACCAGCTGGAAACGCCAGGACGAAAGCCCATAGAGCCAATAGTATTGCGGCCAGAAAGGTATTTTTCATAGGGTCTTACATCCAGTTTTTCCGATGCGGGTCAGAATAGTGAAGCGTTGAAGGCAGTTCAAACACTCGCACATTACTGTCTCAAGATCGTGTTTAGGCGTGTTCTTGGCGCACAGTCTTTTGGCAGCTATTTTCAATCTGGCGAAAATTGAATATGACATAGCATAGTTCGCGCGTGTCTGTATGTCGGTGATTATAGTGATCCTCTTGTGATCTTTCCGAAGCTTTGGTGCAATATGTCGCTAATTCGTCAATATGCTGTTGCCAAATCGCAATGCTTAGAACATTTGCAGGGACGCATTTCCGCCTTTGGCAAGCAGAGCCAAAGAATATACGATAACGCTTGCAAACGCGCGGGTTTCGCACCGAGATCAAGAAGACGGGCAACTCTATGAGCCTAGGCACCACCACCTCCAAAACGGACCGCGCGCCGCGTATCCTGTTTTACAGCCATGACACGTTTGGGCTCGGCCACTTGCGCCGGTCGCGGGCTTTGGCTGCTGCGATCACACAGGCCGACCCAAGTGCGTCGGCGCTTATCCTGACCGGATCTCCGGTCGCAGGCCGTTTTACATTTCCCCGCCGCGTCGATCACGTGAGACTGCCCGGCGTGACCAAGCGCGCCGATGGCTCTTACGCAGCACGTACAATCGGAATGGGCATCGAAGAGGTGACCGAACTGCGCTCGGGCCTGATTCAGACGGCCGTTCAGCAATTCGAACCCGATGTGCTGATCGTCGATAAAGAACCGACCGGGTTCCGGGGTGAGCTGTTGCCAACGCTGAATTATCTGGAACGGAACGGCGGCACGAAAATGGTGCTTGGGTTGCGTGACGTTCTGGACGAACCCGAAGTTTTGGCCACCGAGTGGACCCGCAAAGAATCTGTTGAGGCGACCGAGCGTTTCTATCACGAAATCTGGGTCTATGGGTTGAAGTCGATCTATGACCCGACCCAAGGCTTGCCGCTCAGTTCAAACGCGCAATCCCGCATTCATTGGACGGGATACCTGCGCCGGGATCTTGGCCCCGTGGGTGAACCACCCGAACAGCCCTATATCCTGATCACCCCCGGTGGTGGCGGCGACGGTAAGGCGATGGTGAACCTTGTCTTGTCTGCTTACGAGAAGGATCCAAACCTGTCTCCGCGCGCAATGCTGGTTTATGGCCCCTTCCTGTCGGGCGAATTGCGCGAAGACTTCGAAACCCGGGTCGCCGCGCTAAACGGGCGTGTGACCGCGGTCGGGTTTGAATCCCAGATCGAAACGCTGTTTGCAGGGGCCGAAGGTGTTGTGTGCATGGGCGGCTACAACACCTTTTGTGAGGTTCTGTCCTTCGACAAACGCGCCGTCATCGTCCCCCGCACCACGCCTCGGTTGGAGCAGTGGATTCGCGCCTCACGCGCAGAAGAGTTGGGCTTGGTCAAAATGCTGGACGAACATCGTGACGGCCTGACCCCCGAGGCGATGATCCGCGCGATCCGCAGCCTGTCAGAGCAATCCCTGCCATCACAGGCCATCCAGACCGGTTTGCTGGACGGGCTGGATTACGTCACCGACCGCATCGACGACCTGCTGACCTGGGAACAGGAACGAGCCACCGGATGAATTCAGACGTCCCTACGTTGGCGGTTGTGGTCAAAGGTTGGCCGCGACTGTCCGAAACATTTATTGCCCAAGAACTTGTCGCCCTGCAGGACGCGGGCCATCGGTTCGACATCTGGTCACTGCGTCACCCAACCGATACCAAGCGCCATCCCCTGCACGACCGCTTCACCGGGCAGGTTCGTTACCTGCCGGAATACCTTTATCAGGAGCCACAGCGTGTGTGGGCGGCGCGTGCGATTGCGCAAGCCATGCCCGGCTATGCCGAGGCTTACCGGATTTGGCGGCAGGACTTGCGCCGCGACTTGACACCAAATCGCATCCGACGCTTCGGGCAAGCCTGTGTTCTGGCCGCTGAACTCCCCCGCGAAGTTCTGGGACTTTATGCGCACTTCATGCATACGCCTTCATCGGTTGCCCGATACGCCGCGATCATGCGCGGATTGCCGTGGAGTTTCTCTGCCCACGCCAAGGACATCTGGACATCACCCGAATGGGAAAAGCGTGAAAAGCTGCAGGCTGCAACATATGGGGCCACGTTCGGCGCCACCTGCACGGCCATCGGGGCCGAGCATCTGCGGGGTCTGGCGGATGACTCCAATCGTATGGACCTGATCTATCACGGTCTTGACCTGTCACGGTTTCCTGCCCCGCCGACGCGCACGTTGCGCGCCGCAAACGGTCCTTTCCACATGATCTCGGTCGGGCGGCTGGTTGAGAAAAAAGGGTTCGATCGGTTGATCGCAGCTTTTGCCTTGCTGCCTGACACTTTGGACTGGCATTGGACCCATATCGGCGGCGGCGGTTTGGGCGATACCCTGCGCGCGCAGGCGCGCGCAGTTGGCATCGCAGATCGCATCACCTGGAAAGGGGCCTGTGATCAGCCCGAGGTGATCGAGGCGATGCGAAGGGCCGATCTGTTTGTACTGCCCAGCCGTATTGCGGCAGATGGAGATCGTGACGGGTTGCCGAACGTGTTGATGGAGGCGGCATCTCAGCTATTGCCGATCCTTTCGACCCCGGTCTCGGCAATCCCGGAATTCATCGAAACCGAAACGCATGGCATCCTGTCTGACGACGATCCGACTGCGCTGGCGGCAGCCATTGAAGCACTGGCCAACGATCCGCAACAGGCAGCCCGAATGGCGGGTGCGGCATATGATCGACTGATTGCCGAGTTTCAGATGGACCCGGGAATCGCCCATCTCTCGAAACGTCTGAACGCCATGTGCATGGAAAACGCCTGATGGCACGGGTCGCATTTTATGCACCGATGAAATCCCCCAACAGCCCGACCCCCTCGGGCGACCGCGAAATGGCGCGGAACCTCATCAAGGCCCTCGCTGCCGAAGGCGACACGGTTGATCTGGTCTCAGACCTTAGGATCTACGACAAGAACGGCGATCCGAAGCTGCAACGCGCCTTGCAGCATGCGGTAAAAAAGGAAGCCCAGAAGTTAACTACCGACCTGCCATCCGATACAGCCCTTTGGGTGACGTATCACAACTATTACAAAGCCCCCGATTTGTTGGGTCCGCAGGTCAGCAAGGCTCGCGGCATTCCCTATGTGCAGTTGGAAAGCACCCGCGCATCCAGCAGGTTGACCGGGCCTTGGGCGGATTTTGCCGCCGCCGCACATCGGGCCTGCGACGCCGCCGACGTCATTTTTTATCACACCGCCAACGACCTGATCACATTGGAACGGGATCGCTTTGGCGATCAGGTTTTGATCGAGTTGCCGCCCTTTCTGCCGGTATCCGGGCTGCCGCCAGCAACAGGCGGGGAAGGACCAATGCTGACCGTTGGCATGATGCGCCACGGGGACAAGCTGGCCTCTTACCAGATCTTAGCCGAAGCGCTTTCGCACCTGGCAGGTGATTGGCACCTGAACATTGCCGGGGATGGGCCCGCACGACCTGAAGTCGAGGCCCTGATGGCCCCGTTCGGAGAAAAGGTCAGCTTTCTGGGTCAGCTCGATCGGAATGCACTGCAAACGGCCTATGAACACGCCTCTCTGCTGGTTTGGCCCGGTGTGAACGAGGCTTACGGTATGATCTACCTCGAGGCGCAGGCTGCGGGCCTGCCCGTGCTTGCGCAAGATCGACCGGGCGTGCGGGATGTGCTGGCCCCTGCAACCTACCCTTCGGTTGACGCAGGGGCGCAAGGCTTTGCAAACCACCTGCAAACTCTGCTGGAGGACGCACCGCTGCGCCGCTCCCTCGGCGCGGCTGCACGCAGCTATGTGGCTGACCACCACCTTTTGCCACTAGCCACTGCCCGTCTTTGGGCAATCCTCCGCCCTTTGTTGAAGGAGACGTCATGACTAAGCTTGCGCTGCTTCGCCATGGGCACACACATTGGAACCGCGCCGGTCAGATACAGGGTCGCAGCGACATACCCCTGGACGATGGCGCGCGATCCGAACTGTCGGGCTATCGCCTGCCGGACGACTGGACAAAGGCCGACATCTGGTCCAGCCCGTTGCAGCGTGCCTATGAGACGGCCCAAATCGTCTCGGGCCGCAGCCCGCAGACATCAGACGCGCTGACCGAGATGAACTGGGGTGATTGGGAGGGTCAGCGCGGCGTCGATCTGATCGCTGATACCACAAACGGTTATAAGCATATCGAGGATTGGAGTTGGGACTTCCGCCCGCCAAACGGGGAAAGCCCGGCGAATGTGCGCGACCGGTTGCGCCCCTGGTTGTCCGCGCTGCAACACGACACGGTGGCAGTCTGCCACATCGGCATCATGCGGGTCATTCTGGCCCAAGCGTGGGGTTGGAACTTTGCGGGTTCTGCCCCCTTCAAGATCAAACGCAATAGGCTGTATATCGTCGATATGAACACCATGACCGCCGACCCCGACCCTGTTCGTCTTGAAAAACGCGAGCCCCTGCAATGAGGGTGATGATCATCGTCACACACCTGTTGGGAACAGGGCATCTCAGCCGTGCGTTGACCCTTGGGCGCGCCTTTCGGGATGATGGTCACGAGGTCATGGTGGTCTCAGGAGGTATGCCTGCGCCTCAGTTGGACAGCAGTGGAATGACCCTGTTTGGCCTGCCCCCCTTAAGGTCGGATGGCACCAACTTCACCCGCTTGCTGACCCAAACCGGCGAAGAGGCCGATGCCAACTATCATGCGGCGCGGATGACGGCCCTGGTGCAGGCCGTAAAGACGTTCCATCCGCAGGTGTTGATCACCGAGCTTTATCCCTTTGGCCGCCGATCTCTGACTGCCGAGTTCGACGCAGCATTGAGCACAGCAACAGAGCTGCCGGTACCCCCGGTTATTCTGGGATCGATCCGGGACATTCTGGCCCCGCCTTCGAATCCCGCCAAAGTGGAGCGCGCGGACGACATCGTAACTCGTTATTATGACGGCGTCCTGGTTCACTCGACCGAAAGCGTGACACCTCTGTCGGTCAGCTGGCCGGTGTCAGATCAACTAGCAGACCGGTTGCACTATACTGGCTTTGCCGCGCCTGAATTACCTCAACCTCACCCGGATGCGGTGGGTGATGGTGAAATTCTGGTCAGCGCTGGCGGCGGGTCCGTGGGGCAACCGATCTTTCGCGCGGCCATCGAGGCCGCCCGCCAGATTCCCAACAGGCGCTGGCGCCTGTTGGTGGGCGGGACAGATGCGAAGGCGCGGATTGCGGACCTTTCGGAACAGGCCAAAGGAACCTCGGTCATCCTTGAACCGGTGCGCCCGGACTTTCGTCAGATGCTGCCGCACGCCGCGGCCTCGGTCAGCATGTGTGGCTACAACACCGCCATGGATATTCTGCAATGCGGCACGCCTGCGGTTTTTGTACCATTCGATGACGGCAAAGAAGTTGAACAAGGCTTGCGTGGGCAAAGCCTGTCGGGTCTGTCCGCAATAGAAGTGCTTGAAAGTCGGCACCTGAGCGGAACCACACTGGCCCAAGCAGTTGAACGCATCCTTGCCGATGGTCCCCGCACAAAGCAGGATTTTGGCTTTGACGGAGCCGCCCAAAGCGTGCGCATCGCCAAACGACTGCTGGGGCAGAGTGCATGACCCCTGATTGGCAGCCTTTGAACACGGAACTGGATCACTGGCGTGCGTCGGGTATGTCATTGCCGCTCTGGTGGCGTGATGATGACGCCATCGCTCCGACGCCGCAGCTGGACCAGTTGGCTGAAATCTCCGAGAAATTAGGTCTACCCGTGCATTTGGCTGTCATTCCCAAGGACGCTACCCCGGCGTTGGCCGAGTATGTCGCGGACCGACCCTCTTTGGTTCCTGTGATTCACGGCTGGGCCCACGCGAACCACGCACCAAAGGGAGAGAAGAAGGCCGAGTTCCGGCTTAATCGACCATTGGACCTTATGGTTGAAGATGCAAAGGCAGGGATGGCACGTCTGGGTATGCTGTTCGATGACAATGTGCGGCCCATGTTCGTTCCCCCATGGAACCGCATTGCGCCGGAGATGGCTGCGCAGCTTCCCTCTGTGGGCTTTCGTATCCTGTCCACATCAACGCCCCGCAAAACACACTTTGCCGCACCGGGTCTCGAACAGGTCAACACGCATCTTGACCCGATTGACTGGCGCGGCACACGCGGGCTGATCAATCCCGATATCCTGATCGCGCAAACAGTTGGTCTGTTACGGGACCGGCGCGAAGGACGCACAGACAACGCAGAACCATTTGGCGTATTGACCCATCATCTGGTTCATGATCAGGGCATCTGGACCTTTACCGAGGCCCTGCTGCGCAAATTATTGAATGGCCCTGCCACGGCCTGGGTCGCACCGATGAACAAATAAGGACATCACCATGAGTCGACTGGATTCCATGCTGCGCCGACTGACGGCTCAACGCGACGGTTTGAACTGGGCAGCCCAGCGGATCACCGGTCAGTCGGGCGATGTTCTGGATATGGGGCTGGGCAACGGCCGCACCTATGATCACCTGCGCGAAATCCTTCCGGAACGCCGTATCTGGGTGATGGATCGGGTGCTGCAATGCCATCCGGACAGCACCCCTCCGGCCGAGGATTTCCTACAAGGCGAGGCCAAGCCAATGCTGCAGAAACTGGCGGCAGATGGGCATAGGATAGCGTTGGCGCATTACGATTTTGGTCGCGGGATCAAAAGGGAAGATGTCGCCGAGGCGGCGCGTCTCAGCCCTTTGATCGCGCAGGTCATGCAGCCCGGCGGGTTGCTGATTTCCGGCCAACCCCTTGTCGGTTTCAACAAGATCAAAGGGCCCGAGACGATCGCCCCGGACCGATATCTTTTCTACACTGCTTGACTACGCCACACGCCGACCGCGCGCCCAGACCGAGTTCAGGGCCGGAACACCCGCTCGCATCCGGAAACGGATGACATCGGCTCGGGCGTCGGCGCGTAATTCGCCCCGGTCTTCCAACCCGGCCGCTTGCGCCGGGGCCAGCGTCACCGTTTTCATCCCGCGCGCCATATTATCCCACATCTCACCCAGCATGGCCGCCGACAGCAACAGGGCCGACGGCACATAATCTGAAGACATGATGTCCAGGTGCCCAAGCTCGGCCAACTCTCGCGCCGCGACATTGCCCGAATGCGAGCCACCGCGAATGATGTTCGGCGCGCCCATCATGACCTTGATGTCGTGATCGTAACAGGCCCGCGCTGCCTCGACCGTGGTCGGGAACTCGGCCAGGCGAATGCCGTGACCGGCAGAGACTTTCACCTGATCTTCGGTTGTGTCGTCATGACTGGCCAGAACGGCCCCGAAACGACGGGCGGCCTTGACGGTTTCGATTTCATGTACATCGCCATTGCGATCCCGAAGTCCCGTCAACTGGGCGACATGCTGCATGAACATATCATCGTCCATGGCATGTTTGCCTTTCAAGTACGCTTCAAGCTTACTCAGATCACGAAACTGTCGTTGGCCGGGGGTGTGATCCATAATGGACACAAGACCAACCCTGTCCTCTGGCCCAAATTCATCCAGTTCTTCGAGCAGAGTTTCTGAACACACCTCAGCCCGCAGGTGCAGGAAGTGACTGATCTTAAGGGCATCCTGTTCCCGCAGGTCCCACAATTCCTGCGACAGACCACGGGCATATTTGCCGTAGCGCGCCGCGCCTGATGGGATCGACCCCACGCGCATGGCGTCAAACACGGTCGTGATCCCGGTGCTGGCCAGTTCCGCGTCATGCGCAAGGATCGCAGCGGCATGTGGCCAGTCCACCTTGGGGCGGGGTTGAATGTGACGCTCAAGGTTATCCGTATGCAGCTCGACGAGGCCGGGGCTGACATAGTCACCCTCGCAATCAATCGCGCCAGCCGGAACCGCGTTTCCGGTATCAATCTGGGCGATTGTTTCACCCACAATCCGGACGCTGCCGGTTACGGTTTCATTCGGCAACACAAGCGTGGCATTGGCAAGGATCAAGTCTTCTGTCATCTGAGCTTCACACAGTTTGAGGTAGTGGAAGGCCACGCAATAGGAGGCCAATGTGACATTCACGCGATACGCGATCTATTTTGCGCCACCCGCACGGGCCGAGTGGACGAAATTTGCAACCAGCTGGCTGGGTTGGGACATGGAAGCCGGTACTTCGGTCGCTCATCCGGTCATTGGGGGCATCGACGTTGCCGCCGTTACGGCGGTACCGCGAAAATACGGGCTGCACGCAACGCTCAAACCGCCCTTCCGATTGCGCAACGGGCATACGTACGAGGCCTTGCACATGGCTTGCGGTTCGCTCGCCTCCAACCAGCCGCCTGTCACGTTGGATGGTCTCGAGATCGCGCGGCTTGGCCGCTTTCTCGCTCTGCGTCCGGTGGGCGAAATGCAAGCGCTGAATACCTTGGCCAACGCCTGCGTTCAGGAGTTGGACGGTTTTCGCGAAACCGCATCTGAGGCTGAACTGGCCCGCCGCCGCGCCGCCGGGCTGACCCCGGAACAGGACGCCAATCTGGTTCAGTGGGGATATCCTTACGTGCTGGACGCGTTTCGCTTTCACATCACGCTCAGCGGCAAGCTGGACAAACCGACCCTTAGGGCCACCCAAGACGCTCTGCAGACCCATCTCGCCCCGTTGCTGCCGCGACCCTTTCAGATCACCGATTTGGCCCTGATGGGCGAGGCTGAAGATGGGCGGTTTCACCTGATCCATCGCTATGCGCTCTCCGGTTGAAGTCGCAACAGAATCTCGGCGACGGTGTCTTCCAACGCACCAGAGTTGTCGACTTCGATGACCCGCTTCAAACCGTCGGGTAAAGGCGCTTTGGCACGACCCAGCCGCTGCGCTTGCTCACCCGCGCTTTCCCGCCCTCTTAAGGACAGTCGTTGTGCCAGAACCTCGGCTTTGGCAGTTAGGGAGATCACGATCAGATCGCCAAAGACCTCCTGCGCCTGCACCAAAACCGCACGAGACAGGTTGACCAGAACAGCGTCGGCCTCCTGCCGTTGCTGCGCAATCGCGTTCGGCACGCCGTAAAACAGCCCATGCGCAGGCCAACTCAACGCAAAGGCACCGTCGCGGTCCATCTGCTGAAATCTTTCGACCGACACCCGGTCGAAATCCTCGCCCTCTTCCCCTTCGGGGCGGGTAATCACACGCCGCAAGCGCTGGACGCCTGGCGAACGGGCCTCCAACGCTTGCATGACGCTGTCTTTGCCGACGCCCGAGGGGCCGACAACGGCTATGACAGGGGCAAGCGTCATGCGGCCAGCCCTGGTGTAAAGTCCGAAACATTGACCTCGCGGTCGCAAACCCGCTCACGTGCTTCGAGGTCGTGGAAAATCCCAACAATCGCAGCACCGCGGTGCTTTGCTTCTTCGATCAGGGACAGAACAGTTTCCCGGTTCTGCGCATCCAGGCTCGCCGTTGGCTCATCCAGCAACATCGCCGGATACTCATGAGCAAAGCCGCGCGCGATGTTCACCCGCTGCTGTTCACCGCCAGAGAATGTCGTGGGGCTGAGGGTCCACAAACGCTCGGGGATATTCAGCCGTTTCAACAACCCGGCCGCCTTGTCCAGCGCCACTTGTTTGTCACAGCCTACAGACAGCAGTGGCTCTGCCACAACTTCTAGCGTCGGAACTCGGGGGACAACCCGCAGAAACTGGCTGACATAACCCAGGGTGTCGCGACGCAGCGACAGGATCTGGCGCGGCGCGGCTTTGGCAACGTCCACCCCCCCGACCAATACCTGACCAGAGGCCGCCAGATAGTTGCCATAGATTACACGCATCAGCGTGGATTTGCCTGCACCGGACGAGCCGGTCAAAGCAACACATTCCCCCGGCTCAACCTTCAGCGACGCGCCTTCCATCACTGGGATCACGGCGCTGCCCTGATTATGCAGGGTGAAGCTTTTGCTTACATCGATCAGTTCAATCATCGCTTCATCTTTTCCCAAATACTCAAACCTGCAGAACGCTGGACACCAGCAACTGCGTATAAGCATGTTGCGGGTCGTCCAGCACCTGATCGGTCAGTCCGGCCTCGACCACATGACCGCTTTTCATCACCATCAACCGGTCCGCCAGCAGACGCACCACAGCCAGATCGTGCGTCACGATGATGGCGCTCAGCCCCATCTCGCGCACCAGCCCGCGCAGCAGATCCAGCAGGCGCGCCTGAACGGAAACGTCCAGCCCTCCGGTCGGTTCGTCCATGAACACCAGCCGAGGACCTGTCACCAGGTTGCGCGCAATTTGCAAACGCTGCTGCATCCCTCCGGAAAACGCGCTGGGGCGGTCATCGACGCGAGAAGCATCAATCTCGACCCGGCCCAGCCAGTCGACGGCCGTGTCCCGAATGTCGCCATAGTGCCGGTCGCCGACTGCCATCAGCCGCTCACCAATATTGCCGCCCGCGCTGACAGACATCCGCAGCCCGTCGCGCGCGTGCTGGTGCACAAACGCCCAGTCGGTGCGGCTAAGCATCCGGCGTTCGGGTTCGGACATGGTAACCGTGTCCACAGGTCCGTCCACGCGAGTATCAAAGATCACCTGCCCGGCGTCCGGCTCCAGGTGACCGGCCATGCAATTCAGCAAGGTCGACTTGCCCGAGCCACTTTCACCGACGATCCCCATCACTTCCCCGGGGTAGAGATCAAAATTCACTTCCGTGCATCCGACCCGCGCACCATAGCGCTTTTCGATGCCTTTGACTTGCAACAGGGGGGTCATGCCGCGTTCTCCTCGGCCAGTCGGCCCACATGGCCTGCCTCGCGGCGCGACCGGCAGTAATCGGTATCGGAACAGACAAACATCCGGTTGCCTGCGTTATCCATGATGACCTCGTCCAGATAGCTGTCCTCGGCCCCGCACAGGTCACAGGGATGATCGGCCTTGGTCGCCTCGAACGGGTAATCCTCAAAATCGAGGCTCACGACCTTGGTGTGCGGCGGCACCGCATAGATACGCTGCTCACGCCCGGCGCCGAACAGTTGGATCGCATCCATCTCGAGCTTTGGGTTGTCAAATTTCGGGATCGGAGACGGGTCCATCACATACCGGCCAGACACTTTCACCGGATAGGCATAAGCGGTCGAGATTGCTCCGTGCTGGCTGATGTCCTCATACAGTTTCACATGCATCAGCCCGTATTCCTCAAGGCTGTGCATCTTGCGCGTCTCGGTTTCGCGCGGTTCCAAGAAGCGCAACGGCTCAGGGATCGGAACCTGATAGACAATGATCTGGTCTTCACGCAGCTTCGCCTCGGGGATGCGGTGGCGGGTCTGGATGACAGTGGCCTTTTCCGTCTCTTCCGTGGTGGCAACCCCTGCGGTGTTCTCAAAGAACTTGCGGATCGACACCGCATTCGTCGTGTCATCTGCGCCCTGATCGATCACCTTGAACGTATCCTCGGGCGTCAGTGTCGCGGCCGAGACCTGTACGCCCCCCGTTCCCCAGCCGTAAGGCATAGGCATCTCGCGGCTGGCAAAGGGCACCTGATAGCCCGGCACGGCCAGACCTTTCAGGATCGCCCGGCGGATCATTCGTTTGGTTTGTTCGTCCAGATAGGCGAAATTGTACTCGCTCATAGGAGACCTCTTTCGATCAGCGCGCCTTCCAGCGCCTGAGGCGTGGTAAAGTGGATGCCATCCATGCCAACGGCGCGCGCGCCTTCGACATTGTGCAACCCGTCGTCGATGAATATGCAGTTCTCAGGAGCAAGCCCGGCCCGCTCACATAACCGATGAAAAATCTCGGGCTGCGGTTTCAACAGCCTTTCCTGCCCGGACACGACGGTCACGCCAAAGACGTCGCCCAATTCCGGATGCGCGCCGACGCCAACAGGCCAAGTTTCCGCTGACCAATTGGTGATCGCGTGAACCGGGGTGCCTTGCTCTTTCAATCGATAGAGCACCTGCCAGGTCCCTTCGATCTTGTGCGGAACGGTTATGGCATAGCGTTCGACGTAAACGCCCAGGCGTCGCCGGTCTTCGGCGTCATCCAGTTCAGACGCCAGATCGGTGAAGTTCTCGCCGCCATCTGCCCTCAGGTTCCGATCCTGGAAATCGATGCGGGTCAGAAACTCTGCTACCGCCTCGCGGCTACCCATCTCGTCCAACCAGGCCAGATGTGGATCCCACTGGATCAGAACGTTTCCGATGTCAAAAACGACAGCCTTCATTCTGCGGCCTCCTTTTGCGTAATACGCTCTTCAGCCTCGCGACGCAGTTTACGAACCAGCTCAAGTTCAGACTGGAAGTCGACGTAATGCGGCAGTTTGATATGTTCGAGGAAACCGGTGGCCTGAATGTTATCTGCGTGGCTAAGGACAAATTCTTCATCCTGCGCAGGGGCACCCAGATTGTCTTCGCCCAGCTCTTCCCAACGAAGCGCACGATCAACCAGCGCCATCGCGATGGACTTTCGTTCAGACTGACCAAAGACCAGACCATAGCCACGCGTAAACTGCGGTGGTTCGGTCTTGGAGCCCGTAAACTGGTTCACCGTCTCACACTCGGTCAGTTCGACCTCACCGATATCTATGGCAAAACCGAGCTCGGGAATGTCCATCTCCACTTCGACTTTACCAATCCGCAACTCACCTACAAAAGCGTGGTTACGGGCGTAGCCACGCTGGGTGGAATAGGCCATGCCCAGTATAAACCCCTCATCCCCGCGTGTCAGCGATTGCAGGCGCAGGGGACGGTTGGACGGAAATTCCATCGGTTCACGCGTCAGATCACCCGGGGTCTCATCACTCGCCGGTTCATCCTGTATGATGTCCTCACCCTTCAGAAATTCAGTAATATGGGGCGTCGGTTCCTGACGTGCGGGGCCCTGAGGAGCCTCGGGGATTTCACCATCAGCTGCCAGTTTGAAGTCCAGCAAACGGTGCGTGTAATCAAATGTCGGCCCCAGAACCTGCCCCCCGGGCGCATCCTTGAACGTGGCCGAGATTCGGCGGTCGCAGGCCATCTCACCAGTTTCAACCGGATTGGAATAGCCAAATCGCGGCAGTGTCGTGCGGTAGGCGCGGAGGAGGAAAATCGCCTCAATCAGATCGCCCCGCGCCTGTTTGATGGCCAGTGCAGCAAGATCGGGGTCGAACAAGGACCCTTCAGCCATGACGCGGTTCACCGCAAGGCTCAGTTGTTCACGGATCTGCGCAAGAGTCAGCTCCGCCACATCTGTCGCACCACGGCGCTCTTCGGCCAGCCACGTATGGGCGTTCTCGATGGCTTTTTCGCCCCCTTTGACAGCAACATACATCGCTTAGCCCTCTGTCCTGATCTGCGTGCTGCGCGGCAGGGCCGCGATCTTGTCACCGCAGGTAAAGAAGAAATCGCACCCCAGAGGAAAGAGCGTCGCATTGCCCTGAAGCGCTGAGATGTCCGGCAGAGACAGTCGTGTGGTGGTCTTGATCCCCGGGCCGCTCAGAACGGCGCCGCTTTGTTCAAGCTGGTCGCATTCCACAATCAGGGTCGCAGACCGATCCGGGTATTCCGGCGTTCCGATGCGATAGGTGTTGAGCGGACCCAGCGCGCGCCACGTTCCAACGGCGAAATCTGCCTGGTCCGCAGACACAATCGGCGCACCTGTGTGGAAGGTCAGCCATTTGCGCACCGCATCAGTGTCAGTATCACCTGCCAGATGAACCTTTGTTTCAGGATCGCACAGCGTCAGCAACAGCGTGCCAGCCGCCAGGGACAGGGGCGCAGGTGGCTCAATACCCGTCAGGGCGCGGATTTCACCCGGACGCGCCATGACAGTCATGGCCGCGCGGAACGCATGGGCGGCCTGGACAGGTACGTTTTCAAAGCCGCCGGAAAACTGTGTTTGTGCCGCCATCAGTCTTCCCCCCGAACCAGCGTGAAAAACTCGACCTTTGTGGCGGCTGCCTTGGCGGCACGCGCGGTTTTGACCGCCTGCATCTGCTGGTGCAAAGGGTCGAGCAGTTGTGCCTGCAAATCACCCGCAGCCGACGTCTGCATCATGGCATCAACCAATGCCGCAGCTTCTGCCTTGGGCTTCGACCTGCCCTGAACATATCCGTGACCGACCGTGCCATCCTGCAGCACGACCGAGCAGCGCGTGACGGTCATTTCGCCCAGGTTGAACGGTGCTCCGGTGCCACCTGTGCGTCCACGCACCATGACGCCGCCCACTTCGGGACTGCGCAGCCATTCAAAACTCGGGCGGTTCTGAATGCCGTCCCATAGCGACATCAGAGCGTCATCCGGCGCACGGGCCAGCAGGCCCATCCAATCCTTCCGCGCCTCGGTCGTGATATTTGTGTTTTCTGTCATCAAAGCCTCTTGGCCGGGTTGTCTACATGAACTATACAACTAGACAAATACTAACCTTTTGGCTTCCGAGGAGCAATCTGCAACTGTGTGAAGATTTGATGACATGAACAAAACACCGATCTGGAAAAGCATAGCCCTGCGCCTGACTTCGGACATCGCCGAGGAGCGCTATCAAACCGGAGATCGCTTGCCGACCGAGGCACAATTGGCTGCCACGTATGGCGTCAATCGCCACACGGTGCGGCGCGCACTGGCCGACATGTCAGAACAAGGTCTGGTCCACGCCAGGCGTGGCGCAGGCGTGTTTGTGGCGGCGCGACCAACGGATTACCCGATCGGCAAAAGGGTGCGATATCACAAGAACATCTCAGCCAGCGGCAAAATACCGGGTAAGAAAATTCTGACCCTCACCACACGCGCGGCAGATGAAGCCGAAGCGGACGCCCTGGGTTTGGACAAGGGTGATCCTGTGCATGTCTATGATGGCCTTTCGTTGGCGGACGGGCAGCCTGTGGCCGTGTTTCAAAGCGTTTTTCCAGCAGCGCGTTTTCCCGATCTGGTGCAGACATTGACCGAAACGCAGTCTGTCACAAAAGCTCTGCAGGCTTGCGGCATCGCAGATTACACGCGCATCTCGACCCGTTTGACCGCACGCGGTGCAACGGCAACACAGGCCTTACAGCTTCAACTGTCTGAAGGGGCTCCGGTTTTGTTCTCGGTCGGCGTAAACGCGGACCCCGATGGCCAACCGGTAGAATATGGCAGAACCGTTTTCGCGGGAGAGCGTGTCACGCTGACACTGAACGATGAATAGACCCGCAAGGTCTCCCGCTCGTCCTCGACCTCCTTACGGAGATCTCATCCCGTTGGGCGCGGGAGCTCTGGCCAGACGATTGCGAAACCTATTCGTATTTCTCCAGGAACGCCTCAGCGCGCATGTTTCGAAAATCGGGCAAAGCTGTCCTCAGACGCGCGTTGTCCCAGTCCCACCAGGACAGTTGCTCCATCCGGTCCGCCACATCCTCAGGGAACCTGCGACGTATAGGTTGGGCGGTTACGCCAGCAACGATCGTATAAGGTGGCACGTCTTTGGTGACAATCGCCCCAGATGCAATGACTGCTCCGTTGCCAATCGTGACTTCCGGCTTGATGATCGCGGCGTGTCCGATCCAGGTATCGTGCCCGATCCGGGCCGTCCGACCGGCGCGACGCGCGAACCAGTCCGCATCATCCTTTGCGTCGTCCCAGTAATCCGCCGAACGGTAGTGGAAATGATGCAGAGATGCTTTTTCCAGCGGGTGATCCGTGGCCCCTATCCGCGTGAAGCTTGCAATATTCGCAAATTTGCCGATCTCTGCATTTGCGATATCACACGTCCTGTCACAATAGGAGTAATCCCCCCAGTTCGAGTTCGCGATCCGACTGCCTGCGCCAATTTCCACATATGCGCCAAAGCTGCTGTTTGTGACTTGGCAGTCGGGATGGATGAACGGTTGATCCGCACTAAGCCTGGCCATTTTCTTGACTTCCTTAACTCAGTTCAGGGCAGCAGGAACCGCTTGCGATTGGGATCGCGCGGTTTACGCTTTTTGCCCGTTTCACCTTGAATGAGACGTTTGCGCAGCCACCCCGAGAACCAATCCATCAGCATCACCATCAGGATGATCAGCACGATGTAATAGGCGACCTCTTCCCAATCTTTCTGCGTGATAATCGCCTGTGTCAGCAAAAGACCAATACCACCGCCTGTGATCGCACCAATCACCGTCGCACTGCGGGTGTTGGATTCAAGGAAGTACAACAATTGGCTGAGCAGGACAGGCGTGACCTGAGGGATAACCCCAAACCGATACCGTTGGGGGGCGTTTGCGCCCGTGGACTGCACGCCTTCGATCTGCTTCTGATCCACATTCTCCAACGCTTCCGAGAAAATTTTGCCGAAGGTCCCCGTATCCGTAACAAGAATGGCCAGTGCGCCCGTCAACGGTCCGGGACCAAAGGCGCGGGCGAGGACTACGGTCCAGATCAACGCATCCACGCCGCGAACGAAGTCAAACACACGGCGCGTTGCAAAGCGGACGGATTTCATCGGGTTGAAATTGCGTGTCGCAAGGAAGGCCAGCGGCAGGGCGACCATGGCCGCGCCCAGCGTGCCCAGAAACGCCATCAGGATCGTTTCAAAGATGGCCCAAGCCACGTCCTGATGCCGCCACATCTTGTTGGTCCAGAAATCATTGAAGATCGCACCCGCTTCGCCCGACGCTGCGCGCCCGGCCAGTTCCGGGAACGACTTTCCATAGTAAGGACTGTCGAGCGTGAACCAGAACAGCTCCCACCCTGTGAAATAGCGGAACACCTCCGACCGGTTGCGCGTGACTGTCAAACGACCCGCGTCAGTGGTCACAGCCAGCCGGTTCTTGGATACGTTGATCCAGTCCGGGACTTCTCTGCTGGGAAATTCCGCCTGCACACCGGCTGCCCGCGAAGGCGTCGCGCGGATGGTGCCATAGCCGGGAATGTCATATTCCACCGTCTCAGGACCAAAGCGCACAACGTGACCATCTTCGAGATCAATCACCGTTGTCTCGCCCAATGCCACCCAATCCGGGGCCTGACCTTCGGGATATGCGCCTTTGCGCTCGCCCTCGATCGCGGCAGAGACTTCGCCGGTGCGGTTGTCACGCTCGATATGGGTTTTGTAACTGTAGCTGTCAGACACCAGCGTCTTGCCGTTTTCCCAATTCGCGCGCGATGCAATTCCCGGCACGTCAAAGGCGAAGAAGACGTAGACCAGATAAGCCAGCACCAGAGCGGGCAACCCGAAATTCATCAGCCTCTTGCGGCTGAACAGGCGGTCCGCTTCAGCCTTGAGCTCATCGACAGACAGATTGGTTGCGAAGGTGCTCATGCCGAGGCTCCTTTTTCCGACCCATGAGTCAGACGGTCGCGCAGGACACCAGACAGCTGGTCTACGACGACGATTGTTACGAAAAGCAAAAGGAAAATGGCCGCAGCCTCATCATAACGCCCCTGCCCCCAGGACATGGCGTTGCGCAGCTCATAGCCCAGACCACCGGCACCCACGAACCCAAGGATGGCCGAGGCGCGGATATTGATTTCAAACCGCAACAGCGCATAGCTGACATAGTTCGGTCCGACTTGCGGGATCACACCCAGATACATGCGCTGGGACCAGTTGGCGCCGACGGACTGCAACCCCTCGACCGGATTCAGCGAAGCGTTTTCGTTGACCTCGGAAAACAGCTTGCCCAGCGCGCCCGCGGTGTGGATGGCAATCGCAATCATTGCAGGAACCGGGCCACCACCCAGAACAAAGATCAGAACCAACGCGATGACGATCTCGGGGATTGCCCGGAAGACATCCGAGATACGGCGGAACAGTGGGATCAGCGACGGCCAGTAGGCCATGCCGCGCGTCGACATCAGCGACAGGAACGTTCCCAATATTGCACCAACCAAAGTGGCCGCTGCGGCAATATTCAGGGTTTCAACAAGCGCCGGGAAGAACTCAACAAGGTTCGCCGGCATTTCGGCGATCTTTTCCCACGCCTCGGACAGAACCTCGGTCGGATAGTCAAAAATCCGTCGCCAGCCGTCGATGAAGCTGCCCGCATTGCGGCCGTCGGCTGTGCGGAATCCTGCGGCCATCATGGCCACGAACAAGATCAGAAGGATACCACCATAGACCCTCTTGCGTCGCGCCATCGCGGTGTATTCGTCGCGGATCTGATCGACGGTCGGGGACCCAGCAGTCAGGTCTGTCATGGAATGCTCCTGAGTGGAAAAACGGGGGCCGGATTTCCACCGAACCCCGAACATTGGATATGCAGGCTTAGTTGGACTTCAGCTTGCGTGCTTCGATGATGATTTCGTAGGCATCATGCGTGATCGGCTCGAACGCTTTCGCCTCACCTGCGGCAACGCCGTAGAAGCAGTCACGATCTTTCTCGTGCAGGCCAGCCATCAGGGCTGTCATCTTTTCTTTGACATCCGCAGGCAGCGCGGTGCGCAGAACAACCGGACCTTCCGGGATCGGCTTGGATTTCCAGATTTCAACCATGTCGTTCATGTCGACCAGACCGGCATCAACGGCACGACGCAGCGCGCCCGAGTTGTATCCGTCTTCCCAGTTGCCCAGACCGTCAGCCCATGTGACACCACCGTCAACATCACCATTGTTGACTGCGACGATGGTCTGTTCGTGACCGCCGGTGAACTTCACTTCACCAAAGTAGTCACCCGAATCCATGGTGGCACCAGTAGCCTGCGGGATTTCGATGGACGGGATCAGGTAGCCCGAGGTCGAATTCGGATCGCCAAAGCCAAAGGTCTTGCCTTTCATGTCATCCAGCGAGGTGATGCCGCTGTCCTTGCGGGCAAACCCGATCGAGTAATAACCGTAGCCGCCATCAACGTTCACCTTAACCAGAACCGGCTCAACCGCTTCAGGATCGCTCAGATAGGTTTTGGCGTAACCCGACGCGCCCAACCATGCCATGTCGATGGTGCCGCCCAGCAGACCCTGGATCACACCGTTATAGTCGGCAGGCGCAAACAGTTTGGTCTCAACACCCAGCGCCTCTTCGGTGTATTCACGCAGGCATTCGTTATTGTTCAGACGGTCCTGAGCGTTCTCACCGCCCAGAATCCCGATGCGAAATTCGCTGATGTCCTGAGCCATGGCCGGGGCGGCAAGCGCAGTGGTAGCCGCAATGGCAGCAATCAGTTTATTCATCTGTCTCTCTCCAGTTTGATTGCCCCGGCCTTTCATCGGGCCGGGCGATGAAAGGGGGTTGGTGGCTCAGATGGTCGCTTCCGCTTCCATCAGGGCCTTCTGGGTGGCGTCCAGAGTTTCGATCTCGGTCGATGTCGCCTCTTCCGAGAAGCTGGCGTCGGCACCGTAAATTTCTCGTGCAACACCGGTTGTCAGCTGCTCGGGCAAGCCGTCAAAGACGATGCGCCCGTCGCGCATACCAACCACGCGGTCGCAATAGCGACGCGCGGTATCCAGCGTGTGCAGGTTGGCGATAACGGTACGGCCATCTTCTTCGTAAATGCGTCGCAGCGCCTGCATCACAACCTGAGCGTTCATCGGGTCCAGCGAAGCGATGGGCTCGTCTGCCAGAATGATCTTTGGGTCCTGCATCAGGGCGCGTGCGATGGCGACACGTTGTTGTTGGCCGCCCGACAGGGCCTCGGCGCGCTTCGGCGCGTGCTCGGCAATACCCAGACGGTCCAAGATGTCGATTGCGCGATGGATTTCATCCATCGGAAACAGGTTGAACATAGTGGCCAGTGTCGACTGGCGGTTCAGCGTTCCGTGCAAAACGTTCGACACCACATCCATGCGCGGCACCAAGTTGAACTGCTGAAAGATCATGGCGCAATCAGCCTGCCAAGCGCGCTTGTCGCGGCCCTTCACTTGCGTCACATCGCGGCCTTCGAACAGGATTTCACCGTCGCTGGCATCCGTCAGTCGGTTGATCATCCGCAGCAGCGTCGACTTGCCTGCACCAGATCGTCCGATGATCCCTATCATGCAGGGCTTGTCTACATCCAGCGTCGCGGCATTCACCGCGACGTTGTCACCGAAGCGTTTGGTCAGTTTCTTGATATGCAGCACAGGCCACCCCCAATTCGTATTGGCGGTCAGCTACAGATACCGTTCAAAGAATATGTGTCATCGTCGTGAAAGTTTTGTAACGCACCCCGGTGTGCTGGGGCTATCCAACCCGTTGCCCCGCAGGTATACGCATCGGCGACTCTTTAGCTGATACGAGGCCACCATGAGCTTTGACCGCACCATCAAGATCGCACCGTCGATCCTGTCCGCTGATTTCGCCAATTTCGGGCAAGAAATTCAGGCCATCGAGGCACAAGGCGCGGATTGGGTCCACGTGGATGTCATGGATGGCCATTTCGTTCCGAACCTGACCTTTGGCCCGCCTGCCGTCAAAGCCTTTCGCCCGCATGTGAAAACTGTGATGGACGTGCACCTGATGATCACACCAGTTGACCCTTACATCCAAGCCTACGCGGATGCCGGGGCTGACATTCTGACCGCGCATGTCGAAGCCGGACCGCATACACATCGCACGCTGCAGGCAACTCGCGCCGCTGGAATGAAAGCCGGTGTTGCACTGAACCCAGGAACTCCGGCTGAAACGGTCGAGCACTTGCTGGACCTCACTGATCTGGTCTGCGTGATGACCGTAAACCCGGGCTTTGGGGGGCAGAAATTCATCGACATGACCAGCAAGGTCCGCAAGCTGCGTCAGATGATCGGCGACCGCCCGGTGCATATCGAAATCGACGGTGGTGTTGATCCAACGACCGCCCCGCTGGTCGCGGCAGCAGGCGCAGATGTTCTGGTCGCCGGATCAGCCGTGTTCAAAGGTGGCTCAGTGACGAAACCAGAAGTGTACGGCGAAAACATTCAGGCCGTGCGGGCGGCGGCCGAGTCGGCCCTGTCGTAATTCTGAGATCTGGGGCTGAGCCAAACACGCCGTTCAGCCCCAACAAAAGCAACAGAGCCCTTGATGTCCGAGGGCTCTGTCATGCGGATCAATCGGCGCCAAACGCACCGATATGAGATACCCCATTCGCTCCTGTGACCTGGAAGGTTCCACCTACTTCTTCGGCGTTTGGCCCATAAAACACACCATATGCTTCGCCGTTAGTGCCAGGCCCTGCAACCGTCGCCGTGAACCCGGAATTCGAGATGCTGCCCGAGCCGCTAAAGTCCAGCTCAGGCGCAGCCCGGTCTGGCACGCCGACCACCAAGCTGGTGGCATCTGTATTCGTGCTTGAAATCGTGGCGCTGGAAAAATCGGTGGTCACATTTATGTTCGAACTGGTTTGATATTGATTGCCGTCACTCAGGCGGGCAACACCCGTGCTGGCGCCCTGGTACGACGCGTTGCGCCCCGTTGGCATGTCAGCCGTCGGCGTAACCGATCCGTAAGAGCCCGCAGCCGCAGTTCCCCTTGCTTGGTTGCGCCCCTCGATCCACGACCCGAAGGTTTGATACTCGAACCGCGTGCGTGACGGGTCAAGCAACACAGCGCCTCTATCCAGATCCGGGGAATTGAATACTGCCGTAACTGTCCCCTGTTGCACGTTGTCACCAGTACGGCTGTCCAAATTCACATTCGACCCGGTAGCAGAACCGGTAAATGCGATGATGTCGCCCCCGCTTGTAGACACGGTTACGCTGGAATTTGAAGGAATCGATTGGCTTTGGACAGCCACGGCACGCGTAGTTTGATTCGTCGTAAAAGTCTGAACAACCGCACGACCGTTCAATGTCGCGGTACCGTCCTGCGGCAGGTTTATTTTTTGGCGCAGGTGTCGTCGAAACTGGCCCCTGCACACCCGACCCGCCCGAAGATGAGTCATCATCATCCAGATCAAAATCCAACCCGGCGATACCGCCGCAGGCGCTCAAAAATACAATCGGAAATATTGCTGCAAACCTGCAACTAATCTTGGTATTCATAACTGCTCCGTAGTCAACGTTTTGGCGAAACAGTAGTAATTCATCCATACGGCGCAAGTCGTGTTATCAATTCAATCTAAAGGCATTTTTCAGTGTTGCCTCAAATGCGACAGTTTCAATCTGAATGGCAAGACCGACACTGTCTTGGGGGCCGAACAACCCGCAACGCGCTGTTTCTTGGATCATGCCAAGTTTCGATCTTCAACCGCTGTGGGACCATGCGATGAAAACCTTCCGCGTCACCAGGGCTCTGATGGTTTCAGCCTGTATAGTCGTCCTGACAGGCACGATGACCACGCATCAGGCAGCTGCTGAATCGGCCCAAACCGTTTCGCAGACCGCAGATCAATTTGAAATCGAAGCTGTCTTTCTGAGTGGCCTGGCTGACATGCAGAATGGCCGTCCCGAGGCCGCCATCGAAAAATTTTCGACAATTCTGGCTGCAAACCCAAACTTGACCCGGGTGCGGTTGGAACTGGCACGCGCATACTTCATGGCCCGACAGTGAAACCGCGCGCGAAACGAATTCTTTACTGTCCTGTCCGGCGATCTGCCCGACTCGGTGCGCATACGTGTTTTGGCTTTCATCCGAGAAATTGATGCGCGCCGGGGCTTTGACTGGGACCTCAGCCTCAGGTTCACAACTGTCGGCAATCCCAGAAAATACGAAACGGATCAGATCACGCTGAATTTCGCCGGTCTCAACCTGCCTTTCACTTTGAATCGGGATACATCGTCCGAGATCGGGGTTCGCGCCACTGGCGCAGCAAACTTTCGACAACCCGTGAACCTTGGGTTTTCCGATCTGCAAACTGTCGCCTATGCGTCCTTCAACTTCGACGTGACCGAGGCCCGAACCTCACGCTACGATGACTACATCTTCGTGGGTCGGTTTGGCCTGCGCACCTTGTCGGAAAACACCACAAGCTCGTTCGGACCTGCAATAGGAACCCGGCTGATTGGCGGACGAACCTATGAGAACCGCATCTCGCTGGAGGCTGCCTTTGAACGGCGTAACCTGTTAGGGGGCTCCATATTTGGAGCTTTGACCGGGTCAAAGCTGCACAGCCCTCGTTCCAGCACGCTTGACGGGCATTCCTTTGAAGGAGAGTTTGGTGTGCGACGCTCTGTCGGTGGCCGCGGCCTGGTCGGTGTCAGCGCGTTCTATCAAGACAAATCCGTTGAAGACGCGCTAGAGAACTACACGCGCAAAAGGCTGACCGTGTTCGGCCAATTTGACGCCCGCGGCGGGTTTACCTTCCAGCCCTCTGTCTATCTGGAAAACAAGTCTTTCAAGACACCTAGCCCCCTGCTGACCGGGAACCCGAATGAAACGTCTTGGGGGTCGCGTTTGCGTATTGAGAAGAACGATCTGTTCATTGGAAACGGGTTTTCCCCCTTTGGTCTGATTGAATACATCCAAACCGATTCCGACATCCCGGCTTATAAGTTTACCGAGACAAACTTTGAGCTTGGGCTCGAAAGACGTTTCTGACTGAGAAAGCTCAGGTGTTTAGCGTCAACAGTCGTTCTCACCTCCTTCGTCGGGTATTCTCAGCCTGAACGGTATTCAAAAACCCTAGTTTGAACCTTTGCCTCAGCCACGCTGTTTGAGGAGAAAATCCGCCCCTTCATCATCGCGAACAGCACAAACGCCTTCCCGCGCCGTTTCCTATGGTTCGGTTTTTACATTCTTGCTGAGGCTGAATGCGCGTCCCTAACCCTCATCGACCCCAAAAGGCGGGAATCACCCCGCCTTGACGTTCTTGTTGAGAACTCGCGGGCATCGGCGGTGTTGGTAAGGGGGTTTTGTTGACTTAAGATTTAGAACGTTATGAGGTTCCCAAACGATCAATCACTCAACCGAACAAGACAGCTATGCTTCAAGAATTTTCCACCGCCTTTAGCTTGCAAAGATTAATTGAGAATGCGCGCGCCAATCACAGGAATATTTACGATAAATGGTGCGAAGTCGGCACAAAGCTGTGCCTATACAAGAAATGACAACTTTGGACACGCATGTGAACATCTGGATGCGAATTTTGATCTGATATTAAGAGATCTGGAGCGTG
The DNA here is from genome assembly GCF_059612245.1 of Ruegeria sp. CDSA079. NCBI lineage: Bacteria > Pseudomonadati > Pseudomonadota > Alphaproteobacteria > Rhodobacterales > Roseobacteraceae > Ruegeria > Ruegeria sp. CDSA079. Next base: position 778 of record NZ_JBXWQF010000001.1, on the reverse strand, counting down.
AGCAAGCGCTAGCAATAGAGCGATATGGAACTAAGTTCGATGGAGGGGTTCTTTTTCTTCAAATTAGCCTTTCGAAAATGTGGCGATTTTCAGTTTACGAAGTCATTCGAGAGACATGTGAAGTTCCCTGTGCTTCACGAACGCACAACTCCACTTATTGCAATCAAGCTAACTGTTTTCGCTGCAACTCATTGAAGCCAGTTCGAGATAGGTTGAATGCTTTCAGAATACCCTTGGCCAGACTCTAACCTGAGCGCACCCGAAATCAGAAAAATGTTCATGCTGAGATTGTCATCGACGATGAAACTGGGTCCATAGGTTGGCGAACGTATTCTGGACGCACACAAGCACAAGAAATTTCTAGCCGACTAGTATTGTCTGACTTCACCCTCGACACACTACTGTGACAATAACCCTGAACAACTTAAGCGGCACGTTTTGTTCAACAAAAAAAGGCCGCCCCTTGTGGGGCGGCCTTCTTTGTCTCACCGATGTGCCGGGCTGAAGCCCGGCCTATCGATTATTCTACGATCTTCGACACAACGCCGGCGCCAACGGTGCGGCCGCCTTCGCGGATGGCGAAACGCAGGCCGTTTTCCATCGCGATCGGTGCGATCAGCTCAACCTCGAACGACACGTTGTCGCCAGGCATAACCATCTCGGTGCCAGCTGCCAGGGTCACGGTGCCGGTCACGTCAGTTGTACGGAAGTAGAACTGCGGACGGTAGTTCGCGAAGAACGGCGTGTGACGACCGCCTTCTTCCTTGGTCAGGATATA